>JACPCP010000019.1 GCA_016179745.1 Candidatus Omnitrophota bacterium
GAGGGCGCCATCCGAGAGGGTGAGTTGATCGATAAAGTCACTCTCCCCGGTGGCGGCCCCGGTCTCAGAGGCCTCGGTCACGATCCGGGTGGCGCCGCTGGCCAGAGTCTCCAAGCGGTTCCGGCTATCAAGGATCTGGAAGTTGCCATCCTTATAATAGGTAACAACCAGAGCCTCGGTGCCTTCAAGGGCCAATTGGTCAATGAATTCACTCTGTTCCGTGGCCTGACCCGACTCAGTGACATTGGTCGTGATCCGGCTCGTGCCGTCGGGAAGGACCTGGGTGAGGCTGGTTGCGTCAACTTCAAGAAACGAAACGTCTTTATACTTGATAATCCGGGTCACACCTTCGGAAATCTCTTTTTGGTCCAAGAATTGGCTGAGCCTTGTTGGGTTAAAACTCTCGTCGAGATCGGTCGTGATCCGGCTCGTGCCGTCGGGCAGAGCCTCAATTTCACGCCGCCCCACAATCGTGGAATAACTTTCATCCGAATACTCAACAATCCTGGAGAGTGTGTCTGAAAGGGCGATTTGATGAATAAAGGAAGGGATCCTGGCCGCCTCAACCGGTCTCACGTCGCGCACCACCGTGGGCACGGAGGGAATTTCGACGGATCCGGCCGTTTCCACGGGAGTCACGGTGACAGGACTTGCCGCCGTTGACGTCACCGCACCCGTCTCCGTCGCTACCGCCGGACCCTGCCCCCCCTCTCCGCCGCCGGGACCTGAAACTGCGCTGGCTGCCGCAATATTCTCAATGGACCTTTGCAGGGCATCGATTTGATCGAGGAGGTCCTGACAGGCACCGGACTTCCGCTTTCTCCCGTCTTTGGCGCACTCCGAATAATCAATGATTAAATCCTGCAGTTTCTGGACCTCGTTCTCAATCCGGGTCGCCGACCCGCCTCCCCCAGCCGCCGGTTGAGTTATGGAACTCAAATCCTGCCGCCGAGCCACCGCAGGCGCTTCGGGCCTGGGGATGCTTTGATCGTCCGCCGTAAACAGGAGACCATCCCCCCCGTAGCTAAAGTGACTGACTTTGTTGTCCGCCACGGATTGCAGGGAGTAGTTTCGGGCCGAATCGTCGTAAAACCCATTTCCCAACAAGGCGCCCGCCTTTTTCCCGCCGGCCTCAAGGGTAAAGACTTCCAACGTCCGGTTCTGAAGGTTGACCTTCGCAACCTGATTTTTGGCTTCGTCATAGAAAAAGACGGACAGCGCTTTCCCGCCGTCTTCTTCGAGGATCCTCACAATCTTCCCCGTCGAATCGTACTCCTCGACGACCCTCACCCCCCCGCTCATGACCGTCCGACGCAGAGCCAGGGCCGCCTCTCCGGTGGCCGGATTGACCACATACTCATAACGATCCGCTCCGTGCCCCAAAACCACCCGAAACCGGTCTGTCTCAGCAGGGGAAATCTCGATCCGCTCCGCAACCAAATCGCTTAAGGCCACGAAGCTTCTCAGCGCCGTTTCCGCCAACAAAAACGAATTTTCTTCCGGACCCGCCAAGGTCCCCGCCCGAAAGAGGGAACGGGAAGCTTCAGCGGCATTGGCGTATTCATCCATCGCCCGGATGAATTGGTGGAGGGCGCTGCGGGCCTCGGCGGCATCTTTGCCGCCCTCTCTCCCCGACTCCTGGAGGGCTGCCTGGATCTCTTCTAATAGGAAGGCGTAAGACTCCTGAAAAAGAAGCCCGTAACGGTTGTAACCAAATACCTTTTGGGGGGTGATAACGTATTCGATCTTTTCGCCGGCATTGGCGACATCCGCATCGCTGGGCCCGGTCGCCTTGACCGGATGCGTGTGGGCGGTAAAATCAGCGTTCATGGCAAGCTCGCCCACCGACTTCAAAATCTTAAGCTCACTCGCATCGCTCGTTGTAAAGAGGACCGTTTCGCCGGAAAGGACCAGGATTCCGACTTCCTTCTTGAGGGTGAGGAGTTGGCGAAAATTTTCCTCGGTAAGACCCTCCACAACCGCCGCCACGGCCACCCCGTCTTGGGAAAGGAGGGCAAGGGCGTATTCAAAACTTCGGGCCTCGGTCTCATCGTAAACGAAGGGCGCTTCCTCTCCAGGCTCCGACTCTTTTTCTTCAACTTCCCCTTCCTTCTGCTCCGGCAAGGGCTTTTCCTTTTCGATGGGTTTGGGCTCAAAAAAGGAGACGGGAGCTTTCAAGGCCTGAGCTTCCTGTTTGTCTTTGTCTTCCTTCTTTCCCTGCTCATCGGCGGGCTTTTCCTCGGGCGGGGCGAGTGGCGGAGCTTCCCGGGGTGCCTCTCCGAGATCCTGCATGTAATGGATGTCTTCGAGGTCTTTTCTGACGGAATCTTCCGTGTGACCCGAATCCGGGGAAATCTTTCCTGTGGGAGAAAGAGCCGCTGGGGCTGAAACGGGGTAGGCAAAGGCCAATTGGATATCGAACTGGGTCAAAAGAAACGAAACGATGACGAAAACCGAGAGGAGTTTTACAGCGAGTGGTTTGTCGGGGCGGTAAAAGGCATTCATGGAAGCAGGACCTCCTTCGGAGGGCCCCGAAGATGCCAGCGAAGCCACGCATCACTCTTGCGAAAACCGGAAACTTGCGGGAGAAGCCGACCAACTTGAATTTGAGGTTCAATCAAAACCGGCTGGTTTCCCAGCGAAAACTTTTTATTCCCGGAAGGACCCGTCGCCCTGAGGTTGGGGGTCTGGCGTTTCTCCGTCGCCGGAGTCACCGCCACCGGAACCGGACGGCCCTTTGCAAAGGTCGTTCTGAAAAATTGCCCCTCGAGACGGTCTAGAATGGTGAGTTGGTCTTGGGCGTCATCATAAATAAATTCGAGGTCCACCCATTGCCCGGACTGCCCGATCCCACGGTATCGAAGCAGACGGCCGAACCCTCCCTCCGGCAAACGCTCGATCACACTCAAATGAGCCCCCTCGGAAGGGGCCCTTAAAATGTAGAGAGTTTCAAGATGATCAATCCAAAGGGTGGGATGAAACTGAGGAATGCCTTCCTTCCATTCGACACGGCCGGTCACCTCGGGAACATCCAAAATCTCTCTGTTGGAAAAAATGGCAAACGAATTTTCCGAGGAGTCCAAGAAGACAAGATGAGAATCTTCGATCCCTGGATCCACCTCAGGAATAGATCCCCCGGCGGCGGGGGTGTCCAACGGCGACGGAAAGGCGTCGGGAAGGAACTGGAACTGCAAAGAAAGCAGAAAAACTACGGCCAGTGTGAGATGTCCTGTCCTTTTTAATCTTCCGCTCGTTCCGGTTTTTTCTTTCACCGTGATCAGGGTTCTCCTAAGCTGCTATTAACAACTTTAACCATGCCCCAAAAATAGGCATAAAAAAAATCCGTGAAGACAGTCGATCTATTCGTATTCTCCTCTGCCTTTCTCCTATCTATTTTGACATCGAAAAGATAGCTTACGCTTAATACTTTGTCAACCGCTTTAGTAACAAAGCCCGCCAAGCATCCTCCCCTAAGCAGGATTCCCCCCAAACGAAATGCCGGGCATGCGCTAGGCACGATTTATGACCTCGATAAGCTGGCGTAGCCTTGAAAAATCCCGCCGGTTAAAGTCAAAGACCAACCGGGCCAAAGAGAAGGTTTCAGGCTCATTCCCTTCCTCGGGAAGGGGACTTTCAACCCTTTGAAACTGGCCCCGGCGCAGGATCCTCCGAAAATCCCGGTTGAGCAGACGGATCTCGGCCTCCCCCAGTGGCCGTGCCATTCGAATGACAAGCTTATCGCCAACAAACCTCAGAGAGTGGTAATTCTGGTAGAAACCGGTGATCGCTTCGACGGCTTCCCGGATATCGTGAGTGAAGGTAATTAGATCGAGGTCCTCGGGGTCAATCATGCCCTCTCGAAGCAGGGACCGTTCCGCCCACTGCCGCCACGAGGACCAATAATTGGAACCGGGCGGGTCGATGCAGATGATCGGCCGGGGCCCGGTCTTTCCGGTTTGGACCAGGGTCAATGTCTCGAAACCCTCATCGTGGGTCCCGAAACCGCCGGGGAAAAGGATCGTGGCATCGGACTCTTTGAGGAAGATCAGTTTGCGGGTAAAGAAATATTTGAAATTGATAAGCTTTCGGTCTTTTGCAATGATCGGGTTGGCTTCCTGCTCAAACGGAAGACGGATATTGACGCCGAAACTTTTCTCCCGGCCGGCGCCTTCATTGCCGGCATGCATGATCCCGGTGGCCCCGCCTGTGATGACCATCCAGCCCCGGGCCGCAATTCGCCGCCCGAATTCCCGGGCTTGCCGGTAGGCCGGATCGGTCTTGGGAGTGCGGGCGGAGCCGAAGAGCGCGACTTTCCGGATATTTCGATAAGGGGAAAAAATTTTGACGGCGTAACGGAGTTCTTTGACGGCGGTATTGATGATCTTGAGATCGCCCCGCCCCACCTTTTCATCGCGCAGGCGGATCACGGTCGTGACCATCTCCCGCAAAAGCTCGGTGTCGGGAGACCCCCCCGCCTTGTCAATGAGCTCTAAGATGAATTGGTCGAGCTCCGCCCGACCCGTCGTGTATTGTCGCAATCGTTCTCTCACTTTGAAGGATGCCTGGAGCTGGCGGGACTTGCACCCGCGTCCAGAGAACCTCCCTGAAGAAGCGCTACATGCTTACCCTATGATTTGATCTCGTTCCCAAAACTCCCATAGAGAGGATTTTTCGGAACCAGCTTTCATTCGGCTGAGTCCAGGCCCTGAAAGCGATTGCCTGAACCGAGCCCGTTGATTCGTCACCCCAAGAGGCCCACGGGCCGAAGCCCCCAGAGATGTCGCCGTACTTTAGACGGCGAGAGGAAGAGCGACCGGTCCGAAAGACCGATTCGCCCAGCTGAGTTTATCAGCTTTTATTGTAGTGTGAGGTGTTTCACGAGGCCTCCTCACAACCTCGGCATGCTCCCCTTTCAAAGATCGATCCCTGTCGAAACTCATCAGCCCCAAAAAACGTCATCGCAAAGACCGCGGTGACGGATGCTTCTAAAAAGCCTGACTATCTTTTCTTGCCCCTAATCCTTGAACTGCTCTTAATCGCCCGGGCCGCCTCCCGGTCGGCGATTCTCCGGCGAAGCGTCTCCCTTTTATCAAATTCCATTTTTCCGCGGGCCACGGCAATTTCGACCTTGGCCAGGCCCTTCTTGAAATAAATCGAGAGCGGAACGATGGTCCGGCCCTTCGCTGAAACCTGCCCGCTCAGGCGGTCGATTTCATCACGCTTCAGGAGGAGCTTCCGCTGGCGGGTCGGGTCCGCCGTCCGGATATCCTGGATGTGGGAGTAGGGGCTCACGTGGCAATTAAACAGGAACGCTTCGCCCCGCACAATCCGGACAAAGCTGTCCTTTAGATTGATACGCCCTTCCCGCAAGGACTTGACCTCCGCCCCCTTCAGGGCAATACCGGCCTCATATTGGTCAAAGAGCTCGTATTTGTGGCGGGCTTCCCGGTTCGTGGCAACCACCGTCATGGACATACCCGTAAAATTATAACCCCAATCCCCTTTTGATAGAAATTTTTGTTGATTCGGCTGAAGCCCTTGCAGGACGGCCGGCTAATGTTTAAAATGCCGGTGACGATAATGAATCAAATGTCGACTTTCCTTTTGAGTCCGATTTTGGCCCTTTTCAGCCTGAAGTTTTACCGCCAGGCCCTGACCGCTCCAGTCTACCGGGGTTTTCTTTACCTCGGATACCTGAGTTTTCTCCTGGCCCTTTATGGAATGATCCTTTTCCGTATCCAATGGATGCCGGCGGCCAATGAATTCGTGGGCTGGCTCAAACAGAATCTCCCGGAAATGACCTTGACCCGCCAGGGCCTCGAAATGAAAATTGCAGAGCCCCGTCTCCTCACCCATTCCCGATGGGGGGCTTTGATCTATTTGGACCCGGCCAAGGACTCCCCGGACCCGGCCGATTTGGAGAAGGCAGTCGTGGTGATCACCCGGACCAAAGTGGGCTACCGGGACCCGAGCACCGAAGAGCTTCGGATCCAAAACATTGTTCAGCAAGGCAACGCGGCCAATTGGCGCAATGTTTCCTTCACGCAGGAGACAATCAGCCAGCTGTGGCGGAAACTCTCTCCCTGGCTGGCAGCCATTTTTTTCCTGACCTCTTTCGTGGGATTTTATCTTTGGAAAATGACCGCCGCGCTCCTCTACAGCTTAATCGGAATTCTCTTGAACCTTTTTCGAAAAACAAAACTTCGTTACGGTTCGATTCTGAACATCTGTTTTTATGCCCTCACACCCATGGCCCTGCTTCAAGCCCTCGTGTGGCTCTTTCCCAACTTTCCCGTCCCCGTGAATCTCCTGACCTCCCTCGCCCTCACCACGATTTATCTCGCCTTCGCGATCCTCGCCGCCCAGGAACGCGCTCCCCAGCCGCAATAAAAACGCCGGGAGGCGGGTTTCTTTTTGGAATGGTATAATGCCCCGATTTTGCCGGGATGGCGGAATTGGCAGACGCGCTAGATTCAGGGTCTAGTGGCCGAAAGGCTGTGCAGGTTCAAATCCTGTTCCCGGCAGCGCTAATTTTGGGCGGTTAGCTCAGCCGGTTAGAGCGCTGCGCTCACATCGCAGAGGTCAGAGGTTCGAATCCTCTACCGCCCAAGTTTCTAAGCGCGGGAGACGTAGGTGCCGGTCTCAGTGTTGACCTTGATTTCGGTCCCTTCGTCGATAAAAATCGGCACCTGGACCTTCAGGCCGGTCTCACACACGGCGGGCTTCATGTTGTTCGAGACCGAATCTCCTTTCACCCACGGCGGCGATTCCGTCACTTTCAACACGACCACCTTGGGTAATTGAAGCGCCAATGGTTTTCCGTCGTGGCAAAGGATCTCCACCTCCATATTTTCCTTCAGGTAATTCCGGTCGTCACCCACGAGGGCCTCGGGGAGGGGAAAATTTTGATAGTCCTGAAGGTCCATAAAATGGAACCCTGCGGAATCGTGATAGAGGTATTGGACGGGACGGGGGTCCAGGACAGCAAGTTCCACACGGTCTTCCGAGGCAAACCGGGTCTGCGTGATCTTGCCCGACTTGAGATTTCTGAGCGAGACCTGGACAAAGCCCCGTTTGTTGCCCGGCGTGTAATGCCGCTGGTCGAGAACGAGCTGGATTTCCTTTTCGTGCAGGATCGTCATCCCCTTTCGAATTTGTGTGGCTTGAATCATGGCGGCCTATTTTAGCATAAGGAGCGAGAGAAGCCGCCCGGTTTCCCGGCCTTCCCGCCGGGCCGAGAAAAACCGGTCGGTCGAACACGCCGTGCAAAAACCCGATTCCCTGACAGAAATCTCGGGGACACCGCACCCGTAGAGCTGGCTTTTAACTTCTCCCACCAAATCGAAATAATACCTGGAATCTCTTTCGACAACAAAATTCGGGAAGTCGTTTTTGAATTCCTTCCCGACTTCATAGCAGGAGACGCAGATGGCGGGCCCCACGGCCGCCTCCAGCCGGGCAGGACTTGTCCCAAATTCGCCCTTCATCTTTTCAACGGTCCGCTCAATAATTCCTGCTTTCGCCCCCCGCCAACCCGCGTGGCAAATTCCGATCGCAGGCGTGACCGGGTCAAACAAAAAAACCGGAGCGCAATCCGCCGTGCGGATAATCAAAGGCAGCCGGGGCTCCCGAGTCACCATTCCATCCGCCTCCAAATCGCCCGCCGGATTGAGAGACGGTGAGGCCGTAACCGCCTTCGCCCCATGAACCTGTCTCACCGTTGAGAAGTGATCGGAAGGAAGCTTGAGGGATTCAAGGAAACGCTTCCAATCCTTGGCGGCGTCAAAGTGCCGGGTTGAAAAGACGGCCAACACCTGATTGGAGGAGGCGAAGAGATGGTAAATTTCGTTACAAGGCTGCCGGCCTCCCGGGAGAGTCCCGCCCTGCAAAGGAAGTATTTGCCTCTCCTTATTCAATCCCAAAATCTTCGGCACTTAAAATCTCCTCCGCCTGCTTCATCGCCGAGTCCGCATGAAAGCGCCTGCGAATGGCGCCGTCATTCAAATAATTATTGATCGCAATCAAGATCATGCCCTGATCGAGCGCCAAGTATTTCCGGGCGACGAGCCCGGTCTTCACGTTCACGGCATCGTAAAACCCGTATTCGCCGTAAATATCGTAAAGCTTGATCAACCGCCGAAGGTTCTGAACGACCGCCTCCGGCGCAAACTCAAGCGCCAACGCACTCGCATGCGGCGTCACAATGCCCGCCGGATATCCTTTCGTTCCGAAAGGGGTTGCTCCAAATTCCGAGTAACCGCCCTCCGGGACCGAACTCGGAGACATCCCCCAAACCGGCAACCCGAGCTCCTCGACGGCATAACGGATTTGTCCCTGAACGTGACGGACGTCATTCAAGCCGAGCCCCTTCGGCGCAAGGCCCTTCTCCTCCAGGACCAGGACCGGCATCAGGGCCTCAAAGGCAGCACCGCCCCAGCTCGGCACATATTTCAAATCATTCCATTCGTAATGCCCGCCGGGATAAGTGAAACCCAGTGTCGTCCGCTCCACCCGGTTCCTCGGCGGCTGGACCTGCCACGCATAATTCTCGGGAAAGGTCCTGACCAGCCCCAGAAACCAATGTTCCTTCGGCACATCACCCCGTCCAATCGCCATAAAGCTGATGGCCCGGGATTCCGAATAGAGCGGCCCGTAATTGTAGTCCGAGTAAACCCCGAGGTGATCGTAATAGCCGTGCCTCATCTGCCTTTCCACGGAGTCGTAGAAAAATGAGAAGTTCGCTTTGGAAAGCATTGTCCCGACTCGCTCCCCGAAGACTTCCGGAAACGCATTTTTCACCACGTAAAGCCCGGCGGCGAGCCAGCCCGAGTCCACGAGCGACACAAAGTAAGTGGTCCGCTCCAGAGTCGTCGTGTCGTAATAATTGTAAAGAAATCCGCTTTCGTGGGTCTCCAACCGGTCGAGGGTATCGAGTGTCTTTTTAATCCGGGCGATCGAAACTTCCCGGGAAATGAAACCAAGGTCGTGGGCAGAGACGAGCGCCATCAAATAGAGGCCGATGTTGGTCACGTTGGTGTAATCCCCCACCCAGGTCGCTTCATCCACGGGCTTCGTTTTTCCCAATTGAACGGTGTCCAGCGGAAGGGCGTGTTCCTGGTCCACGATCTGGTCAAAGAACCGCCACGTGTCACGGGCGACTTCCAAAAGAAAGGCCCGATCGTCCGAGGAAAATTCCTTTTTGACCGCAAGCCTCTCGGGAAACCCTCCGAGACGTTGGATCAAGAACTTGGCATACGCCACGCCTTCCAGCCGGACGGGCGTCTTTATCCCCTTCCGGGGCGGCGAGGCCACCGGAGTCGGCCCCGGTTTTCCCGTCCGCACAAAGCGAAGATTGTCCAAATAAATGACGCCGCTTTTCTTCTTCAGCTGGCGGTCCTGAAAAACCACGACAAACTCATCGAGGTCTTTTCGACTGAGGCCCGGATTTTCCCAGACTTCGGGGTTGGAAAAATCAAAGAGGCCGGTCATCCGGTTGAGGGGGATCGACACGGTCTGCCATTCCGAAGTCACGGGCACCGCCGCCGTGCCCTTGATCTTGTCGTCTTTCAACTTGTCCTTGTATCTTTTGAGCGCCACTTTGAATTCTTGATCAAACCCCGCTTGCGAATCCCCTTTGACTTCGAATTCAAGGTGGTCGTAGGAGGCGGCGTCAAAATTCATGAGCTTGGTCCAAAAACCGTTTTGGGCAGGCAGGATTGATTTGACATCGTAGACCAGTTTGAGGCAGCGAGATGAATTCCGGGGACCGGCCATCTCCACGATCTCGGGCACGGTTCCCTGCTCCAGATCCTCCATATTGAGGTTCCAGGCCCCGCTCTCCCCGCCGAAAAGATTGGTGAAGGTGCCGTCTTCGAAATCCGAAATCAGGGCCTCCTTTTGGGAGGGACGTTCGTTCGTGCCGCCTGAGGCTGCCAGAAACACAAGACACAAACCCAAGAAAAGCCGCTTTGCCGGGCCGGACCGGAACATAGGCCGGTTATTATAGGAAGAAAGCCTGTTCATATCGAGAGCCGTCTGAATGGGGTCAGCGGCAAGTGGCGGCAGGAAGCCCGTAGTGAGTCAATCGCTTGCAGGTCAGGGGCCCCAGGATTCCGTCCGAACGAAGGCCCGCGTGTTTTTGGAAAAGCTCGACGGCCCGGACGGTCCGGGGACCGAATTTTCCGTCCCGGGGGCCCGCAGGAATACCCGCCCGGCCGAGAGCGGCCTGAATGGCAGCCGTTTCAGAGGGCGTATATCGCCTCTGGTTGATGTGGATTTTGTAAAGGGCCACTCCAAATTGGTAATCGAGAAGGATTTTTAAATCCTTCCACAGGCGGTGGCTCCCCAGGAGGGAGACAAAAACTTCCCGCCCCCCCATTTGAATCCGGCCGACAAAACAATGCCGGCCCTTTCGGGTGTATCCGGTCTTCCCGATGACAGTCCGGGGTGAGCGCCACAAAAGCTTGTTGTGATTCTTGAGGTGGATTCGGCGGCCTTCCAGGCTTTTGATGGTGTGAAATTTCCGGCCCAGGGAATCCACGATAAAAGGATACCTTCGCGCCTCTTTCATGATCAGCGCCAAATCATAAACCGTTGAATACTGAAGCGCAGGCGGGAGGCCGCTCGCATTTCCAAAATGAGTGTCCCGGCAGCCCATTCGCCGGGCACGGTCGTTCATCCACCGGGCAAAATTGGCCCTCGAACCGGCCGCATAAACCCCCAGGACCTCGGCCGCATCGTTTGCCGAGCTGATCAGCGAAGCATGCAGAAGGTCCCGGACCCGGTAACGCTCTCCGGGACGAAGGTTGGCCTTGGAGGGCTCGATGGTGACCACCCAGTTTGGGATTCGAATCACGGTGTCGAGCGAAAGGTGGTTCAAAATAACGAGCGCCGTCATCACCTTCGTCGTGCTGGCCGGAGGACGGCGGACGTGGGGCGATTTGGCGTAGATAATTTTTTGAGTGGCAGCGTCGAGCAGGATGGCGGAGGGCGCTGAAATGGAAAGGGTGGGTCCCCCGCCGGAAACCGCCTGTGCATTTCCGGTTGTTGGAAGGGTCCCCACAAGGACCGCAAACATCAAAAAAACGCTGAGGGGTCGCTTATTCATAAAGGCTGTCGGCAAAGGATGTTATCGGCCATTTGACGGGATGTCTTTACAAAGGAGGGCAACCCCAGAGGGTTCTAGGCGTAGTGACGGTAATTGATGTTTGGAAAAATGCAGTGCCTCGCCTCAAGTCCGGCAAGCCAGCCCTCCTCCACGGCGCCGTGCCGGATGGCCTCATCCAGCCGGAGAAAATTCAAAAGGTGCTCCTTCGTTCTCTTCTCGGCATAGCTCACCGCCGTCCCGGTCTTCATCATGAAGGCCCAGTCGCTCGATTCGGCCAGCATCAATTCCCGGGCCGCCTGATTGAGCGCCCGGCGGAGAAGCTCGCCCGGCTGCGTTTGGCTTTTCGCAAGCTCAGACATTTTCTCCGAGGCCTTGTGAAGATGGCGGTAAATCCAGTCGTTGGAGCCTTCGAGCCAAACCTCGCTGTAGCCCTTGTATCCCCAGCTCGAATAGGAGGGCACGAGGGGCTGATTCCCCGGCTCCCGTTCCAAATAGTGCGGGGCCGTGATGAGCTCCAGCGTTTCCGATTCCCGCGCTATTTTTCGAATTAAATTTTCCAAAAACTCGGGGCCTTCAAACCACCAGTGCCCGAAGAGCTCGGCGTCATAAAGGGAAACGATCACGGGTTTACGGCCGAGGCGCTCGTAAAGGAATTCTGTCTGACGTTCCCGGTTAAAAAGGAAATTGGCCGCATGCTCCTGGGCCCTGGCTTGGGCCCGGGCCGGCTCATAGGGTTCTTTATGAGAGGTCTTCCCCGTGATCCGGTAATACTTGAGACCGGTATTGATCCGGATTCCGTCGGGATGGAGGTAGGGACGGAGGTAAGCATCATCCAGGTCAAACCCGATGTCCCGGTAAAATTCCCGGTACCAAAAGTCTCCCGGATAGCCTTCCTCAGCGCTCCAAACCTGCTTGGCGCTTTCGAGGTCCCGCCCGAAGGCCGCCACCCCCGAAGGGCAAAGGACCGGCGCATAAACGCCGTATTGGGGCCGGGGCGAGCCGTGAAGGATTCCGTGGGCGTCGACAAAAAAATATTCAAGTCCGTTTTCTTTTAAAAGCTGATCATCGCCCGGGAAAAATCCGCACTCCGGAAGCCAGATCCCCTTCGGTTTCCTTCCAAATACCGCTTCGCAAAATTCGACGGCGGTGCGGATCTGGGCCCGGACGGAGGCCTGCGCCGGGCGCATTAAAGGAAGGTAACCGTGGGTCGCCGCACAGGTGATCAGCTCCAGGTTTCCGGCCTCCCGGAATTTTCGAAAGGCCCGGATGAGATTCCCTCCGTAACGGTTTTGAAAAATAGTGCGCACCCGGAGAAAGCGCTCGTGGTAGAGCTCGGCCAGCGGATGAAATTGGGGGCTGTTTCGGGTGCGGTCCCTTTCCTTTTCAGCCAGCTCAATCAACTTGGAAAGATGGCAAAGATACCGCTCCTGAAGAAACGAATCTTTCAACATCGTGGCAAGGGTCGGCGTCACCGACATCGTCACCTGGAAGGGAACCGCCTCGGCCTGCAACCGGTCAAAAAGATCGATCAAGGGGACGTAGGTATCGGTGATCGCCTCAAAGAGCCAGCGCTCCTCCAGAAAATCCCGGTGCTCCGGGTGGCGCACAAAGGGCAGGTGTGCGTGAAGGACGAGTAAAAGATAACCTTTTTTCATCGGTTTAGAATTTGAGTTTACGGATTCTCAGGCAGCCAGATCCTGACGGGAGGCGAACGAAGACCCGGGGGAACTCACGCCCGGCTTTCCTCCCCCGGAGAGCCGGTAGATTTCGTCGAGGTCCCGGTCGCTCCATTCCGGATCGACCACCTCAGACGGAGAGTCCCGGGGGGTCCGGACTTCATTCGATCGGGCAATCAGATAAAAACGGTCTCTTCCGTTCCCGATCCCCAGCTCCGCCCTATAACGGTGATCCGGCACCCCCAAATGGAGATACCAGTTTTTGGTCTCCAGAGAAATCAAGAGGTCATAGGACCGCCTCGCCTCAAGGTCGTGGACCCGAATCATTGATTTGAGGGAGGGGTCCTCGGAAAATTTCTGCTGAATCCAATTCCAGGTCTCCCCCGAAAAATCCCAGTAGCTGTAAGCCCAATAGGGGTCCCGGACCATCAGGACGAGTTTTGTTTCGCCGTAAGAAAATGGAAGATCGGTCACGGGGCTTTGGCCTGCGGCCTTGACCGCCGGCCGAAGCCGAGACCGCAGTTTGGCCCGGGGGCGCCTTCGGGCGGGCGCCTTCTTTCGTGAGGACTTCCTCCGGGAAGATGATTTTCTCCGGCCTTTTCTCCTCATGAATTTAAATTCTACGCCCCCTTTCCGTGACTTGCCAATAGAAAAAATCCGCCCGTTGGCCTATAATTGGGCCTTCTTCCCGCCTTCTTATATGGTGAGCGTAGCTCAACCTGGTTAGAGCACTAGATTGTGGATCTAGGGGTTGCGGGTTCAATTCCCGTCGCTCACCCAGCTTTTTTCAGCCGAGTGTTTTTTACGAGGCTAGAAAAAAGCTGCCCCAGGAGGAGCGCAGCGACGACGCGGGGCGTCCTTCAAATAATCTCCGTTTCTTTTCAGCCGAACGTTTTCCAGTGAGGCTAGAAAAGAAACGTCCCGAGGAGTCCTAAAGGACGACGAGGGACTTCCTTAATCCCAGCTCGAATTGGGGCTGTCCCAGGAGGCGTCCCGAAGGGACGACGACGAGGGACTTCCTTCGAGGCCGCGGAGGGCCGCAGAAGATTCTGCCTGGGCCTAAAATGGTCCTTACCACTGCAGGTCATAATTGACACTGCGTCCTTTGGCGGGGTTTTGGCGAAGAATCCTTTTTTCAACCAAATCCGAAATTTCACGGAATGCAGTGGCGCGGCTTACCTTGGCCATAGAAACATACTTCCGGGTTGTCAGTCCTCCCTGAAAGCCGCCTCTCCCGGTGTCCAAGAGACGGTTTACAATCTTTTTTTGCCGCTCATTCATGACTGCCTGAGCATGTTTTTGCCAAAAATCAGCCTTGGCCAAAACATGTCCGATGATCTTATCTGATCTTTCGATAGCGCGTTGGTAACAACCCAGGAACCAGGTCAGCCAATCGGTCCTGTCAGCGCTGTTGGTCTTTGAAGATTTTTCGAGAACGCGATAATACTCTTCTCTCTCCTCCATGATTTGAGAGGAAAGGCTGTAATATCGCGTTCCGAGTTTTTCATCTTGCGCGAGAGCCGTATCCGTCAAAGCGCGGGCAATGCGCCCATTTCCATCTTCAAGCGGATGGATGGTCACAAAATAAAAGTGGGCCAGCCCAGCCCGTAAAAGGCCGTCCATTTTCTGTGATTCTGAATTCCACCAGGAAAGGAATAGGCGCATTTCCTTCTCAACCGCTTCCCCCGGCGGGGCTTCAAAATGAATTTTCTCGCGGCCTACCGGACCCGAGACGACCCGCATCGGCTCCTTGCCGCGCCACTGCCCAACTCTGATTTTATGGAAACCCGAATGGCCTGTCGGGAAGAGTGCGGCATGCCAGCCCTTCAGCTTTTCCGCAGTCAAGGGTTCCTGATAATTCTGCGTGGCATTCAAAAGAACTTCGATGAGCCCATCGATAGATCGCGTTGCGGGTCCCAACCCAGCCACAGGCAGTCCCAAATGCCTTGCAACCGACGAGCGCACCGCTTGCCGATTTAGTCTCTCTCCTTCAATCGCTGAGGTCGTTACGGCTTCTTCGGTAAGGATATCGGCTTGAGCCTCTTCTCCAAGCTCAAAGCCAAGGCGTTTGACTCGGCCAAGAAGATTCCCCTGCGCAAGCCTCGCCTGCCCCAGAAGCGGCAATAGGGAGTCGCTTTCCCAGGTCATTTTAGGCCAATTTTTAAGCTGCCAAATATAAGTCATAAACGCCTCATAATCGCTTCATATTTAGAAACAATTATGCCCTCTAATTGCTTCCTCTGCAAGGGGAAATAATTCAGGAATTTCGGCGTCTGCCCCATCTTGGGTTGCATTTGATTGTTGGGCTGAGAAGAAGGAAAAAAATATGGGATTTTTGTTTGCTAGGGCTCAGCAGGGACAATCTTCTCTAACTCTGCCACGAGAGGCTGGAGTTCCTTGATGACTGTGTCCCACACGACGTCTTCATCAACATTCATATAGTCGTGGACGACTTTATGACGCATTCCCACAATGGCCTTCCAGGGGATTTGAGCCCGCATAAACCAAGTCATCCTTCTGCATACTGGACCTCAGCCTCGGTCAGGACCCGATTACGGATGCGGCGATTCAGGAAGCCCGGAGTCACCAAATCCGGGCGGTGCCCCTTCACCAGGGGGGAAAGTTCTTCCTCAATCTGATACAAACGGATAAATCCAGGTGTATGCCCTGGTTCAAACTCCACGAGGACATCCACATCGCTCGTGGGACGGAAATCCTCGCGAAGCACGGATCCAAAGAAAGCCAACCTTCGGATATGATTTCGGCGGCAGAATTCTGCCATTTTTATTCTGTCAATAGAGATTCTGGTTTTCATTTTTTACGGCTCCGATTTGACCGAATTCTACCATAGGAATCGGACAAAACAGGCCTTTCTTTAATCTTCCTGCCAGTAACGCCCAAGCGCTGCCAGCAGGTCTCTCTTCCCGCTCACTTCCCCTTCACGAGCCAGTCCATCCACGCCTCCATCTCAAAATAACTCTGGAGGACCCCGAGCTGGATCAGGGTGTTGCGGTCATAGGAAAATCAAAGGTGCCTGTCCCCATTTCCTTCCATTTCCCTTCATCACGCACCGGAATAAACTTCTGCTTCGGCGTCAGCATCACCTTCTGCCCAGCTACGTACCGGAGCAATACTTCAAAATCGTGTGTGAGAGCTGTTTGATCAGAATTGTTCATTTTGATCCCTGATGCTTTCCAAGCCAGGCGCAGTATTCGCAGGAACCGTTAGTGGCGGGAAGGGGTCCTCTTAAAAGAGCAGCCGCTTTCCGAAGGGTCGTCCGGGCCCGTTCCGGATCTGTGGAGATTTTAACGGCTTGAAGTTCAAAGAGAACGTTCCCTTGCTCCCCCACGCTCTTTGGTGAGTAGTAAAGAAGGAAGGCATAACCGGCAATCGGCATCTTGTTTTCGTGAAGGAGCAGGGTATAGCAATCAAGTTGATTCTGGTAATACTTGACGGCATCCGCTTCTGTCGTGACCGAGCCTTTGGTCTTGTAATCAAAGGGAATATATTTGCCGTCTTTGACCAACAGGTCATCAATGGCCCCGCTTAAAATCGAACCATCGCCGTCCCGGTATTCAAGTCCCGTGCGCCAATTGCGCCATTTCTCAAGCTGCCCCTGATCTGCAAACAAGTTAATGCCGTCAAATTCCGTCTTGTTTAATTCGGCAGGCAGCAAACTTTTTGCCCGAAAGCCGTCAAAATGCGTCTTGATTACCCGGTCCATACCGCCGGGCAGAGAAGGGAAAATCCCTCGCGGCCGCTTGACGCTCTTGACTTTATCAAACCAGAAACACCTCGGGCATTCGAGGAAGAGATTAAGTGCAGACGGAGACAATCGAATCATGGCTTTATTTGTGCCGCAACTACCCCTCTTTTTTGCCCCCGCTGCTTTGCCGTCCGAAGCCGAAAGGCAAACGTGGGCACGGCGCACCTTTTTCGGCGGACAGCGGCCTCAATCTGGGTAGTAGATGGTTTTTTGTCATTTTAACTGAAATTTACATCCTGTAAAAACTCAGAAAGGCCAACTTGGCTGTATCTTACTCCCCCAATGGTTACTGTTCGAACGCTCCGGGTGTAATGTCCACGAGACTGTCGGAAGGGTATATTTCTGCTCCAGCTCACAGTCAACCCTTTCTTAGCTCTCGTAACGCCAACAAACAAAAGTCTGCGTTGTTCTTGTTTGTATTCGTGATCCGTCAGATATACGGAGCGGTTATCGCCGGGGATGTTGCCGTCGTTGCATCCCATTATAAAAACGTGTTCTGCTTCCAATCCTTTCGAGGCGATAAGCGTCATTACTCTGACAACTCTTCCTCGCGTTTCAAGTGTCCGAGAATAATCAAGAAATTTAGAATAAAGAATTTGGATGGTATCTCCTTCTTCTCTGAGTTCCGTAAATATACTTCTGAGGTCTGCCAATTCCTCGTTCGTGGATGGAATAATTTCATCCATCAATTCGCCCAAGTTTGTACTATCCTTGTGCTGCTCGACAAATTGCCTTATTTCCTGTAAGTGTGTGCAAAGTGCTCTAAGCTTCCTTTTCCGTCTATCAAAATCATCCCGATCAGCTCTTTGAATGGCTTCCCGTACATTTCCGTATTTCTGTTTCAGTTGTGCAAACTCAACGGAATAATTGTTCCGATTCTTCAAACCTGCATAGGTTCTTATTCTCAAAATGGAATTTGGCTTCGCAACGACACCAAGTAGAAGAATCTTTTCCTGCTCAATTTCGGAGTATTCGTTCTTTACGACAAACTTGAATGACAAAGCATCGGGAAGCTGTTGAGTTTTTGTATACTTTACAAATTCAGCCCCTAATTTTTTTCGCGGGACAAGCACGATAATATCTTTTGGGTCTGTTTCATTCTGTATTCTTTGGAGAATAGCATTGAAAACAAAGCCGAATTCGTCATCCTGTTTCTCCTTTTGCTCCAGCGAAATTTTTCCTTCAATGGCGTCCGGCAATGGCATCAAAAAGTTTGTTCTGCTTGGATTGCCTTGTCGTAGTAATTGATTCGCAACATTGAGAATTTTCTTTGCGCAACGGCCAGAATACGTTAGAGAGTGTTTTTCAACGCTACCTGATTCAGCAAGTGAAATTATCCCCTCGGGATAGGCATATTTAAAGCTGTATATGGACTGATCCGGGTCGCCCACAGCCAAAACCAGCTTGGAATTTGCGCCGAGCAAAGCAACGAACTCTTGCTCAAGCTTGTTTAAGTCTTGGTACTCGTCAACAAAAATATATTGGAGCTTTTCGATAAAGTCTGATCTGAGTTTCTTCGCCAAGTCAACAGCGTGATAAACAATTTCTTCCATCATTGCCGCTTCGTGTTCATCAAGCCAATTTATAACAGCCGCCTTAAAACTTTTCCGGGCATCATCCTCATTAAATACTTCGTCGTGCGGTCTCACCGCCCATCCAGCACTAAATTCATCCAACATCCGTTTGAGTTCGCGTTTGTCGGTGCGGGGAAATAAGATCTTCAGATCAGAGAGGATTATTTGCTTTTCAAAATCTATCACGATTGACTCAACTCTTTTTCTAATATCGTGGTTGTCTTCTGAAAGTAAAAAGGAAAGACAAATCGAATGCAGAGTTGAAGCGCGAGGAACCCTGTCAAAGTCTTTTATCCTTTCTCGCAGGTCTTGGGCCGATAAACGTGAAAAGGAAATTATGAAAACTTCTTCCGTGTCAATTCCATGATCCGCAATGATCTGCTTGGCTTTGGGCACCAGAATACCCTTTGTTTTTCCGCTTCCAGGTCCTGCGATAACGCAGATTTTTTGAGCGGACGAGGCCAGAATTTCTTCAAACTGCGGGGTATTACCATTCATATTGCTCATAATGAGATGCTTGGCTTAATAATCTTAATCCTCTTCCCCGGCGTTAAGCTGAAGGATCGGAAATATGCCATGCTTTTCCCGCTTATTAGAACGGTCAACGTCGGGCATTCCGAGGCAGTTTTTCGGAGCGTGGATATCAGGTCAGGGAATTTGCTAATTGAGGCTTGCTCACAACATCAAAAAGGTTCTTCGGATCATCCAGAACCTTAAACTCCCATTTCCCGAAGTTGCCGCTCGTGTTGACGGCGGCAATCCATTCTTTGGCGGCCTGCCATTTGGCCTTGTCTTGTTCCTTGGTCTGGCCTTTGATTTCGAGAATCAAATGACAATTGTCTTCAAATTTGATGATGTAATCCGGGTAATAGGTTTTGCTCTGCCCCTGCCAAAGATAAAAGATTTCAAAACCCAAATGGTCGTTCTTGGCCCATGAGACAAGACCGGGAATCCGATCCCGTTCAAATTCAAGCCCGGCTTTCTCCCAGCCGCTGTCGATCACGATATGACTGATCTGGCTCTTTCTCACCGGCTGGGTCGGTTTGCTCGTATACCAGGTCATTGCGCTGGCCGTGCCGCGCTTCGGACGGACGGAATCGAGAACCGGAGTCGGTGCCTCTTTGCTCGAACTCCTGATAAAATATCCAATGTGGTTGATGATCTTTTGAACGTTAAGCGCGACGACGATTTTCCTTAATTTTTCCGTGCCGGAAAATTTCGGCACTTTGATATCCAGCTTATCCGAAACCAAAAATTCATCGACTAACTGCATCAGCTGTCCTATCTGACTGCCGGCATCGCCTTCCCAGTTTTCACTAAATTGTTCCCGGAGACGGGCGGCCGCTTGAAGCTTCAAAGTCTGTAATCGCTCGCTATCGGCCAGCCGGTCAAGATTCACTTCGCTGATTTGGTCGAATTTTGGCTTCCCGTCGATCACAGGAGCAACCTCAACAATCGTGGGGGCGTCCTCGGGTGAAAGTGTCAGTTTCTCAAGCTTACCCCAATCGAGATCAAGAAAATAATTGAGTTTATACTCAATCCGTAAAACATGCGGCCATCCAATCTCAAAATTTTTTCTTTCCGGAATAGGTGCTATTTTTGTCTTCGGCTTTTCAACGCGCGGGGGCCCCTCTTTTTGTTCCGCCGGCAAAAATGTGAACGGCACACCGAAAACCGTCACGTATTCGGGTTCATACAAACCCGTCTCTTCGTTGACATCATAGGAAATACGACGGAGGCCGCGTCCGATGACCTGTTCGCAAAGGAGCTGACTTGTAAACGCGCGCAGACCAAGGATGTGCGTAACGGTTCGCGCGTCCCAACCTTCAGATAGCATATTCACACCGATAACACACCGGATATCCTGCCCCGATCTGCCGACCTTGCCGACCGTGTTAAACTTCTCCCTTTCCTGTTCAACAAGTTCACGGCCCGTTTTCTCAAAGACCATTTTCTCCTCCTCGGCGGATTCAAGCTTATCAAGCGCGTCCTGATCGATCCTTATCAAACGATCGATATCGCCCAATTCCTCAATCGAAAGGTAACCCTGTGTCAATGAATGTTCGACCCGTGCGGCCGTTTCAATGCGGTTGCAGATAATGATCATGACAGGCGGCGTTTCCCTCGGAGGATTTTGCTTTTCCCAGCTTTCTTTTTCTTTCAGCCAGTCTCCCCCCAAAATGTTCAGGGCATTTCTTACAAGATCAGGCAGGCCTTCGTGGGGCTGAGCCCTCCGGTTTAAATCCTCTTTCACGGAAGGATAAATATGAAAAAGCTTGGACTTAAGATCGGACCCGACTGCCGAATCGTCTCTCACTGCCACTTTGGGGGTTTTAACCAGTCCGCTTTCAATGGCATCGTTAAGCCCAAAATCGCTCACAACCCAAGTAAATAATTGTTCTTGCTGGTTCATCTTTCCCGTGGGTTTAAAAGGCGTAGCTGTAAGATCATAAGCCCGAAGAACACCGCGTGCCTTATGAATCCGGTCGATACCGCTTATCCAGATAGTCGCTTTTTGCTTCTCGGTTTTCTCTTCGTCCTGATCGGGCCGGTGACAGTGATGGGCTTCATCATTGATCACCAAAATATTGGACGCATTGCCAAACTCGGACAAAACCCTTCGGGAGAAAGCTTCATCGCTTTCGGGGCCCTTCTTTACGACTTTCGGGCCGTAATTTTCATTGATAGGCGCAAGGGCGTGCCAGTTCTTAACCAGGATTTTCGCCTGTAAAAGCTCCTGCCACATTGCGGAATCGACTAAAACAAAACTCTGATAAAAATTTTCCCCATTTTCCGGCAGAAGAACCTGGAGCCGGTCGCGGACTGTCAAGCCCGGAGCGATGATAAGGATATTTTTTGAAAAGCGGGGATCCTTCGGGTTGGCAATTTTGTTGAGCGCCTGCCAAGCAATCAGCATGGCCATCACGACGGTTTTCCCAGTTCCTGTCGCAAGCTTAAGGCACTGCCGCTCCCATGCGCTTCCGTCGTTTCCGATCTCTATCCCTTGGCGCTCAGCAGCGCTTGCCTCGGTAAGCCAAATGGCCGTTTCGACCGCCTCCATCTGACACCAAAAGAGTCTTAGCACCCGCTGGCTCGGGTCTTGCCAGAATTGTAGAAGCTTTTTTGTCACGCCCGTGACATTCGGATAACCATTTTCTCGCCATTGTTTGACACGCGGGCGGATTTGATTGACCAATTCAATTTCAATGAATTCACCGGGATCGTCGAAATTATTCGCTGTCCGTGCCGTTGCACGCCAGTAACCCGACCTCCGGCGGCCCGGTTTTCTCTGAAATTCCTGAGTTTCGCGGATATAAAACCAGTGTTCCTTTGGCTCCCCATATGGGCTGTTGATGATTAATTGGTCAATGCCTTTTTGTCCCATGTCTTACTCCAGTTTCTTAATCACAAACGATTCGATGCCGCGGTTGTCAATGATTTTGACCGCGATCTTTTTGTTTTCGCCGGCATTGAAGGGCAGGGACTCAACGCCTGTAAATTTCTCAAGGAGATCTTCGTTCACTTCGCCGTTCAGCGCTTTGGCAAGGCGGGTCCAATCACGTTTGTGATCGCTTTCAGGAAAGAATACCTGACCCGGATAAAGACTTCGCTCGTCATAATCCGTATCAAGAAACCACATGGCAATGTGCTTGGTACCTTTTGATTCAATTTCACCGCTCACCGGATTGTAATAGTCAAATCCGTGAACCTCGACTTTATATTTGCCGTCCTTCTGTTTGATCACTGCCACGTCCGGCTGGCCGATCAGCCAATAGCTCTGACTTGAGGATCGCTTTTTGCGAAGGTCTTTGGTAAGAAGATCCACGCTCATTTGCGCCTTCAGTATTTTCACGCCGGGCCAGTTGATCTCGTCGATATCCTTTGCCGCTTCCGGGTCAAAATGAAAAGCCGCAAAGATGACAAAATCCGGCTTTTCTTTTAAGCTCCGCGCTTCTTTGAGTCCCTCTTCCACCTGTCTCTGCTCTATGGGCCCGTAATCAGGGCCGAAGCTGATATAAGCGCGCTTCGTCGTATGGTCTGATTCGAGAATTTCTCCCTCGGCGTGGAGAAAACGGGTTGCGGCCATCGGTTCGATTCTTGAAAAGTTCACGATCTTCCCGCCGACGGCTCGAATCCCTGTTGCTTTGAGTTCATCACACCACTCCGCCTGTTTGCCGGTTTCATCCGTGCGGGCCAAATCTTCACTTTTTGCTTTAACCTTCGGCTCCTTGCCGTCAAACGGCCTGACACGCAGGGAAGGCACAGCTTCGACGGTAAAAGGCCCGGTTACTCTGATTTTATTTTTTTCTACGAAAGGTTGATCGTAGAGGATTTCTTCTTTCGGCGGTTCGTTGTTGGCAATAGCGCCAAGAGTGATGTGCGGAACGGTTTTATATTTGAAGCCGCTTTTTACACCTTCGTTCGGATATGCGAGTTCAAAGTAATCGAACTTGGCGGTCATCAGTCTTTGTTTCGCAAGCGTGATTGCAACACGCGACGTGTCACAGGTAATCCAGCGCCGTCCCCATTGCTCGGCGACAAAAGCCGTGGTGCCTGAGCCACAAGTCGGGTCAAGAACAAGATCACCGGGGTCAGTGGTCATTAAAATGCATCGTTGAATAACTTTTGGATTTGTCTGCACAACGTAAATCATTTCTGGAGTAACAGCCGCATCATCCCATACATTAGTTAATTCAAATACAGGAAATTCGTCGAGATACTTTACCAACATCAATCTTGCTCCGGTTGAAACAAGTCTATTTTTTGAAACTAAACCACGCAATTTGTCAGGATTCCAACTTCTATTCGCGGGAGGCAAATATCGCTTGCCTTCAAACTCGAAAAGTTCGCGGTTACCTCCGGTTCCTTGCGACGTTACGTCAACTAATTGATAAAGACGTGCCCCTTCCGGAATCAAAGAAGAATTTTGTTTCTCTTCTTTGCTTAAAGGTCTTCTTGTTCCATTTGGTAGTTCTAGTTGATCATACCTTCTTGCTGGACTGAACTCGTTACCAACGATTTTGTCTACAAATAATTTCCTAAATTTTAGTTTACCTAAACACTTTCCATACCAGATTAAATAATCACTGACATTTTGAAGTAAGTTTCCGGGCCGAGCCCCAGTTTTTTGAAAAGTAACAACGCCGACAAAATTATCTTGGCCAAATGTTTCATCCATCAACGATCTAACAAGATTCAAATTTTCATCTGAAATCTGCACAAAACAGCTCCCACTTTCATGCAAAAGCTCTTTGGTCAGAAGAAGCCTATCTCGTAAAGATGTGAGATAACTATGTATCCCTAACTCCCATGTATCACGAAACGCTTGAATCATTTCGGGCTCGGCGGGAATGTCGGCATCGTTGCCGTCCTTGACGTCTCGTTTGTTCACAAATGGCTGAAAGTTTGAGTTGTATTTGATCCCGTAGGGCGGGTCGATATAGATCATCTGCACTTTACCGGCCATGCCTTCTTTGTGAAGAAGGGAATTCATGACCAAGAGCGAATCACCGGCAATGAGGCGGTTCGTCCAGTCCTGCTCATGCCGGTAAAAATCAATGGCCTTGTTTAACGGCGGATCGTTCGCGGGATCTTCAAAAAGAAGAAGCTGCTCCGATTTCTTTTCTTTCGGTTTGAGGAATGCCTTGACCATTCTCTGCGGCTCAATTCTTTCGTGGATATGAAGACTGACATTCTGAACCTCAAAGCTCATCCCTTCGGCTTTGCCCGCCCAGCTTAGATAAGGATCAATGTACGGGTCGTGTTGATACTTCGTTCGGCCGTCCAGTTTATCCGTCGCGCTCGAGACAAGTCCGACATGCGGATTGTTCTTCCGCTTTTTCCCTTTATGGGAATACGTTTCGACGGCAACATCTTTCTTCTTGCGGGCGGTTCTTAATTTTGGCATAGAAATCCAATCGTTCTTAACGTGATTAGAGAAAGTAACCTGTTAATGTACCGGTAGAGGTTGTGCTTGTGCCCACCATGATGGCCCTTTCACCGCTACCCGGATTAGAAGGGCGATGATCTTCCTGGTGGGTATGTTTTGACAAGTGCCCAATGTGATCATGGCAATTACCACAGAAGGCGTAATAGACACTCGGCCCTATCTCAGCGCTAAAAAACAATATCGCCACCCCACAGCAGACGCATTTTAGAAATGATGAAGACTTATAAGAATCCATGTGCTTTACTCCTTTAAAATTTTCCGCGCGTCATTTCACAAATTACCAGCAGCCTCAATGCTCTGGATAAAAAATTGCTTTGATTTTACCGCAGAATCAGCCGCTTTTCAGCTTGAATCTGCCAAATTTTCCAGCGGTACATAAGAACAACGGAACGGCGCCCCGGAGGAGGGGCTGGGCTCCTATTCAAATCCGCACGGCGAGGGCGGCCTTGAGAAGTTCGTTTGTGAGGAATTTTTCGCCGGAGCCGGAGGAGTAGAAGATATCGGCGAGGTAGCGGTCGTATTTGTCGGAGCGGGTGCTCGAGATCGTAACGTAGGGGACGCCGGCGAGTTCGGATTCGACAAATTTCTTCGCGCGCTTCCCCGCGGGGGTATCGAGCTCCGGCGCATCGATCCCGCGCAGCCGGAGGTATTGGCGGGTCGAGCAGCCGAAACCGAGGTCGACCTCGGCAATGACGGTGTCGCCGTCAACCGCCCTTTCAATGAAGGCATAATAGGTGAAAAGGTCGGCCTCGATTTTTCCCGACGCCCGTTTCAGGCGGTAAGTGTCGCCTTCCACCCATTCGGAAACCACAATCTCGCCCGCCCGGAGGCCTTCCGCCCCCTTCATCGCGGCGTCCTTCCGGCTGGAAAATCCCAAATCGATCTTGAGGCCGGCCTTTCCGGGATGAATTTTTTCGGGGCGGGCCAGGCGGTAAGTGTAGGGGACGCCTTTCCGGGGCTGGAGGAGGGCGCGGTCTCCGGGAGGGAAGGTCCGGCCTTTTGATTTCCCGTCTTCTTCCCGGGCCTCTGTTTTGATTTTTTCAATCAGGCGGCCGGTGGTCCAATCCCCCTCTTCGGCACGGCGGGCCAGCTCAAAACGCTGTTTGTCGTCGGAAACCGCAATCAGTTCGCGGTAGTGGGTCCACCTCAAATTTCTCCGCGCGGAGAAATTTGGGAAAGACTCGGCGAACCGCATGGTCCGGTAAAGGACCTTCTCCCCGATTTCAAGGTCGCGCGAAAGCCGGAGCACCACTTGTCTGCCGTATTCCGCATCTTTTTTGCCGGGGTAAGCGCGCCGGAGGTGGCGGTTGATGAGGTCCCCGGTGCGCCAGTAGCTGAGCACCTTCTCCCGTTCAATCCGCTGCTGGGCAAGGAGGAGGGTCTTTTTGACGGCTTCCCGGAGGCGGGTGTAGCCGCCCATCAGGGCGCTTCGAGTTGGGGTCAATGCGGTAGTTGTCATAACGGCCGGAATCAGGCCGTTATTCTACTTCAATCGCAGGCCAAAAACATCCCAAGAAATAGGAACCCCTATCAGGAGGTTTCACCCTTTGAAGGAAACTTCGATCTCCTGGGCAACCTTTCGAGGCAGGAGGGTGGCTTTGATCTTCATGGTGTAACCGATGTGGAGCAGAATCTTCTCGAGGGTGGTCACACTGGAAAATTCGCCGCTCTCGACTTTTGAAATATGCTGCTGAGTGACTCCGGCTCTCTTCGCGAGCTGGTTTTGGCTGAACTTGTGCTTGATCCGGTATTCGATGATCTTCTTTACGATCGCAAGCTTCTGCTCTTCCAGCTCGTAAAGCTCCCTGAAATACGGGTCCTTCAGCTCTTTTTTGAGATGGTCTTCAACCCGTTCTGTTCCCATTTTATTCTTTTCCTTATTTCATTCCTTCGTCGTACAGTTTCCGTCTCTGAACCGCCGTTTCAATTTCGGTCTTCGGGGTCTTATTCTTTTTCTTGATAAATCCGTTCGTCAAAACCGCCTTACCCCGATCAAAAAAGTATAAAACCCGAATCGCCCCTTCTCTTCCTGAAAACCTCAATTCAAAGACCCCTTCCCCGAGACGCTTTGCATGGGGCATTGGAAGCCGGTGTCCGAATTCCTCCAGCAGCCTCCGGACATAGAAGAATTTCAACCGGGTCCTCATGTCTAAAGAATCGATAAACTCTTCCACTGGGAGCCGGCCGGAGCCGGTCGAAAAATAATGGCAGACGACGCCCGTCATGGAAATCTCTCCTTCTTGGGATGAAATAAAATGAAGCTTGAATTAGGTTCATTTCGATGGACCTCCTGCCAAAGGATACAACCAATCAGTTGTAATTTCAAGGGGTCTCTTCCAGTCCTAGCTGCGGCAATGATTGCCACAAAACCCTCCTTTTTGGTTCGGAGGGCAAGGCGGGATCTTCCGGCTTTTATGCACCCGGCACCGATGTGCCGAGTACCGTCACGCAAGGACCAAGGAAGTCCTTGCGTTCCGGCAGGACGATGAAATCGCCCGCAACCCTGAAGCGGTTAAAATTTTACCAAAGACCGGCGTTTTCTTCGAGATGAAAGGCTAACGGGAATAAAATTTATCGTCCCCCAAAGGCCGCAACGGGGACAGACGGTGGGAACAGGGTTCCTTTGCAACTGCTCATATCGATTCTTCATCCATTGAGGTGCGTAGGAAATCATGTCTGCCTGTTCCGACATCGTTCCCACACTGTAAGTGTATCGAGGCCAGAATTGAAATTCGAGCCCCCGGTATCGGCACTTCCGGCAGCGGTAGAACATCGATTCAGGCCTGGGCGGCACGGTGAAGAAGCTCGGAGATAAAGGTCTGATATTTCACCCCGAGCTTTCCTGCCTTCTCTTTCAGGTTTTCGAGGTCCCCGCTGTTGACCCGGATATTGAGCACGGCATCTTTTCGGCGGGCTTGAATCGCCTCGGCGATCTCTTTGAACCGCTCCGGGCCTGAGTCAACATATTCTCCCCTCATGGCCGCTTCTTCGATTTCTCTTTCCATTCTTGTAAGCTTGATTCGTCTTTTCATAGTTCACCTCGCTCGTATTTCTTTGTGTAATGCCTGCTGGGGTAAGCCGTCTTTAAGAATATCTCGCCCTCTCTCTCCACGAACGGGACAACCCAGATATAACCCCTGCGTTCGAACAACATCAATTCTTGTCCGCTCCTTTTTGGGTGTTCCGTCGTCTTGACCAGCCGTTCTCCGAGGATCTCTTCAAAGGAAACCCCCCTCACCTTCTTGAGCCTCTGATTCTTGAGGGGGTCCCACCGGAGGGCCCTCATAAGACACCCCGATCATAACACAGCACGATTGTATATACAAGTGTGAGCACTTGGAAAGACTTCCGGACGGACATAACAATACCCTCCCGACGTTTTTTGTCGTCCCAGGAGGCCCAAAGGGCCGACGTGGGATTTCATTTGGTTTTTGGAGGGAGAGGCGGGGTCTTCCGGCTTTTATGCACCCGGCACCGATGTGCCGAGTACCGTCACGCAAGGACCAAGGAAGTCCTTGCGTTCCGGCGGGACGAAGCGGTTTGGGAAGCCGCAACGCCCGCAACCCTAAAAAATTATGGTAACCCTTCGCCCTGACTCGTCAGGGCTCAGGGCGTTGCCTGCCATGAAAATCTTGCAGGCAACGAAAATTGCTTTGATTTTACCGCAGAATCAGGCCTTTGACCAATCAGATCTCACCCGTAAATCCTCACGGCTTCTACCGCTTGGGGGCATCCTTTGGATGTCCCCTTGGCTTTCTCATTGAAACCTCTTGTCGGATAGAATCGTGTTAAACCGCTCAATGACCTTCTCCAGATCAAATTTTTCTCCGGCGCGAATGACCGGCATGAGATGCAAATCAACCTGGTTTCGCAAAAGCGAAAGCTGATCCGCATTCAACCCGAAATCTTTCCGGTAATCTCCGGAATAGCCATCGCCGGAGAGTTTGCTCTTGAAAAGCTTAATGAAGCTGCTTTGATAAAAATCAAACCCGGACTCTGCGATATACCAGAGATCGTAATAATCCCTGGCCGCCGCGTCCCTGCGCGTAATAGCGGCTTTGAGTTTTTCGGCAATCGCCTCGTTTAACGAAAGAGAAAGAACTTTTCCGGGCGGGAACAAATCCTCCCCCGTGAAGGGGTCCTGATAGAAGTGTTTGATGACATGATGGACCGGTTTATCAAGCGGCGGCTGGCGAAGAGATATCTCGAGCTTGACGCTTTCCTCTCTTCCCATAATGACGGAGAGGTATTTCACTTTAAAAAGATATTGCGTTGAATTATTGAATCCATCTCCGTGAGGTTTATCGCTCGCCACCCCAAGAGCTTGCAGGAATTCCGGCATTTTCTCCCGGATGGGCGTAATGGCTTTTGACCGCTCGGAACGTGTGGCCAACTCACCGTGAAAGGTAAAATCCAAATCCTCGCTCAACCGGTGATAGTTGAGGTGAATTTTATTGAGCAGGGTCCCGCCCTTAAAGACGATTCTTTCGCTGAGTCGTGTTTCGATTTGATTGAGGATCACGGTAAGGTAATAATCTTTTTCGACGATGGCGGGCCGGAATCTCAGTTTGCCGGCAATTGCGGGAATAATATCTTTGAGCTTTTCTCTATCGATTGACAATGACTTGCCACTCCTTATTTGTCTTCCCCTGCCGTGATGGGTTAAAGGGATTGAGAAGTACGATGGTTTTTGCCGTTCCGATACTTTTTTTCAAACCTTCAAGCGACTTATTCTTGCACCCGAGTTCATCGAGTAAAAAACCGGCTCTTTTACGAACTGAAACAACGGGAAACTGTTTGAGATAGCGGATAAATTTTTCGACATCAATTTCTTTAAGAGCCGTTTGCAAAGCGGATTC
This sequence comes from Candidatus Omnitrophota bacterium, assembly GCA_016179745.1. Classification (GTDB taxonomy): domain Bacteria; phylum Omnitrophota; class Omnitrophia; order Omnitrophales; family JACQLI01; genus JACPCP01. The sequence goes on from JACPCP010000019.1 coordinate 28,933, forward strand.
GAAGTTGCTGATCGATCCTAAAGGGTTATACGCAAAGTCCACCAAGGTCCGTTCTTTATCGCTGATACAAACTTCCTGATCTTCAATCTTGATTTTTTGAACACCGTAATATTTGCTTTGATCAATCTTGACCGCTTCATAACGAATACCCTGGATCACGGTTTTGCGGGACTTCGCGGTATTTAAAACGAAAATGGTTCGCGGAATTTGCTCGGTGAATCCCCAGTAGTTGTACATCGTGAAATAACCGATATAGTAAGGTGCCTCTCCCATCCAAAGACTGGCAAGTATGAACTCATTCGGCATCCACTGCTGATTCGGCGCCTTGATCGGAACAAGCACATACTTGCCCTTCTCGATTTTAAGAAGACGTCCTTTTTTCGTAAGGAAGAACAAAACCCTGGATGCCTTATTTTTGTCAGGAAAGAGTTTTTGAACAAATCGGGTGGTAATGAGTTTTTGCTTTTCAAACTCCGCGCGAGAAATTAAATAAAGCTCGTCTTTTGAGAGATTTTTATAGCTGTTTTTCATAGTTTATCCTGTTTAATGAAGTTGCGATATTCGTAACTTCGTTAAACGTGATGCAATTATCACCAAATCGCCCTGATTTGTCAAGATGCGGAGAGGCGGCCGGCCTGCTCATTCATTCGTTTCACCGATTCCGTGAAGGGCCATCGCTGGAGCGCTTCGAGAGAGAGCGGCAGGACGAGGCGCCAGTTCTTGTCATTGTCCACGCCGGGAAAATTGATGCGAAAATTCCAGGGATCGGCCCCGATCGATTCCTCCAGCCAGAGCCAATCCTGTAAGAGTTGAATGCTAAAGATAGAGGCAGTTTCGCTGATCCGCTCAAGCGCCCTTTTGGCAATTCGATAGAAGTCCCGCTCCTTTGAATCCACCTGCAAAAATTTCAGAAATTTTTCCGTCTCGCCATAGGAACTCTGGTAAGCTGCCGTCAAAAGGCCCGCTTCTCCGGAAGACACCTCGAGAACCCGAAGGAAGGCCTGAACGGAATCGATTTCCTTTTTCCAGCGCAGGCGCCCGTAATGGGAATTTTTGGAGTCGAAGAGCCGGTCCCGCACTTTCTCGAATGAAACTCCCCGACGTTCGACCTCCCTTTGAAAAAGCCCCTCATCGATTGTCCCCATTTCATATTCCCACCAGCCCCGGAGATTCGACATGTCATGCGTTGACAGGGTCGCAATGGAATTCGGCCGGTAATCCGAAGGCGGCCGGAAATCGTAGCTCCTCCCCCAGTCTCTGATCCACCGCTGGACCTCCATTCCCGGGAGCGCCCAATCCCTGAGCAGCCGGTAGGAACAATCGGGGACGATCCCCAAATCCTCGGCACAGGGAAGCATCCCGGTTGATTCGAGAATCCTTAAAACCCGTTCCCTCCCCTGCCGCTCCCACACCGCTTCGTCGGGAGGATCAAAGGCGCCGTGAAGTCCAAAGTTCTCGAGGGGCTCTGAGAGCGGAACCGTCCAAATCCGAAACATTCCGACGAAATGGTCCATCCGAAACAGGTCATAAAAATTCTCCGCCGTCTTGAGTCTTTCACGCCAATAGACGTAGTCCGAGGCTTGAATCTGGCTCCACTCATAGGGCGGCATGCCCCACCGCTGGCCTTTGGAAAAATAAGGGTCCGGCGGGGCGCCTGAGGCCCCATCCAATTTGAAGAGTTCAGGGTGCGCCCAGACATCAGCGCTGTCTCTTGAGACCAGAAAGGGAAGATCGCCCATCAGGAGAACGCCCTTCCGGGCCGCATATTTTTTGACGTCTTCAAACTGGCTAAAAAGCTGGTATTGAAGCCAGGTGTAAAAAAGGATCTTTTGTGAGTTTCTTTCTTTGACGGGTTCCAGGGCTTCTCTTCTTCGTCCCTTGAATTCCGCCGGCCAGTCAAACCAGCCCCGCTCCTGATGCTCCTCCTTCAGGACCCGAAACAGGGCGTAATCCTCCAGCCAATAGGCATTCGCCCTCACAAATGCGTCAAAGAGTGTGCCGGTTTTTCGTACGCCCTGGAAGATCTTACCAAGAAGCTCCAGTTTCACTTGCTTGATGCCATAATCGACCCGGCTTCCCCCCGCCGGGAATTTCTTTTGGATCTCGTCCAACTCTTTCCGGTAGGGGCCTGGGTCAACGCCCGCCAGATTTTCAAGCGATAAATACACCGGCTCCAGGGCAAAACTGGACTGGGCATCGTAGGGGCGAAAATCAAAACCGGTGTCATTCATGGGGAGGAGCTGAAGGATCGTGAGGCCGGCCGCCTCACACCAATCGATGAGGAGTTTTAAGTCGGGCAGTTCGCCGATCCCTGCGCTTTGACGGGAATAGATTGAAAAAAGCGGCACGGCGGCCCCGGCCCGGCGGCGGAGGCCGATCTTCTCCCAGTATTTCCCGGAGGGACTCTTTAAAAAGTTTTCGTAGCTTGGTTTCATGGCGGGGTGTTGCGTCCTGAAAAAATCTGCGCCCGGCGCGAGTCGAACGCGCGACCTACAGCTTAGAAGGCTGTTGCTCTATCCATCTGAGCTACGGGCGCAATAACCTCGATATTTCTAACCTATCGCAATACAGTCACGGCCGATGATTTCGGCTGATCAACTTTACATCGCCGTCCCACCGAAGGTGGGGCGGGCGCAGAAACTCATCTCGGCACTCCCCTTTACCTAGCAGTCCCACCGAAGGTGGGGCGGGCGCGGTTTACTTCTTTTCGTCGTCTGAGCCCTTGATGCTTTTTTTGAATTCCCGAATCCCCTCTCCCAGGGCCCGGCCGATTTCGGGAAGGCGCTTTGCGCCGAAAAGGAGCAGAACGACAATCAAAATGACCAGGATTTCAAGCGGTCCCGGCATATTCATGTTTTGACCCTCCCTTCCTTTTTGGAACCTTCTGCACAGCGAAATTTTCGCTCCTCTTAAAGGGGCAGCCGCCCGAAGGGCGCAGTCCCGAAATTTGAGCACCGCGAAAATTTCGGGGCGGGAGGATTTGAACCTCCGATCCCCTGCTCCCAAAGCAGGTGCTCTACCGGGCTGAGCCACGCCCCGATCCAATCGATCGGGGCGTGATGACCAAGCCGACTACCGCGGCCTGACCAACACGCCCCAGTGAAATCAATCTTAACCGCCTGGATTCAAAAAATCGAGCGCTCTTTGTGGACGCTGACCAAAAGACCGAGGGCGATCGAGGTGGCCACGAGGGAAGAGCCGCCGTAGCTCACGAGGGGCAGGGTGATTCCCGTGATCGGAAAGAGCCCGAAGCTCATCCCGACATTGATCAAGGTTTGAAAGAAGACGAGGGCCAGGACGCCCGCCGCCAGGAGACGGCCCTTGATGTCGGTCGTCCGCTCAATCACCTGAAAGATCTGAAAAAAAAGCGTCCCATAAAGCACGATCAAAAAGAGGCTCCCCAAAAAGCCGAGCTCCTCGGCCACCACGGAGAAGATAAAATCCGTGTGGTGTTCGGGAATAAAATCAAGCTGGCTTTGCGTCCCGTGAAGCCATCCCTTCCCGAAAAGCCCGCCGGAGCCGACCGCAATTCGGGACTGAATGGCCGTGTAGCCGGCGCCCAGGGGGTCCAGATCGGGATTTAAAAAGACAAGGATCCGTTTCTTTTGATAGCCTTTCAGAAGACTCCAGATCAGGGGGGAAGAGACCAGTGCCGCCAGAAAGGTCCAGACGAGATAACGGTAACGGATTCCCCACAGAAAAAGGAGGACCCCCCCCATCGGAATCAGGAGAAGGGCGCTTCCCAGATCAGGCTGTTTTAAAATCAGGAACGTCGGAACCCCGATGAGAAGCGCCGTCATCCCCAACGCCTTTCCCTCCCCCTCCCAGGGATTCCGGGAGCCGAGAAAATTGGCGAGCGCCAGGAGGCTCGCCAGTTTGGCGAATTCCGACGGCTGAAAAGATACGGGGCCGAGCTGAATCCATCGCTGGGCCCCGAGCCGGATGACGCCGGCAAAAAAGACCCAGACCAGAAGCGCCATCGCCAGAACATAAAGGGCGTAGGAAATCCCGAGAAAAAACCGGTAACCCAGCCGAACGGTCAGAAAGAGCGCCAGAAATCCGGCCCCGACCCAAAAAAGCTGTCTCGTGGCGAAATCGGGTGACATCCTGAAGGAGGCGCTGTAAATAAACATCGCCCCCACCATCATCAGGATCAGCATATTCCGAAGCAGGGGAAGGGGAAGCGACTTAAGCCACCGGTTGTCCATAGGTTTCCTTCCAAATCTGGAGGGCCTGCTTCACAAGCCGGGCCGCCGTAATTCCGCCCGAGCCGCCGTGCTCCACAAAAAGCACAAAGGCAATCTGAGGATCGTTGTAAGGAAAAAATCCGGTCATCCAGGCGTGGGGCTCGTGGGGCGGCGCCTGCGCCGTGCCGGTTTTCCCCGCCATCATGTCGAAATCCACACGGGCCAATTGGCCGGTCCCGAACTCGGACTCGACGACCTTCAACATCCCCTGCCGGATCACCTTGAGATGTTCGGGGTGGATCGCAATCTTTTTCCGGGGAAACTCCGGGTCCGGTTCGACACCCCGGAGGAGTTTCGGCTCCACCCATTCCCCGTTTTTCGCAATCATGGCGCAAAGCCGCAGCACCTGAATCGGAGAGACCAAAAGGAACCCCTGGCCCACGGCAAAGTTCAGGGTCTCTCCTTCATACCACGGCTGCTTGAAGCGGCCCTTCTTCCAGGCCGAATCCGGCACGAGGCCCGGCGCCATTCGGGTCAGGTCCAATTCCACACTTTGCCCGAATCCGAGCTCCCGGGAATAGCGGGCCAGGGTCTCCACCCCCACCAGCTTCCCGGCATTGTAAAAGTAAACATTGCAGCTTCGCTCCAGGGCGTGATAGAGGTCCAGCCTCCCGTGCCCCTTCTCATTCCAGCAGTGAAAAGCCCTCGATTTCCGGCTCAGTTTGAAATAGCCGGGGCAGTTGAAGGTCGTATGAGGAGTGATTTTGCCCGATTCGAGGGCGGCAAGCGCTGTCACCAATTTGAAAACCGAGCCCGGAGGATAAGCGGCGCCGATCCCCCGGTGAAGGAGCGGGGCATTTCGGCTGGTCAAATATTCCAGGCGGGTCGAGCTTCCCCGGGGTGAGACAAAGACATTGGGATCAAAACCGGGATTTGAAGCGAGGGCCAGGAGCTCGTCGGTCTTGATGTCCATAAAGGCCACGGTCGCCTTCTTCCCGGCGATCAACTCCGTGAGCCGTTTTTGAAACTCGAGATCGATGGTCAGGGTGACCTCTTCTCCGGGAACCGGCGGTTTCTCGGCCACGACTCGGATGCGTTCCCCCCGGGCGTTCACCTCCACTTGTTTTCCGCCCCGCCATCCCCGAAGTTTGAGGTCAAACACCTTTTCGATCCCGGTCCGCCCGACGAGCGCCGTGAACCCGTAACGCTCCCGGTTTGACCGCTGATACTCCTCCGGGCTGATCTTGCCGAGGTAGCCGATCACATGGGAGGCGACAACGCCGTAAGGGTAAGAGCGGGTCCAATCCGTCTGGATGGAAACGCCCGGAAGCTCGGGACGCATTTCTTCGATCTCAAAAAGCTGACGCTTCGTGATGTCGGAGGAAAGGATCACGGGGGCAAAGGGATATTCCCGCTCCGCCGCCATCCGTTCCCGGATTTGACCCTCCGGAATTTTAAGAAGCCGGGCCAGTTCCGGAAAAACTTCCGGGGTCACGTCCTCGGGCGTGGCCGTCAAATTAAAAGAGGGACGGTTCGTGGCGAGGAGCCGCCCCGCCCGGTCAAACACCCGGCCTCTCGGCGCTTCAAGAGGGACCAGGCGGATCCGGTTTTGCTCGCTCAGGCCCCGGTAATAACGGGCATTCAGGACCTGCGTATTAAAAAGGCCGGCCGCCACCCAGACCAGGCCCGAAAGCACCACTCCCTTCAAGAGATTCAGCCGTATCACGTTTTCGCCTTAGAAGAGTTCATATTGTTTCAAGACGGGAGTTCGTCGAAACCAGAGGTCCGTCAACCAGAAGAATCCGGGGGCGAGCGCCGTCGTATAAATTGTCGACAAAAAAACGTGGGCGATAAGGTCCCCCTGAAAACCTTTTCCGGTTTCGAGCCATACCCCCAGGGCCGCACTCAGGAACCCGGTCAGGATGACAAAGAGGAAGGAAATCCCGAGCCGGACGGAGGCGCTCTCCCGGTCCAGCTTCTGGATCCCGAGACTGAGAAGGGAACCCGTGAAAGCCAGGGTCAGGGTCTCAATCCCAAAAAGGTGCCCGCCGGCAAAATCCCGGAGAAGCCCGATCCCCAGCGCATACACGGGGACCCGCTGCCAGCTCCAGAAAAAGGCGTAATCGAGAATAGCGAGACTGAGAAGGTCCGGCCAGCCCTTGAGCGGCCAGAAAAGAAAGGCCAGGCCGTATTGGAGGGCAAGGAGAACCGCTACCAGCGTCAGGTGCCGGAGGGTGACAAGGCGATGCACAGGACTTCCTCCAGTTTTGAGAAATCCACAAAGGGACGCACCGAGGCAAAAAGTTCCAATCCTTCTTTCTCATTGCCCACCAATTCCACCCGTCCCACCGGGATCCCCTTGGGATAAATCCCGCCGAGGCCCGAACTGATCACAAGGTCCCCCACTTTGATCGAAGCCTCCCGCTCGATCCGGGTCACATGAAGCCAGGAAGAACCGTTTCCTTCACAAACGCCCAAATCCCGGCTCTCCTGAAAAAGAATACTCACCCTGGACTCGGCATCCAGAAGGAGAATCACCCGGGCGCTCGTGGGGGCGGCTTCGATCACCCGGCCCACCAGGCCCTGGGCACTCACGACCGCCATCCGCTTCCGGATGCCGTGGTCCGTGCCTTTATCAAGGAGGATGGTCCGGCGCCAGGGCGCCAGGTCCCGGGCGATCACCCGGGCCGGAATTGCTTTGCCCGGAATCTCCTTCTTGAAATCGAGGAGCTTGCGGAGCCTTTCATTTTCCTTTTCAAGCTCCGCCTGGTCCACGAGGCGGCCCTCCAGTTCCACGACCCGGCTTTCAAGTTTTTTCTGTTCCCGGTAAAGACTGAGAAGGCGCTGGAGGCCCCCGCCGGTTTCCCGGACGCCGGCCGAAAGCGTGTGGCCGGCCACGAGGAAAGGTTTGAGACAGAAGAGGCTGATTTGGTGTAAGGTCTCGGCCCGCTCAGGGGCCTGAAGCATTAAAAGAAGCGGGGCGAGGGCAACAACGAGGAAGGTGACAGAGGTTTTTCTCGTCAATCGTTACGTCAATATTCTTTCGAATTTTGACTATTGACGGCAAGACGCTTCAGCAGCCGGAAATCACTCAGGTAACGGCCGGTCCCAAGCGCAATCGCCGTCAAGGGATCATCGGCTATGTGAACCGGGAGGCCGGTTTCTTCACTGATGAGTTTGTCCAGGCCCCGCAAAAGGGCGCCGCCCCCGGCCAGGATCAGACCCCTTTCAATCAAGTCCGAGCAAAGCTCCGGCGGGGTCCGTTCCAGGGCGATCCGGATGGCCTCCAGAATGGCCGCCAGGGGCTCCGAAAGCGCCTCCCGGATTTCTTCACTCGTCACGGTGATGGTCTTCGGAAGGCCGGCCAGGATGTCCCGCCCCCGGACTTCCATATTGGTCTCTTCCTCCATGGGGTAAGCAGAACCGATTTTGATCTTGATCTCCTCGGCCGTCCGCTCGCCGATCATCAAATTGTAGGTTTTCTTCAGGTGGCCGATGACGGCTTCATCCAGTTCGTCGCCGGCAATGCGGATGGATTTTGAAAAGACGATTCCGGAAAGCGAAATGACGGCAATTTCGGTCGTGCCGCCGCCGATATCGATGATCATGTTGCCGGAGGGCTCGTGGATGGGAAGGCCGACACCGACCGCCGCCGCAATCGGTTCCTCAACGAGATAGACGGGGCTCCGGGCGCCCGCCCGTTCGGCAGAATCTTTGACGGCCCGCTTTTCCACTTCCGTAATCCCGCTCGGGACGGCAATGACCACCCGGGGACTGACGAGACGGCTCTTGCGGTGGACTTTGCGGATGAAGTAACGGAGCATCGCCTCGGTGATGTCGTTGGCCTCTTCCCCGACCGCCAGGACCTGGTGGGTGGCACGGTCAATGGCGACCACGGAAGGTTCACACAAGACCACACCCTGGCCCTTGACATAAACAAGGGTATTGGCCGTTCCGAGATCAATTCCGACGTCGCCGGAGAAAAATCCAAGAATACGATCCACTAAAATCATTGCAGTTCTTTCAGGAATCCTTATCTATCCCGTGGAAGGTGCGCTTTCTAGAAATTTCGAAGTCACTATATCGGAAAGGAAATTCGGTGTCAATTAAATTCTGGCTGTGAAATCAGTTAGAAGTGTTTTTGAGCCGGTCAAAATCAGTGAAAAAGCCGGGGTAGGACGTTTTGACGCATTCCACGCCTTCGATCACGACCTCGCCCTGGCTCCGAAGCCCGGCCACGGCCAGAGACATCGCCGTCCGGTGGTCCCCATCGCTTTTAACGGTCCCCCCTTTGAAGCCCTCGACCCCTTCAAGGATGCATCCATCGGGCAGCTCCTTGACTCTTGCGCCCAGCCGGTTGAGCCCCTCGGTCATCGAGGCAATGCGGTCGGTTTCCTTGACCCGCAGTTCCTTGGCGCCCGCAATCAGGCTCTCCCCTTCGGCCAGGGCGCAGGCCACCATCAGGATTGGGAGCTCGTCGATCAGGGAAGGGATCTCTTCCGGCGCCACCCGCACCCCCTTCAACCTCCCCCCCCTGACTCGAATCTCACCCACCGGCTCCAAAGTCTCCTCAATAACTTTTTCTTCAATGGAAGCGCCCATCCGCCTGAGGACCTTGAGGAGTCCTGTCCGGGTCGGATTCAAGCCGACATTTTTAACTCGAAGCTCGCTTCCTTCTATTAACGCCGCTCCGGTGATAAAAAAGGCGGCCGCAGAAAAATCACCGGGAAGGTCTGCGTTGAGCGGCTTCAATTCCGCCGCTTTCTCGACACAAAGCCAGCCGGATTCTTCCCGAAACGGGGCGCCGGCGGCCTTGAGAAAGCGCTCCGTATGGTCCCGGGAAAGAATTTTTTCATGCACCCGGGTCTTCCCCTCCGCATAAAGTCCGGCCAGGAGAAGGGCGGATTTGACCTGGGCGCTGGCCAGTGAATTTTCAAAATCAATCCCCTGGAGCCGGCCGCCCCGGATCGTCAGAGGGGCAAAATTTCCGTTGTCCTTGCCTTTGATCTGGGCGCCCATTTGCTTGAGCGGCCGGGTCACCCGCCCCATGGGACGGGAGCAAAGTGATTCGTCTCCCGTGAGCACTGCTTCAAACCGCTGGCCGGCCAGAATCCCCAAGAGAAGCCGGATTGAGGTGCCGGAGTTTCCTAGATCGATAACATCGCTGGGCGGCTTTAAGCCCATCAAACCTTTCCCTTCAATTTGAAGGACGCCGGATTTCGGCTTCAACGTGACGGGGATTCCGAGAGATTGAAAGGCTTGAAGGGTCCTCAAGCAGTCGTCCGCCTCAAGGAAATTTTGGAAGCGGCTCGTTCCGGTGGCAAGGGCGCCGAACATCACGGCCCGGTGGGAGATGGATTTGTCGCCCGGCGGCTCGTAGGGGCCCGTGACAGTGCCGCCCGGACGGACCCGCACCTCATCCATCAACTAACGCCGGCGGGTCCAGATCCGGATGCGGTCGAGCTCGGCCATGATCTTGTCCTGATTGGCCAAGATCTTCTGGCTGTTGGCCTCGACCTGGGAAAGGCGGGATTGGATCGCCTGAAGCTCGGCCTCGAGAGAAGTTTCGTCAGCGGACTGGGCCCAAACAGAAACGGGATTGAGAAGGAGTAAAAAGGCGAGAAAAAAGAAAGGGCCGACCTTAGGCAAGCCGCACAAGGTCTCCCTCTTTAATCGAGGAAGGCTTGGTTTCCTCAAGGATCGTGCAGGCTGAGAAATTTTCATAGAGCTTTTCCACCTGGAGCCGGCCGACCGGTTTCCCGTTCTGCTCGACCTGGAGCAGGCTCCCGACTTGCAATTTGTCCCGGGAACCAAAATTGACCACGGCAAAATTGAATTTCCGGTTCACGGAGAGGACTTGTTTCGGACGTTCGTCAACGGCCGGGGCCGCCGGTGCCGGTGTGGCGACTGGGACAGCCGGAGAAACATCTTTAGGTTTGGCGGCCGCTGGAAGGGCGACGGGCTTAGCGACGGGCATGGGAGCTGGAGACAGGACGGGCGGAGGAGGCAGCTTGGGGAGCTCTTCGTTTTCTTCAACGGCCTCGGTTTCGGCCGGCGGAGTCAAAACGGCCGGACGGGCCAAATTTTTATTTTCTTCCTCGAGCTCGGACACCCGCTCACGAAGACCGCCCGCCTCCTCCTCGGCCTGAGTCAGCTTCTCCTGGAGCGAACGGGACTTTTTCGTTTCGTCTTCAATTTGAGCATTGAGTCGCTCGAGCTCTTCCCGGTTGAGTTTTAGCTGGGATTCCTGTGAGGCGTTGCGCTCTTCAAGCTGGACAATTTGGGACTCGAGGTCTTCTCGGGCGGCCCGTTCCATCTGGTATTGCTGGAAAAGATACCAGCTTCCCGTCAGGGAACCGGCGGAGAGAAGAAAGGCGAAGACGACGGCGAACTTAATCCCTTTCATAAGGCGGGTATGGTATCACGCACCTAACCCCTTTGCAAGCCTCGGTTTCCACGGGTGGCTAACCGCCCTGGACCGTGTCCGGGAGCTCATTGGCGTCGTCGCCCTGGCGGGGAAAATAGCGTTCAAGCTCCTTGCCGATCCTTCGGATGCCGGCCTCCAGACCGCCCGCAAAATCCTGCCGGGAAAACAGCTCCTGCATCACGGCCACGATCCCTTCCCAGAAGCGGTCCCCCACGTAATCGTGAATTCCCCTGTCCCCGACCACGGCGAAGGACTGATCGGCCAGGGCGAAATAAATTAAAATGCCGTTACGCTTTTCGGTCCGGGTCATCCCGAGTTTTTCGAACGTCCTTTCTGCCCGCCCGAGCGCATCCCCTTTCGCCTTTCCCTCGAGATAAACACGAATTTCTCCGGAGGTCCGGTTTTCGGCCTCCCGAATCGCTTTCACAATCCGTGCCTTATCGTCCCGTGAGAAAAATTGCCTCGGACTCCGTTTTTGATTTACCATCGCCCGCTCGCCCCGCCGCCGCCAAAACCTCCGCCCCCGCCGCCAAAGCCTCCTCCCCCGAATCCTCCGCCTCCCCAGCCTCCGCCGAATCCGCCGCCCGTCCAAGTGGATCCCTGACGGCTCAGCACCGAATTCCCCCTTCCGTGACGGCCCGAAAGAAAATAAAAAACGAGCGGCCAAACTCCGAATAAAAGACCGTAAAGACCCAAAGCAGCCGGTCCGGCAAACAGGGCCCACAAAATTCCGGCGATTCCGCCGGCAAAAAGAAACCAGAGCAAAAATAAGGGAAGGAGGGCGCCCAGAAAAAGTCCCGCAAGGAAAGCCATTCCCCAATCACTTCCGAGGCCGGCCGAACGAGGGGCGGCACGATACTCCCCTTTTGTTGCGGAGAGAATGGCGTCAACGGCCCGTTCAATCCCCTCGTCGAATTTTCCCTGTCGAAAAGAGGGAACGATTTCATTTTCGATGATGAGTTTGGCGATGGCGTCGGTGAGCGCCCCCTCCAGCCCGTAGCCGACTTCGATCCGCACGGCCCGGTCCTCCTTGAAGATCAAAAGAATCACACCGTTGTCTTTATCTTTTTGTCCGATCTTCCAGGCCTCCGCCAGACGGATCGAAAAATCCTCGAGGGACTCCCGTTCCAGACCTTGAAAGGTCACGACCGCCACCTGATTGGTCGTTTCCTGTTCAAACCTACGGAGTTTTTCCTCGAGGCGGGCCCGGGCCGCCGGTGAAATCATTCCGGCATAATCAGAAACGGTGCCTTCGGGCCGGGCGGGAATCTCCAGGGCCGGGGCAGATGACGAGAAGGCGAGAAAAAACGTGAGAAGAGAAAAAAGGAGGCGGGGCCGGATCAAAACTTGACTTCGGGGACCGTGCGGGCCCCCTCGTCAGCGGCAAAATAGGACTTCCGCTGAAACCCCATCAGACGGCCCACCCAATTGTTGGGAAAAATACGAAGCCGGGTGTTGAATTCCCGGGCCACCTCATTGAAGCGCCGCCGCTCCACCGCAATCCGGTTTTCCGTCCCTTCGAGCTGGCTTTGGAGCGCCAGAAAATTCTGATTGGCCTTCAGGTCGGGGTATTGTTCCGCAATGGCTAAAAGCCGGCTTAACGTGGAGGTCAGTCCCTGCTGGAGCTGTTCGAATTGGGTGAGCGCCTGGGGATCGTTGAAGGCCTTCACGGTGATCTGGGTCTGTGTAATCTTGGAACGGGCTCCAATCACGGCTTCAAGCGTCTCCCGCTCGTGGGCGGCGTAACCCTTCACGGTCTCCACCAGATTGGGGATCAGATCAAGCCGCCTCTGATAAACATTTTCCACCTGCGCCCACGCCCCCGTAACTCCCTCCTCGGCAGCCACGAGAGAATTGTAAATTCCTCCAAAGCTGAGCGCTCCGAGGACCACGAGACCGGCGACGACAGCCAATGTCATTAAAAGTGCTCGATTCATTTGGTTTCTCCTTGTAGGTTTGAGGAAGGGCAAAGTATACACCCGAAAGAAATTCAAGCCAAAGAGATTTTGAGATAAACGGGGGGGTCATATTATAATGATGCCTTGCCAATGAAAAAGAGCCGCTTCCTTTTATCCGCCTCCTCCGCCCTCCTTTTACTTTCGGGATTTCTCCCCCCGCTCCGGCAAACGGGGGCCGCCTGGCTGGCTTTCGTCCCGCTTTTTGTGCTGGCATTCGATCCGGCCTGCCGAAGCCGCTGGCTTTTCTGGCACACCTTGGCCGTCGGACTCCTTTACTATGGAATGCTCCTTTCGTGGCTTCTTGATTATGATGCTGCGCTTTATGCCCTGATCCTTTTCATTATGGGCCCGGCTTTTCCGATTTACTTTCTGGCGCTCCGCAGGCTGACCCGGCGACTAGAAAATTCCCTTCTCAAGGCATCGGCCGCCGGCTTCCTCTGGATCGCCCTCCATCAAATTTACCGTCTGACTCCGATCGGCTCGGTGGGATTCGAGACGCCTTTTTACGGTTCGCTCAGTCTTTACCAGGCGGCCTCCGTTTCGGGTTTCATCGGGGTCGCCGGTCTCGGAATGAGTTTGAATGCGGCCCTCGCCCTCTCGATCCGGAGGAGAACATGGAAGGCTTTCGCCGTGGCGCTTATTTTTTCAATGCTGGCCGCCGGTGTTTATTTCTGGGGGAAAAATGCCGGGACGCCGCTGCCGAGCCGTGGAATCAAGGTGGCCCTCGTCCAGCATAATCTTCCGTGGGACATGGAGTGGAGGGAAGACAATCCGGATCTGATCCGTTCACAATACCAAAGGCTCGTCGAAGAGGTGGGCCGGAAAAATCCGGATCTGGTGCTGCTTCCCCTTTATACTTTTCCGGATTCCATGCTGGACGGGCTTGAAGAATTTCTATCGGACCTTGCCGTCCGATCCCATTCTTATCTGGTGGCGGCCTCCCACCTTCCTGTGGAACCGGCCGATGAACCCTCTCGAGTGCCCGACCCTTTCAAGGGGATCCTCGAAGAAATGGGTGAAGCAGGCTTTGCCAATACGGCCCTTTTCTTTTCCCCTACCGGAGAAAAAATCGGCGAGTACCAGGCAGTCCGGGCCCGGCCGTTCCAGGACCTTTTGGAAGAGGCCGCCGAGCACACGCAAATGGAATATCAGACAATCTCGTCCCCTTTCGGTTCCCTGGGGATTCTCCTCTGCTATGAGGATGTGCTTCCCGAGGTGGCCGAAAAGGCGGTCAGGAAGGGGGCTGAAATTTTGCTCGCCTTGTCGAACACCGGTGAATTCACGGCAACTCACCTCCCCGATGACCATTTGGTCCAAGACCAGCTCCGGGCCATCGAAACCCACCGCTGGGTCCTTCGGGTGACCCCCAACGGCCCTTCCGCCGTCATCAACCCCCGGGGGCAGGTGATTCAAAAAAGCGGGCTTGGAACGGAAGAAATTTTGTTCGCTGAAGTAGGAGTCGAACGGGACGGAACTCTCTTTCAACGTTACCCCTTTTGGCTTCAAGCCCTGGCGTGGATTTTTGTGGCGGGGCTCGCCGGAGGAAATCTGATTCTTCGGCGTTGAGGAAAGTCTGAACGGAATTTCCGGACTACTTTTTGTCAGGGAAACAGACGTCGGGCTGCTTGCATGGGGAGGTACCGCAGGGAGCGGCCGCCTCTGATTTCTTTTCCGGTTTTTCCTTCTGGGCCGCCTCCCGATAGCTTTTGGAACGGTGGTCCGTTTGATAGAAGCCCGAACCCTTAAAAATCAAGCCCGCTCCCCCGTGGATCAGACGTTTGACCCGCCTCCGGCATTTCGGACAGCTTCGGACGGGACGGGCCGTAATCGGCTGGAACCTCTCAAACCGGTGCCCGCAGGCGTCACAAAGGTATTCGTAAGTCGGCATGGCGTCATTATAGATGAATGCTAAAATAGGGCAAGCTATGCGTCAAAAATGGATCCCCTATGGAGTGTTCGTCCTTTTTATCATGACCCCCGCCCATTCGACCAACGGGCTGGCCCAGGAGGAGACCGCAATGGAAAAGATTCAAAAATCGGACGAGGAATGGAAAAAGATCTTAACGCCCGAGCAATACCGGATCACCCGGAAAAGGGGCACCGAGGCGCCTTTCACGGGGAAATATAACCGGCACAAGGAAAAGGGGGTTTACCGCTGTGCGTCCTGCGGCCTGGAACTCTTCGGTTCGGAAACCAAGTTCGATTCGGGAAGCGGGTGGCCGAGCTTCTGGGCCCCGGTCAAACCCGAAAACATCCAGACTGAAATCGACAACAGTTTGTCGATGGAACGAATTGAAGCCCGGTGCCCCCGCTGCGGCGCCCACCTCGGTCACGTCTTTGACGACGGCCCCCCGCCCAGCGGGAAGCGTTACTGCATCAATTCCGCTGCCCTCGATTTCAAAAAGAAAGAGTCACCTCGTCACTCGCCGTAGCTCCCCCCTTTGAGTCGATCTATGTATTTGTCGAGGGGGCAGCCCGAAACGCTCACGGCCAAAACCAGCAGAAACACAATCCCCGCCAACTTTCTCATCCTGCTACCGTCCCGCCCCCTTTTCCTTTCCCCATTTTTGTTTTAGAAATCCCTCACGGCCGGAGCCGGTTTTGTAGAGGGCGTAGTGGCCGGCGTTTTTGAGGTAATACTTTTGGTGATGTTCCTCGGCCGGATAAAATTTTGTGGCTGGCACGATTTCCGTCACGATCGGCCGGTCGAATTTTTCGGTCCGGGTCAGCTTTCCCCTGGATTCATGGGCTTGACGTTTTTCATCCTCGTTCTGATAAAAAATGGCGGTGCGGTATTGAGATCCCTTGTCTCTGAATTGCCCAGTCTCATCGGTGGGGTCGATCGAGCGCCAAAAGGCGTCGAGGATTTCAGGATAAGAAATTTGGGCGGGGTCGTAGACGATCTCGATCGCCTCGGCGTGCCCGGTTTCTCCCGTGGAGACTTCTTCGTAAGAGGGGCTTTCCTTCGTGCCGCCCGTGTAGCCGACCGTGGTGGCCTTCACCCCCTTTAACCGGTCAAACACGGGTTGCATGCACCAGAAGCAACCTCCCGCCAGAACGGCCCTTTCCACTTTCAGCGCTTGCGGCGTGCTTTGGAAGCTGACCCCTTTTGTTTCCCGGGCTTCTTGCTCCCTTTGACGGGGGCGGCTTTTGGGCTTTTAACCTTGGGGGGTTCAGCTTTTTTATCCGTTTTCGCTTCCCCGGGGCCGGGGACTTTTACCTCCGGGACGGAAGATTCCGGCTTGTTGAGACAGCACTTTTTGAATTTTTTCCCGCTCCCGCAGGGGCAGGGGTCGTTCCGGCCCACCTTCGGCGGGGCGTGGTAAGGCTCAATCTTGGGCGCCGGGGCGTTCCCTTCCTCGGGTTTTTGAGGCACGTTCACGGAAGGGTGAGGCGGTTCGAGTTTTTCCTTTTCCTTCGGAAGAAAGGGGTTCTTCCCCAACCAAATCTTCTGGGCCCGGCTTAAAATCTGCTGCTTCTGACGATTGTCGATTTGTTTCATGAGGGTCGTTTTATTTGGAGAGAAGCCCTTTCAGCTCCTTGAGGAAATGATTGATGTCTTTAAACTGGCGGTAGACCGAGGCAAAGCGGACGTAGGCGACCTGGTCCAGCTTCGCCAGTTTCTCCATAATGAATTCACCGATCGCCGACGAAGACACTTCCTTCTCGTATTTCTCATCGAGCATCTTTTCAAGCTCGTCCACAATTTCATCCTGAGCCTCCCGGGAAACGGGCCGCTTCTCGCAGGCCTTTTGGACCCCGGACAAGACCTTCCCCCGGTCATAGGTCTCACGGCGCTGGTCTTTTTTGATCACCAAGAGCGGGACCTCTTCGACCCGTTCGTAGGTCGTGAAGCGCCGGTTGCAGCCGAGGCACTCCCGGCGCCGGCGGATCGTAATGCCGTCGGCCGTGGAGCGGGAATCAATGACCTTGTCGTCGGTTTTCTTGCAGTAAGGGCAGCGCATGAGCCGGGTTAATCGAGCAATTCCGGATACAAGGGAAACTGCTTCGTCAGGGCCTCCACCTTCGTGCGGACCTGGGACAAGCGGGATTCGTCCGAGGGCGCCGAAAGGGCACGGTCGATCAGTTCCGCCGTCAATTTCATCTCAGGCTCTTTCATCCCCCGGGTCGTCACGGCCGGCGTCCCGAGCCGGATCCCGGAAGGCTTGAAGGCCGAGCCCTTGTCAAAGGGAATCATGTTTTTATTGACCGTGATCTTCACCCGGTCCAGGGTCTCCTGACACTCCCGGCCGTTCAGGCCCTTGCCCGAAATATCCACGAGCATCAAATGGGTGTCGGTGCCGCCGGAGACAATCCGGTAACCGTGGCCGGCCATCGCCCGGGCGAGGGCCTGGGCGTTCGCCACGACCTGCTTCGCATACCCTTTAAATTCAGGGGACATGGCCTCCTTCAAGGCTACGGCCTTCGCCGCAATGATGTGCATCAGGGGGCCGCCCTGAATCCCGGGAAAGACGACTTGGTCGACCGCCTTCGCATATTTCTCCTGACACAAAATCAAGCCGGCACGGGGCCCCCGCAGTGTTTTGTGGGTGGTGGTTGTGACGACGTCGGAATGAGGGACCGGATTCGGATGAACGCCGCCGGCCACGAGGCCGGCAAAGTGCGCCATATCCACCATCAAGAAGGCGCCGACCTTGTCTGCAATTTTCCGGCCCCGGGCGAAATCAAGGGTTCGGGGGTAGGCGGAGCCGCCGAGGAGAATCAATTTCGGTTTGTTTTCGACCGCCAGCCGTTCGAGATCGTCATAATCAATCTGCTCGGTCTTCTCGCTCACGCCGTAGGGAATGATCTGATAATACTTGCCGGAGAAATTCATCGGGTGGCCGTGTGAAAGGTGGCCGCCGTGGGCCAGATTCATGGCCAGGACCTTGTCCCCCCTTTCGAGGAGGGCCATGAAGACGGCGATATTGGCCGAGGTGCCGGAGTGGGGCTGGACATTGGCGTGTTCGGCGCTGAATAATTTCTTCGCCCGCTCAATCGCAAGGCTCTCCGCAATGTCTACATTCTCACAGCCCCCATACCAGCGCTTGGCCGGATAGCCTTCGGCGTATTTATTGGTGAGGACCGAACCGGCGGCCTCCAGCACGGCCAGAGAAGTGAAGTTCTCGCTCGCAATCAACTCCAGGTTCTCATTCTGGCGGCGGATTTCTTTCTGGATGGCTTCGTAAATTTCAGGGTCGGTTTGCTTGAGGGCGCTCACGGATTTATCCTTTTTCATAACGGGTGATTTTAGCAAGGCGTCGGGCATGTCTTCCCCCTTCAAATGGAGTTTTCAGCCAGGTTTCGATGATTTTCTTTGCCAGGGCCGGCTTGACGAAGCCGGCGCCCAAGACCAGCACGTTGGAATCGTTGTGGGCCCGGGAGAGCCCGGCCTGCTCGACATTCTGGACCAGGGCCGCACGCACCCCCCTGACTTTATTCGCCATAATGGCGCTTCCGATGCCGGTATGACAAACCACAATCGCACGGCCGGCCTTCTTCCGGGACACGGCCTGGGCCGCCTTCAGGATAAAATCCGGATAATCGCAGGACTCCTCCGAATGCGTGCCGTAATCCGTCACGGAAAACCGCTTCCGTTTAAGAAACCGGACGATTTCCTCCTTTAAGGGAAACCCACGGTGGTCCGCCCCCAGCGCTATTCGACGATTTCGTTCCATAGTTTCTTCAATTGATCTTCCAGACTTTTGACGACCTCCTCATAGACAGGGATACCCTGGCCGATCGGGTCTTTGATATCGAGGACCTTTATTTTTGCCTTGATGCCGGGCACGAGGCCCGCCAGAAAATCGCAATGCTCCTGGGCCATGGCAATGATGAGGTCGGCATTCATCACGTCCTCACGCCGGCAGACCCGGGAGCGGTGGCTGGAAATATCGATTTCCCGGTTTTTCATCACCAAAATGGCCTCACTCGTGGCCGTGGCACCGTCCCGGGCGAGAATTCCGCAAGTCACAATCTCGACTTCCCGGTCGAGACGCCGGCGCTTGAGCTCATCGGTTAAAAGCCCGGCCGCCATCGGCGAGCGGCAGGAATTGCCGGTGCAGACCACGAGGACCCGTTTGCGTGGAATCTTCCCCGATTGAATATCCTCCATCGCCTGCTTGACGGCCCCAAGCTCTGCGCCTTCCCGTAAAATTTCGGGCGGATTGACCGTGACATCGACCACGGTGGAATCCGTCCCCACGTCGCAGGGCCCGGCATCAATGACGAAATCGATATCTCCTCCTAGCGCCTGAATGGCTTCTTCCGCCGTCTTGGGCGAGGGTTCGCCCGAACGATTGGCGCTTGTGGCGATAAAGGGTTCCCCGCTGGAGGCAATCAACGTGCAGGCCGGAAGACTCCGGGGGTAACGGATCCCGATCTTCTCCCCCTTTTCCGTCTCGACCACCAGGGTGAGCGGGCCCGGCCAAAAACGTTTCGAAAGATACCGGAAGGCGGGGTTCCTTTTGATATTGAGAAAGGGCAACTGGTCCCAATCGCCGATGTGGTAGGCCATGGGCTTCGACCGGTCTCGGCCTTTGATTTGGTAAAGCCGTTCGAGCGCCTGCTCCTTGGAGGCCGGCACTCCGATGCCGTAAACCGTCTCGGTGGGAAAGGCGACAATTTTTCCCCCACGGGCCGATTGGGCGACCTCCCGGATCGCTTTCAGGTCAGGGTCCTTGGGGTTAAACCGAATGACGGTGGGTTTCAATGCGCTAGGACTGATTTTGTTTCTCGATTTCCCGGTTCTTCTTCCGAATGCCTTCTGCCAACTTCTCTTTGTAACGGTCGAGCTTCTCCGGGAGGGCCTTGTCGCTTAAGGCCAGAATCTGACAGGCCAGAAGCGCAGCGTTCTTGGCGCCGGATTTTCCCACGGCCACGGTCGCCACCGGAGTTCCCGAGGGCATCTGAACCGTGGCAAGAAGGGCGTCGAGTCCGTTCAAGGGGGAAGAATTGATCGGGACACCGATCACGGGCAGGGTGGTCTGTGCCGCCACGGCCCCGGCCAGGTGGGCGGCGCCGCCGGCTCCGCAAATAAAAACCTGCACCCCTCTCGGTCCCGCCGCCTTTACAAACTCCCGGACATCTTCCGGGCTCCGGTGCGCCGAGAGCACTTTGACTTCATACGCCACGCCGAAATCCTTCAAGACCTGGGCCGCCTCGTTCATCACGTCCAAGTCCGAATCGCTGCCCATCAAAATGGCGACTTTGGCGTTATTCACTGTGAATCTCTCCCGGGCCTCGTCAAGACCGCACACTCTCAAGCGCTTTTCTTGCAATGTCCCGGCGGAAGTGGGCCCCCTCGAAACGGATCTGATAGACCGCCTGATAGACCCTCTCCTGCGCCGCCTTCAGGGTTTCTCCGAGCGCCGTCACGGAAAGCACCCGTCCGCCCGAGGTGACCACCTCTCCTTTTTCATTCCTCGCCGTTCCGGCGTGAAAAACAAACGTGTCGTCCCGGCCCCCGGTTTCAACAAGCCCTGAAATCGGAATCCCTTTGGAATAGGCGCCGGGATAACCCCCGGAGGCCAGCACCACATTGACGGAAGAGCGCTCGTCCCAATCCAGGCTCGTGGAAGGAATTCGTCCGGCTGAAATTTCCAAAAAAATCGGCAGGAGGTCCGATTTGAGACGGGGCAGGACCGCCTGGGTCTCCGGATCCCCGAACCGGCAGTTGTATTCCAAAACCGACGGACCGTTTTTCGTCAGCATCAGACCGGCATAGAGAACGCCCCGGTAGGGCTTGCCTTCCCTGGCCAGCGTGGCCAGGACCGGCCGCACCGTCCGGTCGAGCACCTTGTTGAAATCTTCGTTGGAGAGAAAGGGGCACGGCGAATAGGCGCCCATGCCGCCCGTGTTCGGGCCCCGGTCCTTGTCGAAAACCCGTTTGTGGTCCTGGGCCCCGGCAAGCGGGATGATATTTTCTCCGTCCGTCAGGACCAGGACCGAAACTTCCTCGCCTTCAAGCCGCTCTTCCACCAAAACCCGTTTGCCGGCAGCGCCGAGGCTCTCCCGCTCCATAAAACGAGTGATGACCTCCACGGCTTCTTCGCACGTGTCGACCACTTCGACGCCCTTGCCGGCGGCCAGGCCGTCAGCCTTGATCACAAAAGGGGGCTCGGATTCGACCAGGTAGTGTTTGGCATCGGCGGCCTTGTCGAAAATTTTGAATTCGGCCGTGGGAACCCCGGCCCGGACCATCAGTTCCTTGGCAAATATCTTGCTGCCTTCAATCTGGGCGGCGGTCCGGGAAGGCCCGAAGATTTTGAGCCCTTCCTGCTGGAACCCGTCCACGATCCCGGCCACGAGCGGCGCCTCGGGGCCGACAAGGGTCAAATCGATTTCTTTCTCCCGGGCAAATTGAATCAGGCGGTCGATCTCCTCGGCGCCGATCGGCACACATTCGGCAAGATCGCCGATGCCGGCATTCCCGGGAGCAGCGTAAAGTTTGGACAAAAAAGGGCTTTGGCGAAGTTTCCAGGCGAGGGCATGTTCCCGGCCGCCGGAACCGATCAAAAGGACCTTCATCGAACCTCCACCCCCTTTCCTTTGACGACTTCCCCGATTTCCCAGCTTGCGAGCCTGAAGCGGGAAAGAACTTTTTGCGCCGGTTTGACTGCGCCCCGCTCCACCACCAGAATCAGTCCAATCCCCAGGTTGAACGTCCGGAACATTTCGAAGTTCGATATGCTACCACGAACCTGAACCGTCCGAAAGAGCCTCGGCGAGTGCCAGCTTGTCCGGTCGATTCGAACGCCGAGACCCTCCGGCAAAATCCTCGGCAGATTGTCATAAAAGGCGCCGCCCGTGATGTTGGCAATCCCCCGCACCGGGATTCGTTTCAGAAGCGCCAGCACCGGCCTCACGTAAATCCGGGTCGGCGTCAAAAGCTCCTTCCCGAGGGGTCCCTTGAGCTCCCTTTCCGAAAAAATCTTTCGAAGGAGCGAGTAACCGTTCGAATGAAAACCGGACGAGGCGAGGCCGAGCAGCCGGTCCCCGGCCCGGATTTTCCGACCGTCAATGACCTGGCTCCGTCCGACCACCCCGACGGCAAATCCGGCCAGATCGTATTTCGAATCGCCGTAAAAGCCCGGCATAATCGCCGTCTCTCCGCCCACCAGGGCCGAGCCCGCCTGGCGGCAGCCCGTCACGATCCCCTTGAGGACTTCGGCTGTCACCGGAGGATTGAATTTGCCGGTCGCAAAGTAATCTAAAAAGAAAAGCGGACGGGCGCCCGTCGTAATCAGGTCATTCACACACATCGCCACCAGATCAATTCCGATCGTGTCGTGCCGTTTGAGGAGCCTGGCCAGCTCCAGTTTGGTCCCGACCCCGTCGGTCGTCGAGACCAGGATCGGATCCCGCACCCCGGTTTTTTTCAGGTCAAAGAGCGAGGAAAACCCTCCCGGCTTCCCCAAAACACCCGGCACCCGGGACCGGTTCACCAGCGCCCGAATTTTTCGGTTGTAACCCGGATCGCCTTTCAGGTGCGGCACCCCCGCCTTTTCGTAAGTCCACGCACCCATTTAGCATTTCCTCTCCAGTTTGAATTTGTCGGATTCGTCGGAAAGGGGGGTCGGGTATTCGCCCGTCCAGCAGGCCGTGCAAAAATTTTCCCGGGCTTCCGGGACGCCGCCGGAGACGGCCTCCAGCAGGCCCTTCGTGCTCAAATAGCCGATCGACTCGACGTCCAGAAATTTTTTGATCTCCTCCATCGAATGCGTGGAAGCGAGAAGTTCCTCTTTCGAGGGGAAATCAATCCCGTAATAGCAGGGCGAGATGTGGGGCGGGCAGCTGATTCGCATGTGGACTTCTTTGGCGCCCGCCTTGCGGAGGAGTTTGACCCGGGAGCGGGACGTATTGCCCCGGACAATCGAATCGTCCACCACCACCACCCGCTTGCCCTCCACCGTGTCCCGAATGGGATTCAGTTTAATTTTGACTTTGAGCATCCTGACGGACTGCGTCGGGTTGATAAAGGTGCGCCCAATGTAGTGATTGCGGGTAAAACCGTGGGCTAGGGGAATTCCGGATTCATTGGAATAGCCGAGCGCCGCCGAATTTCCCGAGTCCGGCACCGGGATCACGATATCGGCCAGGGCCGGATGCTCCTTGGCCAGAATCCGCCCGAGCCGCTGCCGCACCGTGGCGACGTTCTGGCCGAAGATCCTCGAATCGGGCCTTGCGAAATAAACGTGCTCGAAGGCACAGTGGGCCTTCCGGGCGCCCTCCCGTTTGAAGGGAAAGAAACTTCGGGGGCCTTGTTCATTGATGAAAACCACCTCGCCTGCCTCAATCTCACGAATAAATTCGGCCTCGACCAGTTCCAGGGCGCAGTTCTCACTCGCCAGGACCCAGGCGCCGTCCAGTTTCCCGAGACAGAGCGGCCGAAAGCCGTAGGGGTCCCGGACCCCGACCAGCATGTCTTCCATTAAAAGCGTCAGCGTGAAGGCCCCTTCCATTCGCTTGACCGTTTCAAGGACGCTTTCTTCCCGGGTGGAATACTTCGGTTTCGCCATCAGGTGCACAATGATTTCAGAATCCGTCGAGCCCGTAAAAATCGAGCCGTAGGCCTCAAGCTGGTCACGAAGGTATTTGGCGTTGACCAGGTTTCCGTTGTGGGCGACGGCCACCTGCCCCCGGGAATAATCCACCTTGATCGGCTGGGCATTATTGAGCGTGCTGGACCCGGTGGTGGAATAGCGGACGTGTCCGATGGCGGAACGGCCCGGGAGTTTTTTCAGAACGTCTTCATTAAAGATGTCCCCCACCAGGCCGAGCTGTTTGTAGACCCGGAGCTCTTTTCCGTCCGAGGTGCAAATTCCGGCCGACTCCTCGCCCCGGTGCTGCAGCGCAAAGAGGCCGAGATAGGTGATCTCCGCCGCCTTCGGATGCCCGTAAATTCCAAATACCCCGCAATGGTCTTTGACTTCGTCAGACACCTTGCCCCCCCAGTCTCCTCGGAATAGCGTTTTTCCAGATCGTCAATGCCTCGTCGACCTCCAGCTCAATCAAATCTTCGATCACAAGCCGCCTGCCCCCCACCCTGCCGATTTGGTAAATGGAAATCCCGTAATCTTGAGCGAGGCGGATCACGGCCTCCTTGTGCTTCGGATCCCCGCTGATCAAAACCCGGGACTGCGTTTCGCCAAAAAGCAGGGCGTCGAGCCGGATCCTTCCGTTCATCAGTTCCACGTTGGAAATCCGGGCCCCGATTTTCTTCCCGCCGAACGAACATTCGGCCAGGGCCACGGCCAGGCCGCCTTCCGAAAGGTCATGCGCCGATCGGAGGATTCGGGCCGGGGCCGCTTCCTGAAAAAAGGAGTGGAGGCCCGCCTCCTTCTCCAGATCGCAGCGGGGCGGAAGCCCCTGCTTCAGGCCGTGGATCAAAGCCAGGTAAGCGCTCCCCCCGATTTCATTTCGGGTGTCGCCCAAAAGAAAAATCAAATCGCCTTCTTTTTGGAAAAAAGAGGGGATCCGGTTTTCGAGGTCGTCTAAAATCCCGACCATCCCGATCGTAGGCGTGGGATAGATTGCGCCCCGGGGGCTCTCGTTGTAAAAACTGACATTGCCGCCGGTGACCGGGGTCTTAAACCTTCGGGCGGCCTCTGACATCCCTTGAACACATTGGTGAAACTGCCAGAAGATGTCGGGTTTCATCGGATTCCCGAAATTAAGACAGTTGGTGAGCCCGAGCGGACGGGCCCCGGTGACGGCCACATTGCGTGCGGCCTCGGCCACGGCGATTTTCCCTCCCTCGTAGGGATCGAGGTAACAATAAAGCCCGTTCGAATCCGTGGAAACGGCAATCGCCTTCCGGGTCCCCTTGATTCGAATCAAAGCGGCGTCGTGACCCGGAAGAAAAACGGTATCGGTCCGGACCATGTGATCATACTGCCGCCAGACCCACTCTTTGGAGGCGATCGAGGGTTCGTCGAGGAGCCGCTTGAGGGTGTCCGTAAAATTTTCCGGGACCGGGATTTTTCCAAGGTCGAGTTTCCCGGTTTCGTCCAGGTAGGCCGGCCGCTCCTCCTCCCGGGTGTAAAGCGGGGCCTCATCGGCCAAGGCCTTGGCCGAAATCTCGGCAACCAGTTTTCCCTCGTCATAGACCTTCATCAAATGTCCGGAATCCACCTCTCCGATCGGGACGGCGTGGAGGTCCCATTTGGCAAAGATATCTTCAACAATTTTCTCTTTCCCCTTTTTTGCGATGACAAGCATCCGCTCCTGCGACTCGGAAAGCATCACCTCGTAAGGGATCATCCCCGTTTCCCGTCTCGGAACTTTGGCAACGTCGATGGCGATTCCGGTATTGCCCCGGGCCGCTGTCTCGCACGTGGAACACGTGAGGCCGGCCGCCCCCATATCCTGCATGGCCACGAGGGCGTCGGTCTTCGCAAGCTCCAGACACGCTTCAAGCAGGAGCTTTTCCATAAAGGGATCGCCGACCTGGACCGCCGGCCGGTCTTCCTCGCTCTCCTCGGTCAATTCCCTCGAGGCAAAGCTGGCGCCGCCCAACCCGTCACGGCCCGTGGCCGAACCCACGTAATAAACTTTATTGCCGACCCCCGAGGCCTTGGCCAGGGCCATCTCCCCTTTCCGGACAATCCCAAGGCAAAGGGCATTCACCAGAGGGTTCCCTTCATAAGCCTCGTCGAAATAGACTTCCCCGCCCACGGTCGGGACGCCCATGCAATTGCCGTAATGGGCGATTCCGGCCACAACCCCTTTAAAATGGCGCCGGCTTTCGGCGGACTCAAGCGGGCCGAACCGGAGCGAATCCATTAAAAGCACGGGCCGGGCGCCCATCGTAAAAATGTCTCGCAGGATTCCCCCGACGCCGGTCGCTGCGCCCTGAAAAGGCTCCACGGCCGAGGGGTGATTGTGGCTTTCGATCTTGAAAACCAAGGCGAGGCCGTCACCGATATCCAGGGCGCCGGCATTCTCTTCGCCGGCCTTCACCAGAATGCCCTCGCCTTCGGTCGGGAGGCGTTTCAAAATTTTCCGGGAATTTTTGTAGGAGCAATGCTCGGACCACATGACGCTGAAGATCCCGAGCTCGGTGAAATTGGGCTCCCGCCCGAGGAGGCTCAAAATTCTTTGATATTCTTCTTCGGTGAGCCCGTGCCCGGCCACGGCCTCGGGCGTCACGCCATCAAACTTTCCCATATTTTCTTTCCGTCCTCGCTGCCCAAGACCGATTCGCCCGCCCGCTCCGGGTGAGGCATCAAGCCCAGGACGTTCCGGCCTTCGTTTAAGATCCCCGCAATATGGTCCACGGACCCGTTCGGATTAAATTCATCACCGAGCCGGCCGTCCGTTGACGAATATCGAAAAGCAATCCGGTCTTCATCCTGAAGCCGCCTCAAGGTGTCGGGCGAGCAAAAATAATTTCCCTCGCCGTGGGCGATCGGAAGGCCGAGGACCCGGCCTTTTTCGAGCCGATTGGTGAAAGGAGACTTTGCCGTCTCGGTCCGGAGAAAAACGTGATCGCAAATGAAGGAAAGCGATTGGTTTCGAAGCATCGCCCCCGGCAGAAGCCCTGCCTCCAAAAGAATTTGGAAGCCGTTGCAGATGCCGATCACGGGACGGCCCTCCCGGGCGTGCCGGGCCACGGCCTCCATCGCCGGGGCAAACCGGGCAATGGCCCCGGTGCGGAGGTAATCGCCGTAACTAAATCCTCCGGGGAGAACGAGGAGGTCGCATTTCGGGAGATTTTTCTCCTTGTGCCAAAAATACCGGACCTCGGCCCCGGCCACGTCCCGGAGGGCGTGGAAACAGTCTTCGTCACAATTGGAGCCCGGGAACACGACCACGGCGGCTTTCATCGTCCCTCCCCTTCCAGGGAAATGAGTTCGTATTTTTCGATGACGGGATTCACGAGAAGTTTGTCGCAAATTTTCCGGACGTGCTCTTCGGCCTGGGCCCGGTTGGAGGTGTCAAGGTTCAAGACAAAATATTTCCCGACCCGGACATCCTTGACGCCATTGATCCCAAGCGTCCCAAGGGCATTCAGAATCGTCTTCCCCTGCGGGTCCAGGACCGACTCTTTTAACGTGACGTTTATTTTGGCTTTAAACATTTCGACCTCAGACGACTTCCTTTCCCGTCAAACGCCGGTAAATTTCCCGGTAGGCACGGCTGGTTTTCTCGATCACCTCCGCCGGCAATTTCGGGCCAGGCGGCTTCTGGTTCCACGTGAGCGTTAAAAGGTAATTCCTGACAATCTGTTTGTCGAAACTCGGCTGGTCACGGCCCGGCCCGTAACCTTCCTTCGGCCAAAAGCGGGAGCTGTCCGGCGTCAGCGCCTCGTCGATCAGAACGATTTCATTTTTGATGAGGCCAAATTCAAACTTCGTATCGGCGATCAGAATCCCCTTCGTCTCGGCGTAGTCCCGGCCCCTCTCGTAAAGCCCCAGACTCAGCGCCTCAACCTTCCTGGCCGTTCCCTCGCCAATCCGGCTCACGGTCTCCTCGAAACTGATATTCTCATCGTGCCCCGTCACAGCTTTCGTGGCCGGCGTGAAAATCGGTTTCGAGAGCTTCTGGCACTGTTGGAGACCGGCCGGAAGTTTGTGGCCCGAGGTGGCGCCGGTTTTCAAATAATCTTTCCAGCCCGAACCGGTAAGATACCCCCGGATCACACATTCCACCGAAAGAGGTTGGGCCCGTCTCACGAGCATTGAACGGCCCTCGAGAAGAGAGCCAAATTTTTCCTTCACTTCGGCCGGCAAATTCATCTCGTCGACCTCGGCCGTGATCAAATGATTGGGAACGATCGATTTCAAATGATCAAACCAAAAGACGGAAATTTGCGTGAGGACCTTTCCCTTAAAAGGAATGGGGTCCGGCAGGACGACATCGAAGGCGCTCAGACGGTCGGTCGTGACAATCAAAAGCCGGTCCCCGCCCACGGCATAAATGTCACGCACCTTTCCCCGGCCCACGAGGGGCAGCGGCAGCTTCGTCTCCCAGACTGTTTCGATTCTGGCGGCGCTCGTCGTCATCTTCAAATCCCCAATCGCTTAAGGATTCGCTTCACGTTCTTCGTGTGATAGCGGTAGTCGAAGACGCCTGCAATTTCCTTCCCGGTCAGGACCTTCCGGATCCCCGCATCCTCCAGAACGGCCGTCTTCAAATCCAGGTCCGTCGTCTCCCAAACCCGCTTCGAGGCGTCCTGCACGAGCCTGTAGGCCCGCTCCCGGGTCAATCCCTTTTGAATCAATTTGAGAAGGAGCCCCTGCGAAAAAACCATTCCCCGGCTCTTCTCGAGGTTGGCCCGCATTGTCTCCGGATAGACCCGAAGTTTTTGGACAACTCGGACCATGGTCGAAAGCATGTAGTCGAGAAGAATTGTGCTGTCCGGAAAAATCACCCGCTCGACAGAGGAGTGGGTGATGTCCCGCTCGTGCCAGAGGGAAATATTTTCGAGGGCCGCCAGGGCATTGCCTCGAAGGATCCGGGCGAGGCCGGCGATCCGTTCGCAGGTGATGGGGTTCCGCTTGTGGGGCATGGCCGAAGAGCCCTTTTGGCCTTCGCCGAAATATTCCTCCACTTCCCGGGTCTCGGTCTTCTGGAGGTTGCGGATTTCGGTGGCGAGTTTTTCCAGGGAGCCGCCGAGAATGGCCAAAGTCGTGAGGTATTCGGCGTGGCGGTCCCGCTGGAGGATTTGGGTCGAAATCGGCGCCGGCTTGAGGCCGAGCCTTCGGCAGACATCTTTTTCCACTTTGGGATCGACATTGGCAAAGGTGCCGACAGCGCCGGAAATTTTTCCGTATTCGATATTCTCCGCCGCCCGCTCGAGCCGCTCAAGGTTTCGTTTGAACTCGGCATAGAAGAGGGCCATCTTGAGGCCAAAGGTCGTGGGCTCGGCATAAACCCCGTGGGTCCTCCCGGCCATGAGCGTCTGCTCATGCTCTTTCGCTCTCTTCCGAAGCGAGGCCATGAGTTCCCGGAGGTCCTGAATTAAAATCTTCGAGGCCTCCTGGATTTGGAGGGCCAGGGCCGTGTCAAGAATGTCAGAGGAAGTCAGGCCAAAGTGAACGTAGCGGCCGGCCGGGCCGACAGTCTCGGCAAGATTGGTGAGGAAGGCAATGACGTCGTGCTGGACGATCCGTTCAATCGCCTGAATCCGTTTGAGATTGAAGCGGGCCTTGGGACGGACTTTTCGGGGAATGTCTTTTGGGATATAGCGGTAGCGTGCCAGTGCCTCGAGAGCGGCCAGCTCCACCTCGAGCCACTTTTGGACTTTGTTCTCTTCAGTCCAGACTCGACCCATTTCGGGCCGTGTGTAGCGGTCGATCATAGTCCCGTTTCTCTAGCGCTAACGGGATTTGAACCCGTGCTGCCAGATTGAGAATCTGGTGTCCTAGACCAGGCTAGACGATAGCGCCCCGTAAAACTGCCCCCGGAAAAAGACCCCACCTTCCGACTTCCTTACAACAGCTTTCAGATCAATCAGTTACAACAGGGTAGGACAATGGGAAGGTGCAGAAACAGGCGTAGTATATCGGCCTTCATGGAACGTGTCAATGGAGTAGGCTGAAGGCGAGCCTAAACGTGCCGGCTACGGAGGTCGTCCACTCGTCGGTCTAAATTTTGGGTCCGGTCTTTCAGAAATTCGAGCTGCTGCTCAAGGTAAAACATCCGCCGTTCAAGATCCTGGACACGGTTCCGGAGAAGTTTTTCATTGCCTGGCTCCGGAAATTTGATTTCCTTTTGCTCCTTTCGAGGTTGTGCTTGCAGGATCGGCAGCGAAACCAAAGTGAGGCAAAGCCCGAAAGCCAAAGCGAAAATAAAAAATGGAGTTTGCTTCACGGCCGGGGGTGGAACCTGGCGTGGACGGATTTTAAGTGGTCCCGGGAGACATGGGTATAAATTTGAGTGGTGGAGATGTCGGCGTGACCGAGGAGCTCCTGCACGATCCTCAGATCGGCGCCCCGCTCCAGAAGGTGGGTCGCAAACGAATGCCGGAAGGTGTGCGGGGTAATTTTCTTCCGGATGCCGGCGGCACGGGCGTATTGGCGGATGAGCTGCCAGACCCTTTGACGGGTCAGGGACTTCCCGGGGCGGCCCGCAAACAAAAATCCGCTGACCGGGAGTTTACTCCGGACTTTCGCCAGGTAAGTGCGCACCGCCTGAGCGGCCGGCCGCCCGAGCGGGACAATTCTTTCCTTGCCGCCCTTGCCCCGGCATTTCAAAAATCCGCTCTCCAGATTCACGTCCTCGGTCTGAAGGCCCGTCACCTCCGAGACCCGGGTGCCTGTCGCATACAAAAGTTCCAGGAGCGCCCGGTCCCGAATGCCGATGGCGCTTGTTGGCTTCGGGGCCTTTAAAATTTTTTCCATTTCAATCATCGTTAAAAATTCCGGCAGTTTTTTCCAGAGCCGGGGGGATTCGAGGACGCTCGTGATGTCTTCCCGGAGCCTCCCCTCCTTGACCAGGAACCGGTGAAAGAGTTTGACCGCCACGAGCCGCCGGGCGAGGGACGGCGTTTGAAGGCCCCGGTCTTTCTCCCGAAGAAGAAATTGAACGATGTCGTCCCGTTTCACCCGGGCAAGGTCGGCGATTTTTTTGCGGGCAAGAAACTCACGATACTGTCGAAGGTCCTGTTGGTAGGCCTCAAGGGTATTTCCGGCCAGGCCCTTCTCGACGGTGAGGTAACCGATGAACTCTTCTAAAGGAAAGCCGTTTGCATCCACCATGGCGGTATTTAGATTGTCGGCGGGAAAGGGAAGGGGCTGTAGGGGCGGGGTTACCCCGCCCCTACACCTTGATCAGTTTCTCGAATTCTATTTCCGAGATAATTTTGACGCCGAGCGCCTGGGCCTTGCCCAATTTAGAGCCGGGGTCTTTGCCGGCCACAAGAAAGTCGGTCTTCTTGGAAATGCTTCCGGAGGGGTGGCCGCCCAGGCTTCGGACCCGGGCCTCGGCCTCGGTCCGGCTGAAATGTTCCAACGAACCGGTAATCACCACACTTTTCCCCGCAAGGGGAGTGCCGGTTTTAACGGCTTCCACGAGATCGAACCGGACCCCGGCCTTGGCGAGTTTTGCCAACACTTTCCTTGTCCCCGGCTCTTTAAAAAACCGGACAATCGATTCCGCCGTCACGGGGCCGATCTCCCGGATCGAAGACAATTCGTCCAGGTCCGCCCCACTCAGCCGTTCGAGCGATTTAAAATTCTGCGCCAGAAGATCAGCGGCGTGTTCCCCCACATTCAGGATCCCCAACCCGAAAATCAGCCGTTGGAGCAGCCGTCTTTTGCTGGCCTCGATCCCCTTGAAAAGATTTTCCGCCGACTTCTCGCCCATCCGCTCCAGCGCCACGACCTTGCCGAAATCGAGGGCATAAATATCGGCCAAATCCTTGAGGAACCCCTTTTCGACAAAGGTGCGGATCCAAACCTCGCCCAGGCCTTCAATGTCCATTGCGTCCCGCTGGGCGAAATGTTTCACTCGAGCTTCCAATTGAGCCGGGCAGGCAAAATTGACGCAGCGCACGGCCACCTCGTCCCCGAAAGTCTGCGCTTCGCCTCCGCAGACGGGACACTTCTCAGGAAACTTGAATTTCGGGAGGGGCTTTGTCCGCCTGTCTTTTAAAACCTCAATCACCTTGGGAATGATTTCGCCCGACTTTTCCACGAGCACGTGATCGCCGATTCGAACGTCGAGCCGTTCAATCTCGTCCCGGTTGTGGAGGCTCGCCCGGGACACGGTGGTCCCTGAAATCCGGACCGGTTTGAGGCGTGCGACCGGCGTCAGGGCGCCGGTCCTCCCCACCTGCACCTGAATGTCCTCCACCACGGTCTCCTTCCGCTCGGCCGGGTATTTGTAAGCGATCATCCAGCGAGGGGCGTGCGTGGTCCGGCCGAGGGCCTTCTGCAATTCAAAGGAGTCGACCTTCACGACCATGCCGTCGA
This sequence comes from Candidatus Omnitrophota bacterium, assembly GCA_016179745.1. Lineage (GTDB taxonomy): Bacteria > Omnitrophota > Omnitrophia > Omnitrophales > JACQLI01 > JACPCP01. Next base: position 60,425 of record JACPCP010000019.1, read on the forward strand.
TCTCGTAATCGAGCTCGTCACGCTTCGGCTGGAACCAGCGGATGAATTCCTCCGCCTCGTGAATGTCCTTGCAGGACTTCGTCTGTTCGACCGTCTTGAAGCCGAGTTGTCTAAAAAATTCAAAGGCCCCGGACTGGCTCTTCGGCACGTCCCCGCCTCCCCGGATCGACCCCAGGCCGTGGACGAAAATACTGAGGCCCCGCCCTGAAACAATTTTGGGGTCCAAAAGTTTTAGACTTCCGGCGCAGGCGTTCCGGGGATTCTGAAACGGCTCCTCGCCCGCCCTTTCTTTTTCTTTATTCAGTTTCTCCAAACTCTCGACGGGCATATAGACTTCGCCCCGGACTTCGATCCATTCCGGAACCCGTCCTTTAAAGGAGGCGCCCGGGGCGGGAAGGGTCAGGGGAATGGCGCGCACGGTCTTGATATTCTCGGTTACGTCGTCCCCGTGCCGGCCGTCTCCCCGGGTGGCCCCGAGGCGGAGCCGCCCTTTTTCGTAAACGAGCGAAATCGAAACACCGTCTATTTTCTGCTCCACAAAATAAGAGACCTTTTCTTGGGCCAGGAACTTTTTGACCCGCCGGTCGAATTCCTCGAGCTCCTCGAAGGTATACGTGTTGTCGAGGGAAAGCATGGGGATTTTGTGCTCGACGGTTTTGAATTCCTTGAGCGGCTCGCCGCCCACCCGCTGGGAGGGAGAGTCGGGTGATTTTAAACCGGGAAACGCCTCCTCAAGCTCGATCAGGCGCTTCATTAATTGATCGAACTCAAAATCCGAGACGACCGGTTTCGCCTCGACGTAATACCGGTAATTGTGACGCTCAAGGTCCAGACGGAGGTGTTTGATTTCTTTTTCCGCCGCCATTTTGTCTTTTGCCTTCATCGCTTTGCCTGTCCCCCTAAAGGTGCCTGTCCCCTATGCCACTATGCCATCAGGCGGGCGGCCAAGTGAATGGGCAGCCCGGCGTCCCGGATTTTCCCGGCCGCTTTTTGATTGTCATATTGTAGCCGCACCACCTCAAACGTCCAGTCGTCTTCGTCAAAAATCCCGAAGGCGAGGCGGGGGTCCCGGTCCCTCGGCTGTCCCATCGCCCCCGGATTCAAAATGTAACGTTCTCCCCGCTCCAGCCGGTATTTTCCGGGCGGCAGGTATTCGGCGGAGCGGGACGATTCCACGAAGCGGGTCGGGATGTGGGTGTGGCCGACGAAACAAAGCGGTGTTTGGAAAGCCCGGAAGGCGGGCCGGGCCTCTTCCGGGGAGAAAAGATAGTGGAATTCCTCCGGTTGGTGAGGGCTTGCGTGGACAAGCGTGGTATTCGTCGTCACGTGAACATAATTGAGTTTCGAAATTTTCTCCCGATACTCGGGCTTGAGGACACCCGCCGTCCAGAGGATGGCGGTCCGGGCGCTTCCCTCAAACCAATCCAAAATTTTCCGGTCGACCAGGGCCTTTTCGTGATTGCCGGCCAAAATCACCCGGGCATGGGCGAAGACCCATTCGAGGCACTCGTTCGGATTGGCGCCGTAGCCCACGTTGTCGCCCAGGGTCCAATACTCGTCAATCTTCTGATTTGAAAGATAATCCAGCGCGCACTCGAGCGCCTCGAGATTGGAATGAATGTCCGTCAAGACGGCGTATCGCATCAGAATTTGATCCCGAAGCCTTCGAACCCGGCCGTGGCGCTCCCCCACTCGGTCTCGACGTCCCGGACACAATCCCGGAAGGCCTCCCGGACCGCCTTCAGAAATTCCTGAAGCGTTTTCTCCTCGCCCTCGGCCACGAGCTCCACCTTCCCGCTGGCAAGGTTCCGGACAAAACCCGTCACGGGAAACCGCCGGGCGAGGCGCACCGTCGTGAAGCGGAACCCCACCCCCTGAACACTGCCGGAAAAATAGACATGAAACCTTTTTCTCATCCGTAAACTCTGGGAAGGTTCGGAAGAGGCGCTACTTCTTTGTCAGAATCTTCCAGAAGGAAAAGACGGTAAGCGCTGTGATCACAAGGACACTTAACCCCATAAAGATCCAGCCTGAAATATTCATGCGGGGATACGGTGCTGAATGCGGTGTTTTCGCTGCCAGGCCATGTGGACCAAAAGAAGCAGCGCCACCAAAAGCGCGGTCATGAGAAACCGGGCAAACCACACGTAAGGATAATGCTGGGCGGCCACCCCCTTCATCAGGAGCACCTGGATCCCGTCCTGGGAAAACCAAAATCCCAGCAGGACGATCAAATAGACCGGCGTGACATACCGCATCGTAAAGAAAAAGAACCTCGGAACCTTCATGTCAGCCCCCTTTCGGATTTCCTTCCAGGCATTTCGGGCTCCGAAGACCCACATGAAAAGAATGATTTCGATCACGGCGAACAAGACCACCCCCAGGGTGCCGAGCCAAAAGTCCATTTCATCGAGGAAGCCGTGCTTCAAAAACACCACCACCGGAACCGAAAGAAAGAGGCAGAGTCCGCCGACCGCAAAGGCCGCATGTTTGCGGTTTAATTTGAACTCATCCTGAAGGAAGGCCATCACCGGCTGGGCCAGGGCGATCGAAGACAGAAGCCCGGCGATGAAGAGAAGGAAAAACCAAAGTGTTCCAAGGATCTGACCCCCGGCCAGTCTCTGAAAAATGAGGGGCATCGCACAAAAACCCAGATCAAAGGCGCCGTTTTGGGCAATCTGCTGGGTCTCGACGAGTCCGAAATAGGCCACGGTGACGGGGATCGCAATGAATCCCCCGATGAGAACTTCCGAGAATTCGTTGGTGGAAACCGTCGCAAGACCCGAGACCACCACATCATCTTTCTCCGAAAGGTAACTGGCGTAGGTTTGGATGCATCCAAATCCCACGCTCAGGGTGAAAAAAATCTGCCCCGTGGCCGCCAGCCAAACTTTGCTGTTTTTTAAAGCGGCGAAGTTGGGGTTCCACATAAACCCGAGCCCATTCAAAATATTTCTCTCGGGGTAAGCCGGGTCCGGCGTCCCCAGGGTCAGGACCCGCCACACGAGGAGCGCCCCAATCGCAAAGGTGACCGGGACCCCCCACGTCGAGAGGGCTTCAATCCCCTTGACCACGCCGCGTGAAAGGACCCACGTCAGGAGAACGATCGTGATGAAAAGGAAGATGCAGGCGGTCGTGGTATCCTGGAAGTAAATATTTTGAGTTTTTCCCTGATAGGCGGCAAGAAAATTCACCATTTCGCCGTGGCTCGGGACCGTAAAATATTTTCCCGTGAGGGAAAAGGCGCTGTAGGCCAGTGTCCAGGAGACGATGTAATTGTAATAAATCAAAATCCCGAAAGGGAGAAAGATACCAATGGCGCCAACGTATTTGGCAAGGGGGTGATTCCAAAGATAGTGAAACATCCCCGGGGTGGTCCCGTGCCCGTATTTCCCGCCAAAACGGCCGATCCCCCATTCAATCCACATCAAGGGAATCCCAATCAAAAGGAAGGCGATAAAATAGGGGATCATAAAGGCCCCGCCGCCGTTTTGAGCGCATTGGACAGGGAATCGGAGAAAGTTCCCAATGCCGATCGCGTTGGCGGCCATCGCCAGGACCACGCCCATTCGGGTGGCCCATCTTTCCCGCCCTTTGGGCTTTAAGAGGTTGGGGGCTTCAGGGCCGCTCGTCTTCTTTGTCATGGAGGTTGGATTAGATTAGCAGTTATTATTTTGCTGGAAAAGTTAAATTTAATACGAGAGAATCCCTTTTCGATCATTCCTTAAGCGGGGGGAAAAACCATGGAGATTCTCCAACAGTTTTTTTCTTATCTCTACCGTTTCGACGAGCTGATTCGCTGGGGCGGGTATTTGGTTCTCGTCATTATCGTTTTTTCCGAAACGGGGCTTTTGGCCGGGTTTTTCCTCCCCGGCGATTCACTCCTGGTCACCGCAGGCCTCCTAGCGGCCGTCGAAGGAACGCTCAATATTTGGTTTCTCAATTTGCTGCTCTCGGGGGCGGCCATTCTGGGAGACACCACGGGTTACTGGCTCGGGCGCCACTTCGGCCCCCGTATTTTTAACCGTGAGGACTCTTTCTTTTTTCACAAGAATCATCTTCTCCGCACCCAGAAATTTTATGAAAAGTACGGCGCCAAGACAATTATTCTCGCGCGTTTTATTCCCATTGTCCGCACCTTTGCCCCGACCGTCGCCGGCGTAGGCCGAATGGAATACAAACGTTTCCTCATGTATAACGTCCTTGGAGGAATTGGCTGGGTGGCTAGCATGACGCTGACGGGTTATTTTCTCGGCCGCTCCGTCCCCGATATCGAGAAGCAGATTCACTGGGTGATTTTGATCGTGATCGTGCTTTCCTTCCTTCCGATTCTCAAGGAATGGCGTCGGTCGTTGAGCCGCTCCCCCCGGTAGTCCTGCACCGCCCCGCCGGGGCTCCTCTAAGGGTTCGGACTAGAAACGGACGATGTCTCCCTCGTGGGAAAGGGCAAGGAAAAGGAGAAGGTAATCCCGGAGGTGGCGGGTCAGGAGGAAATTCTGCCGGACCTGCTCCCGGCCGTTTTCTCCCAGCCGTTTCCCATACTCGGGATTTTGCAGGACCTGTTTGATGGCATACGCCGCCCCTTCAACGCTCCGGCAGAGAAGCCCTGAATATTTATGCGAGATTTGCAGAGTAATTCCGCCCACGGCCGAGGCCACGACGGGTTTGGCCTTCCAAAGCGCCTCTGTCACCGTAAGCCCGAAACCTTCTCGAATAGATTTTTGAACAATCACCGTCGAACCCCTCTGAAGGGCATTGATCTCCAAATCACTTCCTGAGGGGATCGCCAGAACGTGGACATCCGGATTACCGGCAGCCCGCTCCCGCACCCGGGCCAGGACTTCTACGGACTCCGGATCGTCCGAGGCCTCCCCCCCGACCAGCACCAGCTGACAATCGACATTTTTCTGCACCCTTTCAAAGGCCTCAATGACCCCGAGCGGGTCTTTTAAATAATCAAACCGGGACACCTGTGTCACAAGCGGCTTCTCGGGATCGATCTGAAATTTCTCGAGAATTCCCCGGACGGTCTCCTCTGACAATTCCTTGTTCTTGTCGCTTAGAGGATCAATGGAAGGAGAGATTAAAAACTGGCGGATCGGAAGTTCCTGGGAAAAACTGGGGGCGGAAAAGACCGAACCGTCGTAACGGTCCATAAAAGGCCTCAGGAAATTCCAGACCCGCTCGTCCGGCTGGGAAACGTCGATGTGGCAGCGCCAAATCCACTTGGCGTTTAGCTTGTTCTTTTGCTGAATCAAGGCGATCGGCTGCGGGTCGTGGATCACGAGAATGTCGCCTGCCAGCTCGAGGGAACGGTTGTTCATCTCGGAGGTCTCAAGAAAGACGGAAAAATCGTTGGGGCCGATTTCTTCCGCCTTTCCGTGAAGGGCATTGTGGAACTTTTTTGTCACCTTGAAGAATTTTTCTCCGCCCTTGATCACATCCCATCGGGCATCAACCTCAAGTTCCCGTAAAAGCGGGACCATCCGGTTGAGGATTTCAGCCACGCCCCCTCCCACGGCCGTGGAGTTGACATTCTGGACCTTCAGTCCCTTCGTCTTTTCAGAAAGAAGGCGGAGCTCTTCAACAATTTCAGCCCCGACCACGGATTCATAATCTTTTAAAGCGTGCATCGGCTCAACCTCTCCCCGCCTTCCGAATCCGGTTCTCGACCAGCTGAATGACCTTTGTCCGCAATCCTTCCATGGTGTGGGTGTAGGGATCCAGCCGGGCGATTTTCTGGGCCAGCTCCTTTTCGCCGAGGCCTTCGAGCCATAAGGAAAAATCATTGGTCCCCTTCTCCAGCCGGATCCGGGCCTCGAACATGTGAAAGTAAATGGAGTGGATCGTGATCTTCTTCAGCACCGCAGCAAACTCCTCGAGGTTCGAGACGGAATAAGGGGTCGGAAAAACAAAGCTGATCGACTTGACGAGGTGAAACTCCTCGCCTTCCGGGGCCTCCCGGAGGTCCTTTGCTTTCTCAAGATATCCCCGGATCGTCGAGAGGATCTTCTCCCGAAGCTCCCGGATGGTTTTGAAGTCGCAGGTGTTGATGCTGGCCAGGCGCTCCCCCAATCTTTTATCCTGAAGAATCTCGGTCACCCAGTAGGCGAAATCATTCGGAGGCTCGGGCGACAAATACTGGTGCTGCTGGAGAAAGTGGTGGGTGTGGTGATAGACCACAGAGCCCGGAACCGTTTCCAGATGAGCCGCCAGCTCAGTCAGGTTCTTCGCCTTCAAGCCGGTCAATTCCCTGAGGTGGAGCCGGGTATAGAAATGGAAGGGGTCGGCCTGGCTCATGCCGTCTCTTGGAATTCGAATTTGAGAAGCTGGGAAAGCACCTTCCCGACCCAGCGGTAGATGTTGTTCTGTTCGATGGTCTCCCTCATTTTCTTCATCCGCTTCTGCCGCTCCTCGCCAGCAAGCGTCAACGCCTGATAAACGGCCTCGGCCGCCGCCTCCGTGTCGTAAGGATTGACGAGGAGGGCGTCTTCAAACTCCCGGGACGAACCGGTAAATTGTGAAAGGATGAGCACGCCGTTCAAATCCGAACGGCTGGCCACGTATTCCTTGGCCACGAGATTCATCCCGTCGTGGAGCGAGGAAACCATGCAGGCGTCCGAGAGCCGGTAAAGCGCCAAAATGTCCTGATAGGAAAGGTAACGGCGGGTGAAGACGATCGGCGCCCAGGAGCCCTGGGAATGTTTCCAGTTGATCTCCTCCACCAGCGCATTGATCTCATCGTTCAGGTCCTTGTAGCGGGTGAGGTGAATCCGGCTAATCTGGCCCAGCTGGAAAAAGACAAACTTCTCCTTAAACTCCGGATATTTCTCAAGGAACCGGTCAATCGCCCGGAGCTTGTCGGGGATCCCCTTCGTGTAATCAATCCGGTCGACACCCACCACGAGCTGCTTCCCGCCGAAGGAAAATTCCTCTCCCAGCCTCCGGCCCCGTTCCCGGGTTTCCTCCGATTCCGCCTCGGCAGAAACGGCCGCAAAGTCGACGGAAATGGGAAAGGGGCGCACCAGGGTTTCGTGTTCCTTATACCAGACCGAGGTTTTCTCACGGTCAATCCGGCTTTCCAGTTCCCGGTCCACCGTCGCCAGGAAGTTGTCGGCGTGGTAACGGATCTGAAACCCGACCAGGTCATAGGCCATAAAGCCCTCCAGTAATTCCTTCTTCTGGGGGCAGACCCGGAACATTTCAGGGTTCGGCCAGGGGATATGCCAAAAAAGTGAAGTGATGATGTTGGACGCCCCGGCCTCCTTCAAATACTTGCCCACCAGGGCTAGATGGAAGTCATGGACCCAGACAAAGGCCTTTTGGGTCCCGACCTCCTCCAGGATCGCCTCGGCAAATCTTTGGTTCACTTTCTGATAACTCTTCCAGTCGGACTCCCGGAAGACGGGGCGGGTGTGGGCAATGTGGCAGAGGGGCCAAATCCCCTCGTTCGAGTAGCCGTAGTAATAATGGTTCCGGTCCTCCTTCGTCAGAAAAATCCTGCGGAGCGGGTAGCTCGGTTTTCCCGGAGGAAGCATGACCCTTTGATTGGAATCCAGCACCTGACGGTCGGTCTCGCTGGTTCCCACAGCCACCCAGGTGCCCTGGGCCGCTTCCATCACCGGGTGAAGAGCGGTGACCAAACCTCCCGGCTCCCGTTGGCAGACAATCCTTCCGCCCTCAACGGCGTGGCGGAAGGGCTGGCGATTGGAAGCAATGATGAGCCGGTAATCCGACATCCGGCTCTGGATGGTCTCTTGCAGACTTTCCTTGGTCCACATCTTTCCCCCTTTTCTGCCTACGAGGTTAGTTGCCGGGCTGGGTCAAGGAGTAACCCGCTCCTGCTACACAGCAAGAGCTTTGCCCCATTCGAAGTCCCCCGTTTTTCCGCCTCGGGCGGAAAATTCGGCCGAAATGTTTTTATGCCGTCAATTTTAGCAAGAGACGCTGAACCCGCCAAATCTATTTTTCAATTTATTTTCAATTCGTGCCTCTCGGCCCGAACGCCCCCCCCGGTTCTTTCAATTGTGATATGATTCCACGCCTGGAGGTTTCAACCGATGACAAATTCCGTTTACGACATTCCGCTTCCCCACCTGGCAGCGAGCCTGGTATTGATCCTCGCCGTCGGGGTCATTTACGCCCGCTGGTCGGGTGATTTCAAAACGGTCGGCTACGCCACCCTTCGGATGCTTGTCCAGCTCCTCGGGATCGGCTTTGTCCTGGTTTATGTCTTCAGCACCAACCGGCCCGAGATCGTCATGCTGATCCTGGCGATGATGCTTGTCGCCTCAAGCTGGATTTCCCTCCGGCCCCTGAAGAAACTCCGGACCCAGCTCTACGGCAAAGTCATTGCGAGTCTCGCCCTCGGCTGCTTCCTCTCCCTTTTCCTCGTGATCTTCGGAGTGATCCGCCTGAAGCCCTGGCACGAGCCCCGTTACCTGATTCCGATTGCGAGCATGATTTTTTCCAATGCGATGAATACGGTGAGTCTCGCCGCAGAACGATTTCACTCCGAGCGCGAACGGGGGGTCGAGCTCTTGAAGGCCCGCTCCATCGCCTTTCAGACAGGGCTGCTTCCTTTAATTAATTCGTTTCTGGCGGTGGGGGTGGTGTCGCTGCCGGGAATGATGACCGGGCAAATCCTGGCCGGGGTCTCTCCTCTCCTCGCCGCACGGTATCAGATCCTCGTCATGTCCATGCTCCTCGGCGCTTCGGGGATTTCCGCCGCCGCCTATCTTTGGCTGGTAGCGAGGGAAGAAAAAAGGGCAAAAAAATAGCGGGGCTTTTGGGCCCCGCTACTCGGGTTCAGACCTTTACGACATTCACGGCCTGGTCACCTTTGGGGCCTTGGGTCACTTCAAACTCGACCTTCTGGCCTTCTTCAAGGGACTTGTAACCGGTCCCCTGAATGGAGGTGTGATGCACAAAGACATCTTTCCCGCCGTTCTCACGGCTGACAAATCCATAACCTTTGGAGTTGTCGAACCATTTCACAGTTCCTTTTTCCATTAGAAAATTCCTCCTTTCAAGAAAATTACAATACAAGCCCTGGGCTTGTAAGGAGTATCAACAGGAATAAAAATTCGAAGTAAACGCGAGGATCACTTGGAGATTTTTATGTGCGGATAACTGCGCGGCATAATGCCCTCTTCCCCTCCCCCTGTCAATAAGGATTTTGCGGCGGCGGAGCCGAAGGGGGCGGCGCAGCCGTAGGGGGCGGGTCCGGCGGATTCGTTCCTGCCTCGGGGCCGGACGCCGCTCGCGACCGGGCCAGACGCCTGTTTCGTTTCTCTTCCTGTTTCTTCCGGCGGGCTTCCTCTTTATTTCTTTTGTTACCGCTGTAGTTCTGTCTCAAAATTCCTCCTTGCTGGGTTGATTCCTCTTTTGGCGCTCCAGGATCTCGTGGAGCCTCCCCGTTCGGTTGCCCCACTCTTCGGAAAAAAGAACCTCTTTGAGGGAAAGCCTCGGAAGCCAGCCCGCCGTCTCCAACTCGGGCCGCTCGGGGAAGTGGGTGACGTAGCCCAGGCAAAGATAGGCCACCGGCACCACCTCGGGAGGAAGATGGAAAATTTCCCGCAGGTCTTTGGGGTAGAGGATACTCACCCAACCCACGCCGACTCCCTCCGAGCGGGCGGCGAGCCACAGATTCTGAATGGCACAGACCGAGCTGTAGAGATCCATTTCGCGCTGCGTCGTCCGTCCGATCACAACCGGACCGAAGCGGCTCCGGTCGCAGGTGACGCAGAGATTCACGGGGGATTCCACAATCCCTTCGAGTTTGAACGAACGATAGGCGGCGCGTTTGGATTCGTCAAAAAGCTCCGCCGATGCTTCGTGGGCTTTTAAAAAGGAACCCTTCACCGCCTCCTTCATCCTGGCATCTTCAATCACAATGAAATTCCACGGCTGCATAAATCCCACCGAAGGGGCGTGGTGGGCCGCCTCGAGAATCCTGACGAGCACTTCACCCGGGATCGGATCGGGTTTGAATTGAGCGCGAATGTCCCGCCGGGTGTGGATCGCCTGATAAACCCCCTGCTTCATCTCTTCCGTGAAAGTTGAATGATTTCCTTCTGGCATTTTTTTTATCCTCCTTGTAAAGGTCAGCGGCCTCTATACTGAATCCCGGGGCCTAAAAGCTAGTCGAGTTGAATCACTCCGCAGGCAATCCGCCCCCCGGCATTGCCTGTGGGCTGGCCGAAATCGTCCTCTTTTTCGTGGAGAATCAGCGCCCGTCCCGCCACGGCATATTCGCCCTCTTTTAACGTGAGACCGGGAACCACTTTCTCG
>JACPCP010000001.1 GCA_016179745.1 Candidatus Omnitrophota bacterium
GGCCATCGTCAGTGCGGCCCATCTCATTTTGGCCGGGGAGGCCGAGGTGGTGATGGCGGGCGGCACCGAATGCATGTCTTCCTATCCCTATGTCAGCCGGGACACCCGGTTCGGAAAAAAACTGCGCCATTCCCAGTTGATCGATACGATCTGGGAGGGCCTGACGGATCCCGTGTGCGGCCAGGTCATGGGTGAGACGGCGGAGAATTTAGTCAGCGAATTCAAGATTTCACGCAAAGACCAGGACGAATTCTCAGCGCTTTCCCACCAGAGGGCTTTTCGAGCGACCCGGGAAGGGAAATTCAGGGACGAAATTGTGAAGGTCATGATCCCAAAAAGCGTTTATGGAAAAGAACTTCCTTCCGAGGCCTTCATTCAGGATGAAGGCCCCAACCCAGCCTTAAATGCCCAGGCGCTTTCCCAATACCCGCCGATTTTCCGAAAGGACGGCACGGTGACGGCCGGCAATTCCTGCCCCATTTCCGACGGCGCCTCGGCCCTCCTTGTCATGAAGGAGTCGCAGGCAAAATCCCTTTCTCTGGAGCCGATGGGCCGAATCCGGGGATATGCCTTTGCCGGTGTAGAGCCCGAGCGGATGGGGATGGGCCCCACGTGTGCTGTCCCGATCGCCTTGAAACGGGCGGGGATGACCCTGAAGGACATTCAACTGATTGAACTGAACGAAGCCTTTGCCGCCCAGTTCATTGCCTGCGAGCGGGTCCTCAAGCTCAATCGTGAAATCGTCAACGTGAACGGCGGGGCGATTGCCTTGGGCCACCCCGTGGGGGTTTCCGGGGCACGGATTGTCATCACCCTGCTTTACGAAATGAAGCGGCGCAACTTGAACCGGGGCCTGGCGACGATGTGTGTGGGCGGTGGGCAGGGCGGCGCCATCGTCCTGGAGCGGTAATGTTCATCTACAAGGCGGGTGTCGTGGGGGCGGGCGCCATGGGCGCAGAGATTGCGCAGGTGATTTCCTATTCGGGCCTTCCGGCGGTTCTCAAAGATGTCAATCAGGAGCTGGTTCAAAAAGGCCTCGATCGAATCCGAAAAATTTATGGACGGCGTGTTGAAAAGGGAAAGATGTCACAGACAGACCTCGAAGCGAAGATGGCCCTCGTCACTCCTGCGACCGAGGATGAAGCTTTCAAGGACGTAGACATCGTGATCGAAGCGGTTCCGGAAAAAATGGAATTGAAAAAGAAAGTTTTTCAGGATTTAGAAAAAACGGTGGGTGACGGCTGTATTTTTGCGAGCAATACCTCCGCCCTTTCCATTTCAGAATTGGCGGCCGCCACAAAGCGGCCGGGAAAAGTGATCGGCATGCATTTTTTCTTTCCCGCCCACGTGATGAAACTGGTGGAGGTAATCCCGGGGCTTGCGACGAGCCCGGAAACGGTGGACGAGATCGTCCAATTTACAGAGTCCCTTCGAAAAATTCCCGTCCGGGTAAACGAGTGTGCCGGGTTCCTCGTGAACCGGCTTTTGATGCCTTATTTAAATGAAGCGGCGTATTGCCTTCAGGAAAAGGCGGCGACCCGTGAAGCGATTGACAAGGCGGCAACCGATTTTGGTCTCCCGATGGGCCCCTTCACCCTGGTGGATCAGCTGGGCATTGATATCTGCTTTGACGTGGTCCAGGTGTTAATGAATGCTTATGGAAACCGGATGCAGCCTGCGCTGATCTGGAGCAAACTCTTTAATGCGAAATACCTGGGCCGGAAGACGGGGGCCGGGTTTTATACCTATGATCCCGACAAAAAAGATTTGCTTTCAAGCTGGGTGGAGGAAGTCGGGCGAGAGAGACCCAGGAAATCGAGCTTTAGCCTGGAGCGGATTCTTTATCCCATGATCAATGAGGCGGCGCTTTGCCTGGAGGAGAATGTGGCCACGGCATCGGACATCGATCTGGCGATGGTGGCGGGAGTCGGCTTCCCGCAGGAAAAAGGAGGCCTTCTCCGGTATGCGGACGAGGTGGGGCTGGATCACATCCTTGCCCGGATGGAGGAATTTTACAAAGAGCACGGGGACCGTTTTTGGCCCGCCGCCCGGCTGAGGCGGATGGTGGGCGCCCGCTTCTTCGGAAAAAAGAGCGAAAGGGGGTTTCATTCCTATGCCTGAACGGCAATTCATCAAGATTAAAATTGAAGACCGTGTGGCGTTGGTCACGATTGACCGGCCGCCCGTCAATGCGCTCAATTCCCAGACGATGTCTGAACTTGCCGCCGTCCTCACTGAGTTGAGCCAGAATTCAGAGGTAAAAGTGCTTGTCTTGACCGGAGGGGGAAGCTATGCTTTTGTCGCCGGCGCCGATATTAAAGAGATTGACCAGCTCAAATCCCCCGAGGCAGCCGAGGCCATCGCCAAAAAGGGCCAGGCCGTTTTGAATCAGATAGAGCAGTTGGAGAAGCCGGCCATTGCCGCCATCAATTCCGTCTGTCTGGGGGGAGGCAATGAGTTGGCGATGGCGTGTCACCTTCGGATTGCCTCGGATCGGGCACGGTTCGGCCAGCCGGAAATCAATTTGGGGATTATTCCGGGTTTCGGAGGGACGCAGCGCCTCGCCCGGTTGGTGGGCCCGAGCAAGGCACGGGAGCTGATCCTGACGGGAGATGTGATTTCGGCCCAGGAGGCTTTGAGGATCGGGTTGGTGGACCGGCTGGTTCCGGACGGGGAACTCCTTCGTCAGGCTGTGGGTTTGGCGAAGAAGATCGCTTCCAGAGGGGCCGTTGCGATCAAGCTGTCCCTCCAGGCCATTCGGGAGGGTTTGGCGCTCCCGCTTGAGGAAGGATTGGCCCGGGAGGCGGCGCTTTTTGCTCAAGCCGTCAAGACGGACGATATGCGGGAAGGGGTCCGGGCCTTTTTTGAAAAACGCCAGCCAAAGTTCCAAGATCGATGAGGAGACGAGACATGAATCGTGAGATCACGTTCGGCTTGAAGATGTTAATGCTCATTTTTCTTTTTACTCTCTTCAAAAGTCAGTTTCTGTTTGCGGCGGATGAAAAAAACCCGGGGGCCAAGAAATCCCAGGCGGTGAAGGAAGAAACGCCCCTCCCTCAAATCCCGGATCCCGCCGTGGCAGAAATCCACAAACAACTAAACGACATCATCCAGCTTCATAAAACCCTCCAGCTGAATACCCGGTATAAAGTCCGTGAAATTCAGAAGATTACGGACCAGGCCGAGGCACATCGCAAGCTGCTGGCAGAGCTGGAAGCTGCCCGGGCCGTCAAGCGTCCTGTGAATCCCCAAAGCCTGGAAGATATCATTCGAGCCGAAAAGATCCGCCAGATTCAGATTCAGACCGTAAAGAACCGCCAGCTTCTCGAAGAGGTCCGGGCGCAGTCGGAACAAATCAAGACGGTGGGAACCGTCAGGATGGTGGAGCAGGCCCGGAAAGAAAGGGAAGAGAAGGAAAAGAAAGAGAAAGAAAAGCAGGAAAAAAAGAGCGCCGAAGGAAAAAAGATTCAGGAAAAGAAACCCGCTCTTCCGCCTGTCTCCAGCAAGTCCGGTTCTTCGAAGGAGAAGAAGCCGTCCTTCAAACTGTGGTAATCCGTGCTTGAGACGTGAAGTCGTTTTCAAGTCTCGTCGACCTTTTCCGCTGGTGTTCCTCCCAAAATCCAGAACTTCCCGCCCTTTGGTTTAAGCGGGAGGGATTCTACCGGTCCCTTTCCTGGCAGGAATTTTCCGAACGGGTCAAGGCGGTAGCGCTGGCACTGGATTCCCTGAGCGTGGGCCGGGGAGACCGCATTGGGATTCTTTCGGAGAATCGCCCCGAATGGGCGTTTGCGGACCTTGGAACCCTCAGCCTCGGTGCAGTGACGGTGCCGATTTACCCCACGAGCTCCGTCAAGGAATGCCATTACGTGTTGACCCACGCCGAAACCTCAATCCTCTTTGTATCCAATGACGGCCAGTTTGAGAAAGTCCTTCCGTTGCTCAAGGAAGGGAAACTTCGTGTTCTGATTGCCTTTGACCGCCTCGACCTCCGGGAGGGGGAGGTCCACGGGGTGATGGACTTCAGAGATTTTTTGGAGCGGGGGCGGCGTTCCCATCTGAATAATCCCAAACATTACGAGGAACGGTGCCGTGGAATTTCACGGGAAGACTTGGCGACTCTGATTTACACGTCGGGAACAACAGGGCCCCCCAAGGGTGTGATGCTTACCCACGGAAACTTTTTGTCCAATTGTGAAGGCGGCCTGGAAGCGCTTCCCATTCAGGAGAAAGAACGGTCGCTTTCTTTTCTTCCTCTGAGCCACGTCTTCGAGCGGATGGCCGGCTACTATTTCATGATGCTGAACGGGGCCTCGATCGCCTATGCCGAGAGCATGCAGACCGTGCCGGAAAATCTTCTGGAGGTCCGGCCGACCGTGGCGGCCGCCGTGCCCCGGCTTTACGAAAAAATGTATGCCCGGATCCTTGAGACCGTCCAGGCCGCCCCTCGAGGCAAGCAGCGTTTATTTCATTGGGCCATCAAGATTGGAACAAGGGCCGGCGTCTTTCGATCAGAGCGTCGGCCTCTTCCGGTTTTCCTCAGGCTCCAATTCGCTTTGGCCCAGCGGCTGGTTTTTGACAAGATTAAAAAGAAACTGGGCGGCCGGATCCGTTTTTTCATCTCGGGCGGCGCACCGCTGGCAAAAGAGCTGGCTGAATTTTTTTATTCGGCCGGCGTGCTGATCCTTGAAGGTTACGGACTCACAGAGACCTCTCCGGTCATCTCCGTCAACCGGCTGGACCGTTTCAAGTTCGGAACGGTCGGATTGCCGCTTTCGAATGTCGAGGTCAAGATCGCATCCGACGGCGAAATCCTGACCCGGGGCCCCCACGTGATGAAAGGTTACTTTAAAAACCCGGAGGCGACGGCCGAGGTCCTCCGGGACGGCTGGTTTTACACGGGGGACCTGGGCGAAATCGACTCCGGGGGATTTTTGAAGATCACCGGGCGTAAAAAAGACATCATCGTGACGGCGGGCGGAAAAAATATCTCACCGCAAAATATCGAAAATGAAATTCTAAGCGACCCGCTTTTTACTCAGGCGGTGGTCCTGGGGGACCGGAAACCCTACCTGGTTGCGCTCCTGGTCCTCAACCGCACGGAGGCGGAGCATTTGGCTCAGGCGGAGAAACTGCAGAGACCCGCCTGGGAAGACCTTCTGGGGCACGAAGCCTTCCAGGCGGTCGTCGCCCGCCGTCTGGCAGAACGCACGAAAGATTTCGCTTCCTATGAGCAAATCAAATATTTTCACCTTCTTCCCAGGGAACTTTCCTTGGACGAGGGGGAGGTCACACCAACCTTGAAAGTAAAACGCCGGGTGGTGATGGAGCGCTATCGGAACGAGATCGAGACGCTCTACCGTCAGGGCGAAACCCGGGCCCAGGCGAATGTCCATTGAAGAAGGGCTGATTCCAACCCCGGCGGGCGTTCAGCTTTTTTACCGGTTCCAGGCCGGGGATCCGAAGAAAAACCCCCTCTTCTTGATTCACGGCCACGGAGAACACTCCGGCCGCTACCTTAAATTCTTCACACGGCTTCAAGACTTGGGGTATTCCATCGCTGCGTTTGACCTCCGGGGGTGCGGTCGCTCGAGCGGGCGGCGGGTCTTTGTAGATCATTTCGAAGATTATACGGGCGACGTGGATACCGTCTTCAATTTCCTAACAAAACAGCAGAAAGTCAATCCGCCCGTGATCCTTTTCGGTCATTCGCTCGGGGGGTTGATTGCCTTGACCTGGGCCCGGGCGAACGGAGGAAAGATCTCGAAACTGATCCTCTCGTCGCCGCTCATCGGGGTTCCGCTGGAGGAGACGAAATTCCGACTGGGCCTTTTTTTAGACCGCCTGGCGCCCCGTCTCGTGCTTCAGAATCCCGTGCGCCCCAATTATCTCACTCACGATCCCGAGGAGATCCAAAAATACCAAAGGGACCCGTTGATTCAGCGGAAGATCACGGCCCGGCTTGCCTGTGAAATGATCCGCCAGGCCCGGTTGATCCGTCAGGAGGCCTACTCTGCGTCGTTTCCTGTTTACTTGCTGATGGCAAAAGAAGATCGGATCGTGGATCCCGAGGCCACCCGCCGCTTTTTTAGCCGGTTGCAGGCCCCGGCCAGGGAACTGGAGGAGTTTAAGGGGTTCTACCACGAGATTTTCAATGAGCTGGGCCAGGCCCGGACCTTCGAACGTCTCCGCCACTATTTAATTCGGTAAGTGTATAATTACACAATTTTAGTTTTTGAGCCGGCCCCTTAGTAGTTTGGTGTGAGGGACTGGCCTACAGTTGGAATTCGGGCCGGCCCCCTTCGGGGACTGCTCGATCAAGTGAGGTAAGCAATTGGAGTTGGTTACCTCGAAATGCGTTGATTGCCGTAGGCAGCGGTTAATGGGCCGGTAGCTCAGCTGGGAGAGCGCTTCCCTCGCACGGAAGAGGTCGGGCGTTCAAATCGCCTCCGGTCCACATTTCTTTTGCCGTGTTTGCCGAGATCCTAAAACCATGAAAAAAATCCGGCTGGGATTGGCACAGGTGAACCCCACGGTGGGGGATTTTTCCGGGAATCTGAGGAAGATCCTCGACGCTCTGGCGCAGGGGGACCGGAAGGGGTGCGATCTGGTTGTGTTTCCGGAAATGGCCGTTTCCGGCTATCCCGTTTGGGATTTGGCGAACCGGAAAAGTTTTATCGATGAAAATGCCCGTTCGCTGGGTGAGATCGTAAGAGCCACTCGCCGCATTCAAAGTGCCGTGGTGGTGGGCTACGTGGATCAAGGCCCGGCCGGGAGCGGCAAAAGCCGTAACGCCCTTGCTTGGATTTCCGGCGGCCGGATCCGTCTCCGTCAGTATAAGAGTCTCCTGCCGACCTATGACGTCTTCCTCGAAGAAATCTTTTTCAAGCCGGGCGAAGACCACCCCACCCTTGTGTGGAAAGGTCTTCGGGTGGGAACGGCCGTTTGCGAAGACCTCTGGGACGAAAACTATTCAAGAAAACCTCTTCAGATCCTTTCCCGGAAAGGAGCCAAAGTGATCGTGGCCATCAACGCTTCCCCTTACCATCGGGAAGCAGCCGTGAAGCGGGATGAACTCCTGAAACGGCAGGCCCGCCGCTACGGGGTTTCGATTGTTTACGTGAATCAAGTCGGGAGTCAGGACGACCTCATCTTTGATGGAAGGAGTCAAATCGTCAACGAAAAGGGATCGGCGGTGTTCCGTGCCCCGGCTTTTGAAGAAGGGCTTTTCATCTATGACTGGAATTTGTCAGAAAAGAACCCTCCGGCTATCTCCCTTTCAGACACGGTCGGCGCTGCTTCAGAAATCTACCAGGCCTTGGTCGTGGGTGTGCGGGACTATGTGACAAAAAATCGCTTTGAGAAAACGGTGATGGGCCTGAGCGGCGGGATCGATTCAGCGCTCACAGCCTCGATTGCCTGCGATGCGCTGGGACCGGAACGGGTGCTGGGAGTGACCATGCCTGGGACTTACTCCTCAGAGGGAAGCTGGCGCGATTCCGAGGAACTGGCGCGAAATCTGGGGATGGAATTTCGGACCTACCCCATTGAGAAGAAATATGAAGAGTTGCTTCGTCATTACGAAGAGGAGCGAAGGAAAGAGGGGAAGACAGCCGGAGCCTCCGGGCGCATTACCCTGGCGATGGAGAACCTTCAGGCCCGCCTGCGCGGTCTTGAATTGATGTATCTCTCCAATGACGAAGGAAGACTGGTCTTGACGACCGGCAACAAGTCGGAGCTTGCCATGGGTTATTGCACCCTTTATGGCGACATGGCCGGCGGCCTTTGTGTCCTCGGGGATCTATATAAGACGGACGTTTACCGACTGGCCAGATTCCGGAACCAGTCGGAGGCGGTGATTCCGGAGGCGATCCTCAAAAAGGCGCCCTCGGCCGAGCTTCGCCCGAATCAAACCGATCAGGACACATTGCCGCCTTACGAGATCCTCGATGAGATCCTGCGTCTCTACATCGAGAAAAACAAGACGCCACAGGAGATTTTTAAGGCGCTTCGGAGAGAAAAAGTGTCCATGAAAACGATCTCGGAAGTAGCCCACGCCGTGGACCATAACGAATACAAGCGCCGCCAGGCACCTCCCATCCTTCGCGTGACCGAGAAAGCCTGGTTCGGCCGCCGGATGCCTATTACCAATCGCTTCGAGGGATGAAGACGAAGGTTTTTTGGACCCCCTTTGGGCTATTCCGTCTGAGCGCAACTTCAGAAGGGCTTTACTCTCTGGACTTTCCAAAAAAGAACCCCTCCTTGTCTAGAAGACTTCCTGCTTCACAAAGAAGGGAGTCTGACAGACGGGTGGAACGATTGCTTGATCGGGGCGCTGCTGAAATTCAATCGTATTTACACGGCAAAAGGGTTGATTTTAGACATCTGAAGATTGACTGGGCAGGTTACAGCCCTTTTGGTGAGAGGGTGCTCAGCCGGCTGCGAAGAGTTCCGTGGGGGAGGACCGCCAGTTACGGCGACCTTGCTCAAACCGCAGGGGCACCAGGTGCCAGCCGGGCCGTGGGGCAGGTCTTACGCTCTAATCGTCTGCCCGTGGTCCTTCCCTGTCACCGGATTATCCGCAAGTCCGGCGCGCTCGGTGGTTTTTCGAGGGGGGGCCTATGGAAAAAACGCCTTCTCAAGCTTGAAAGTGCGTGCGTCGATAAATCCTAAGGCAGCAAAGCTGGAGTGAAGGCAGGTTTGACAGGTCAGAAGAGGGTGCTATAATCCAAACAAAATGTCCCTAGACCCGCAAGGGTTCCAAGGACGAGAAAAAGGGGGCCAATGGTGGAAGCCTACTGCGTAAAATGCCGTAAGAAGGTTGAGATGAAGAACCCTAAAGAGGAAACGTTGAAGAACGGCCGTCGGGCCATGAAGGGCCAATGCCCGGTTTGCAATACCAATCTTTGCAGGATCCTTGGCAACAAATAGCAATTTTCGGGACTCAAAATCCTTGATTGGCGATTCGGGGGTTTGGCGGAACATCATTGCAGCCTAAACGAATCGCCGAGTTAGCCTGGCAGGCCGCCGACGACAAGCAGGCGGTGGCACCCGTCATCCTGGATATTTCCAAGCTCACCTCGATGGCGCATTACTTTGTCATC
>JACPCP010000020.1 GCA_016179745.1 Candidatus Omnitrophota bacterium
ATTCCTTCCGCATCAAACAGCTGTCTTGGCTGATCCCGGTTCGGGGTAATTTCGTCAATGGGAATCAGCTCAAGCCCCTCAACCCGAGCTTCCGTTCCCGGGGTCGTTTGAGTTTCAAGACGGCCGATATAACTATCCGGAATCAATGAGCTTAAGCCTCTTCCGAGCGCTTTCTTCACGGCGTTTTCTCCTCTCCAATCTGAACCTCGATTGAGTCTCTCGGTTTTTGTTGATCTAGCGATTCGCCGTGTGAGACTGCGGGGAATCGCTCGATAAATTCGCTAACAACCTCCTGGTAACATTTTGAACCTTTGGATGCAGGGTCATAGACAATCCCGGGCTGCCCGAAACTGGGCGCTTCACTTAACCGGACTGAGCGCGGGATCACCGCTTTGAACACTTTCTCCTTAAAATACGTCTGGACTTCCTGAATCACCTGCTCTGTAAGCTTTGTTCTGAAATCAGCCATGGTCAAAAGGACACCGCCGATCTCAAGCGCCGGATTGAGTTTTTCCTTCACCAGCGTGAATACCTGCAGTAATTGCCCCAGTCCCTCTAATGCGTAATACTCACACTGCAAAGGAATTATGATAAGGTCGCTTGCCGTCAGTGCGTTAACCGTCAATAGCCCAAGCGAGGGGGGGCAGTCGATGAAAATGTAGTCATAATCTACTCGAGCCCTACTTATGGCCTTCGAGAGTCTAAACTCCCTCTCGTCAATAGAGATAAGTTCGATATCGGCCCCGCTTAACTCACTATTTGACGGAATGATGCGAAGGTTCTTTATTTTTGTTTCTACTGCTACGTCCTGTGGGTTTAAATTATCAACAATCAACTGATATGTTGTGGATAAGGCGCCTGTTTTTGACACTCCAAGACCGCTCGTGGAATTGCCCTGGGGGTCAAGGTCGATAAGAAGGATTTTGTGATCTCTTTGAGCGAGGCCCGTGGCAAGATTGATGGCTGAGGTGGTTTTCCCGACCCCGCCTTTTTGATTACAGAAGGAGAAGATTTTTGTATGTTTCACGTGAAACTTAGCCTGAAAACCGCCAATTTGAGGCTAATGCTACAACAAAATACGTCCAATTAAAATGAAAACTTTAGAGTTGAGCCGACCGTGTGGGCTAGCCGGAAACTCGAGACAGCTTCTCTAAATAAACAGAGAGAAGGGAAAGGTCGCAGGGTGAAATCCCGGGGATGCGGGACGCCTGTCCGATGGATCGGGGCCTAACCTTTGAGAGTTTCTCCCTCGCTTCCCGGCTTAATCCTAGAATTTTCTCATAGTGAAGGGTCTCTGGGATGCGGCGTCTCTCAAGATGCTTCAGCGCCTTTGCTTCTGCCACCTGCCTTGAAATGTAACCCTCGTATTTTATATTGAACTCAACGTGCCGGATTTCCTCCTCGCTCAATGGTCCGTTTCCCAGTCTAAGATTCAACATCTCCCGATAGTGATTTTCCGGACGCCGGAGCCATTGCTCGAGGGTTGTGTTCTGATGACGGGTTCTTCTAAGTCGTAAAATCTCTGATCGCACCCGTTGATATTTTGTTTTCGATTTCTCGTAGGCCGCCTCGGGGACAAGGCCAAATTCAAATCCATATTTCATGAGCCGTTCGTCCGCGTTGTCCTGCCTCAGGAGGAGACGAAATTCGGCTCGGGAGGTAAACATTCTGTAAGGTTCGTTGGTTCCTCGTGTTACAAGGTCGTCGACCAACACACCAATGTAAGCCTCTGTCCGTCCAAGGATAAAGGGTGCGCCGCCCCTCAGCTTTCTAACAACATTCAGGCCAGCCATGAGGCCTTGGGCCGCTGCTTCTTCATAACCCGAGGTGCAATTCACCTGTCCGGCCAGAAATAAATTCTCAACCTGTTTTGTCTCGAGCGAATGCTTGAGTTGAGTGGGTGGAAGGCAGTCATATTCAATCGCATAGGCCCAGCGGATAAATTTTGCCTCCTCGAGCCCTCTCATTGAATGAACGATTTTTTCCTGAACCTCGATAGGCAGGCTCATCGAAAGTCCGTTGACATAAATTTCTGTGGTGCTTCGACCTTCGGGCTCCAAATAGATTTGGTGGCGCTCCTTGTCGTGAAATTTCACCACCTTGTCCTCAAGGGAAGGACAATACCGGGGGCCGATACCAACGATCCGGCCGGCGTAAAGGGGCGAGAGATGAAGGTTTTCCCGAACGATCCGGTGGGTTTCCTGGTTCGTGTGGGTTAAAAAACAGGGAAGCTGCTCGACTTCCAATTTCTCCGTCCGGAAGGAGAAGGGTTCCGGCGGGTCGTCGCCGAATTGCGGCTCCAAAATTTCCCAGTGAATGGTTCTTGCGTCGAGACGGGGCGGCGTCCCGGTCTTAAAACGCACCACGTCCAGACCCAGCTTTTTCAGCGAATCTGAGAGCCCCACCGACGGGGCCTCATCCCGCCGGCCGCCCGGATAATTCACGTCGCCCACATGAATCAGTCCCTGCATGAAGGTCCCGGTCGTGATGACCACGTGCTCGGCGAAAAATTCTTCGCCTGTTTTGGTGCGGACGCCGACCGCCCGCCCTTCTTGGGCCAGCAGTTCTGTAACTTCGGCTTCTTTCAACTCGAGATTTTTTTGCCCCCGGAGTTTCCCGGCCATCACACGGTGGTAGTCCAGTTTATCTGCCTGCGCCCGTGGCGCCCACACCGCAGGCCCCTTGGAACGGTTGAGCATCCGAAACTGGAGGGCCGTAGCGTCCGTGGTGAGGGCCATCTCACCGCCCAGGGCGTCGATCTCCCGAACCATGTGGCCCTTGGCGACCCCCCCGATGGCGGGATTGCAGGACATGCGGCCAATGGCGTCGAACCTCAGGGTGAGAAGGAGGGTTTCAAAACCGGCCCGGGCGATCGCAAGGGAGGCTTCGATTCCGGCGTGGCCCGCCCCCACAACAATGGCGGCGTATTTCATCGAAAAAACTCTCCCGATTTTACAGCGCGTTTCTTACCGGTCCTCGTGATGCAAAATCACGGGGATCCGCTTAATCACCAATTGATGAAAAATGGTCAGGAGGTTATTGACCAGCCAATAGAGCACCAAGCCGGAGGGGAGGTTATAAAAAACAAACCCAAAAACGATGGGCATGAGATACATAATTTTCTGCTGCATGGGGTCGGCGGTCGTCTGGGGCGTCAATTTCTGCTGCCAGAGCATGGAGCCGATCATCAAGACCGGCAACAGGTTAAAGCTATGACCGATGAAGGGAAGGTCCGACGGCCAGCTGAAAAGCCGGTCGGGCTCCGAAAGGTCCCGGACCCACCCGATAAAAGCGGCGCCCTTGATGTCAGCGGCCGTTGACAACACCTGATAGAAGGCGATAAAAATCGGGATCTGGAGAACCATGGGCAGACACCCGCCGAGCGGATTGACCCGGTTTCTCCGGTAAAGCTCCATCATCTCCTTGTTGAGCCGCTGGGGATCATTTTTGTGCTGGCTTTGCAGCGCCTTCATCTTCGGCTGAAGCGCCTGCATTTTCCCCATGGATTGATAGCTAAAGTGAGTCAGCGGCGTGAAAAGAAGTTTGATCAAAAGGGTCAGGACCAGGATCGCGACGCCGTAATTCCCCGTGAGGTGAAAAAAATAATCGAGGCCGAGCAGCATCCAGAGCCGGAGCGTGCCGAGCATGCCCTGAGTCAGGATCTTTTCAAAATCCAAACCTAATGATTTAAGTTCGCCGTATTTTTGCGGGCCTGCGTAGACCAGGAGGCGGGCCGTTCTTTGCTCCCCTGGCGCTACGGCAAGCGGGGCAAGCTTTAAGCGGCTCACCAGATTGTCTCCCTCGGCTTCGCTTTCCTCGCCCACAATTTTCCAATCGGGCTTCACGAGAAGGGCCTCAAACCGGCGAAGCAACCCGTGCCACTCGGCGGGTTCGGCCGTGGCAAGAACCCCCTTGCGAAGATTTTTAAGTTTGGCGGACCGGACCTCGCCTGCGGAGAGCTGAACCCTCTCCACGCTCATCTCGTCCTGACCGTGGACGGCCCCCAGTTTTAGAGCATAGTCGATCTCGGCGGTAAAATTTTTCTCCCGGTCCGATAAATTTTCAAAGTCAATCTCCTGAACAAAGGTGGGGCGGTCCTCCCCGAAGAAAAACTTTTTTGTGATCCGGTACTCGCCCGCTTTTTCATAAGTCAGTTGCGGGGCGCCGTCCCGGGTCTCTGAGACCTCAAAAATTTCCTGCCGGAGATCCCCGGGCTCATTCAAGAGCCTGAGCCCAAAAATCCCTTTTCCTTCCAGGCCCGCTTCGTAAAAAAGGCTGCCTCCGCGTTTAAGGCTCACCAAGGCTCCGCCCTGATTTGCAAATGCAACCTCATAAGCCCCCCTCTTGAAAAGTCGGATCTTGGCCTCGGAACGAGGCGGGGGGGGAGGGGGTTCGGGGAATTTTATGTCGGGACGGGGTTCTTCATAACTTGTTTGTTTGTAGGTAGTTGGGGATATTAAACGGATGTAATGCGGGTAGAGAATAAGGACGGCGAGGGAAATCAGAAAAGCGAGAAAGTAACGGCGGTTATCCATGAATTTTTGCCGTCGGAAGCGGGTCGTAACCGCCCGGATGGAAGGGGTGGCACATCAAAAGACGCTTTGTGGCGAGAGCAAGGCCCCGCCAGACGCCGTAGGTTTGAACCGCTTGGCGGGCCCATTCGGAACACGTTGGAAAAAATCGGCAGCGGTTTCCAAGCCACGGCGAAACTATTTTTTGATAAGTCGAAATAAGAAATAGAAGAGCGCTCTTCACTCCGTCCCCTGCTCTCGGGAGGCTAGCAATCCCCCCCGACTTAACAATCCGAGTATTTCCCTTTGGAGCTCTTTAAAATCCGGCTCGTCACCCGCCCGGAGAAGTTGAAAAGAAACCCTGCGCTCCGGCCGGATAACCGGCAGGTGCTGTCTTAACACTTCCCGGAGTCTTCGCTTCCAGCGGTTCCGGGCTGTGGCGTTCCGCAACACCTTCCGGCTGACCGCAATTCTCCATGGGCCCGCTTGATCGGTTCCGCCCCCGGGGGAGACCAAGAGTTTCCAGTGTTCGTCTGCCCAAGAAGTCACCATTAAGGTTGTGGGGGAGTTGCAAATTCCGCGTCTCGGGGCCGGAGGGAGGAGAAACTCAGACGTTGACGAGCCGCTTTCGGCCTTTCTTCCGGCGCCGCCGGAGGACCTTTCTTCCTCCTGCGCTCCGGGCACGTCTGAGATAACCGTGTCTGCGCCGCCGCCTGACTCGTGAAGGCTGATAAGTGCGTTTCATGGTTGGTTTCCTGCGAATTATAACAAATCGATTGCGGGGTGAGAATGTTTTTTATAGAATACTTTGCGTCTTGGGCTGAGCGGTAAAATGTCCTTCATTCCTTTCGAGGTTTTCCGGATGGAAAAAAACGAGGCCGTGTCGTCTTTGGGGGTCGTCAAGGCTGAGCCCCCCCGCACCGAAGAGCTTCAATTCCAAGAATGGCAAAAAATCCTTTCTCTCATCCAAAAAGAATTGAGCGAACGTTCTTTTGATACTTGGTTTAGCGCGGTTCGGTGTCTGGCCTTGGGGGCCCGGGAAATTGTTTTAGGCGTCCCGGATGACTTTTTTGGAAATTGGCTCAAGGAACACTATCATGGTTTGATCACGAGTTCGGCCGAGGAAGTTTTGGGAGGGCGACCCGATGTGATCTACCGGGTCGCTCCGGCCCCCGCCGCCCCTTCTTCCGTCTCCCTAAAAATCCCCCAAACCAGCGCCGCCGCCCGGGACCTGGGGCTAAACGCGAATTATACGTTTGACAATTTCGTGATCGGTCCCGGGAACCGTTTCGCCCACGCCGCCGCGCTCGCCATCACCGAGGCCCCCGCAAAGCACTATAACCCCTTATTTATCTATGGTCGTGTGGGGCTTGGCAAAACACACTTGATGCAGGCCATCGCCCTCGAGACCCGGCGGCGCTGGCCCGACAAGAAAATTCTTTACGTTTCCAGCGAAAAATTTACCAACCAGCTCATCTCGGCCATCCAGAGCCGGTCCACTCACACATTCAGGGCCTGTTTCCGAAATCTGGACCTCCTTTTAGTAGATGACATTCATTTTGTCGCGGGGAAAGAGTCCACCCAGGAAGAATTTTTTCACACCTTTAACACACTTTACGACTCCCACAAACAGATTGTGATTTGTAGCGACCGCCCGCCCCGTGAAATTTCGAGCCTGGAAGAGAGGCTTGTGTCCCGTTTTGGGTGGGGGCTTGTCACGGACATCCAGCCGCCGGACCTGGAGACCCGCGTGGCCATTTTAAGAAAAAAGCTGGAGCGGGAGGCGGTTCGGGTCCCGGATGATGTCCTTTTTTTTATTGCGGAACGAATCAAATCTAATATCCGGGAGTTGGAGGGGGCATTGATTCGAGTGGTGGCTTACGCCTCTTTGGGGGGTGGAGAGGTTGACCTCGCTTTTGCAGAAGGAGTGTTGGGGAACTCTTTTAAAGAAGAGGCGAAGAAAATTGGGGTTGAAGAGGTCCAGCAACGGGTGGCCCATTTTTTTGGGTTAAGTGTGGGAGATTTGCGGGCCAAAAGACGGACAAAACAGGTTGCGCACGCCCGCCAAGTCGCTATGTTTTTGGTTCGAGAGGTTACCAACACCTCTTTGTCGGAAATTGGTGAATATTTTGGGGGGAGGGACCATAGCACGGTGCTTCACGCCTGCAAACAAATTGAGACCCAAGAGCAACAAAATGAACGGGTTAGAAGTGTTTTGGTTACGCTTAAAAAACAACTCGTTTTTTAAAGTTATAAACAGGTTTTCCTTAACGTAATTCTTTGTGATACAAGGGGATGGGGTAGTAATCCACAAAACTAGGACAACTACTAAGAATACTGTTTTTTAAGAATAAACCCATAGGAGATAGGAGGGTATTGTGGAGTTTCAAATTGATCGCGATATTTTTTTGCAGGGGATAGGAATGGTAAGCGCCGTCGTGAGCCAAAAACCAAACACCCTGCCCATTTTAGGAAACATTCTTGTGGAGACGCTGCCTTCCGGGGAAATTTATCTTATGGGAACGGATTTAGAACTTGGGATCTCAACCCAACTTTCAACAAACCACGCCACGGAGGGGGCCATCACCCTTCCTGCTAAAAAAATACACGAGATTCTTCGAGAAATACCCTCGGGATTGGTAGAGGTTACAGTCGCAAAAAACAATGCCGTTAATATTAAAACAGGACGGGCCCAGTTTAAGATTATGGGTCTGACAAAAGACGACTTTCCAAAACCCCCAGAAGTTGATTTATTAAACGCCATTGAAATTGAGCAGGGCACGCTAAAAGAATGCCTAAACCTCACCTCTTTTGCCGTTTCCCGGGACGAAACAAGGTATGTTTTAAATGGGGTTTATGTTGAAATTAAAGAGAGCAAGTTGCGGCTGGTCGCGACCGACGGAAGGCGGCTCGCGATGGTGGAAAAAGACCTTCCCCAACCCATTCCCACCCCCACCGAAATGATCATCCCCAACAAAGCTGCTCAAGAACTTTGCCGAATCTTGGGGTTGGAGGGGACGGTTAAAATTGTCCCCGGAAAAAACCAAGTCACCTTTCACCTTGGGAAAACCATACTCACCTCCCGCCTCATTGAAGGGAGATTCCCCAATTATGAGCAAGTGGTCCCAAAGGAAGAAAAAATCACCTGCTCCGTCCGCCGGGAGGACCTCCAACAAGCGGTAAGGCGGGCCAACCTCCTAACCTCGCCCGACTCCCAACTTGTAAAATTTGATTTCCTAAAAGACCGGGTGCTTGTTTCCTCCCGCACCCCCAACCTTGGAGAATCACGGGAAGAAATCACTGCAGAAGTTAAGGGGGGAGAGCTTGCGATTGGTTTTAATCCCGGCTATCTCCTGGACGTCCTGAAAAACCTCAACATTGAAACAGTCGTCCTCTCCCTGACTGAGCCGGACAAACCCGGCGTCGTGCGCGGTTGGGACCGTTACTGCTACGTGGTCATGCCAATGCAGCTTAATTAAGGAATGGGGCCGCTCGGGAGCACCCTCCAGTTTATCCTCCGGGAGCTAGGCTCTGGCGAGAAGAGTGAGCGTTCCAGGCTCCAAATGCTCTGGCCTAAAATCGCAGGCCCCCAGTTTACGCCCCACACCCGCCCGGCCCTCCAAAAAGACGGGACGGTTTGTGTTTGGGTGGATGACTCGCTCCTTGCCTGTGAGCTTAACTTAAGGTATCAGGGCACGCTTTTAAAGAGGGCGCAGGGGGCCTTGGGGGAAGAGCGCGTCAAAAAAATTATTTTCCGAGTCGGGCAAACCAAAAACTAAAGGATCTCATGGCAGCAAAAACAGCAGGAAGGCCGAAAGAGAAAAAGAAAAAACCGGAAGCCGGCCCCAAGCCCGAAGTTAAGAAGTCCGAACGTTACGACGCGACGACCATCCAGGTCTTGGAGGGGGCGGCGGCGGTCCGCAAGCGCCCCGCGATGTATATCGGCGACACCGGTTCGCGCGGACTCCACCACCTCGTTTACGAGGTCATTGATAATTCCATCGACGAGGCGCTCGCCGGCCACTGTTCAAAAATCACGGTAATGATCCACACCGACGGGAGCGTGACCGTAACGGACAACGGCCGGGGGATCCCCACCGATATCCACAAAACAGAAAAAAAATCCGCCCTTGAAGTCGTCCTGACCACGCTTCACGCCGGAGCGAAATTTGACAACAAGGCTTATCGAGTTGCAGGAGGTCTCCACGGCGTGGGCGTTTCCGTCACCAACGCCCTTTCCGAATGGTGTGAGGTCGAGGTCCGGCGGGAAGGAAAGGTCTTCCACCAAGAATACGCCCAAGGCAAGCCGAAGACCAAGGTGACCGTCATCGGGAAGGCCAAGGATACTGGCACGACGGTGACCTTTAAACCCGACGGCTCGATTTTTGAGCAAACCGAGTTCAGTTTTGAAATTCTCTCCAACCGTCTCCGGGAGCTCGCCTTCCTCAACAAAGGAATCTTAATTTCAATTCAGGACGAGCGCACCAAAAAGGAGCACAGCTTTCAATACCGCGGCGGAATTGCCGAGTTTATCCAGTACCTGAACCGGAACAAAAACGTTCTTCATTCAAAGATCTTTTACATGGACAAGGAG
Organism: Candidatus Omnitrophota bacterium; assembly: GCA_016179745.1. GTDB lineage: Bacteria > Omnitrophota > Omnitrophia > Omnitrophales > JACQLI01 > JACPCP01. Next base: position 9,106 of record JACPCP010000020.1, read on the forward strand.
AAAGAGGGGGTGCGCCTCGAGGTGGGCTGTCAATACAATGACGGTTACAGCGAGGACGTCTTTTCCTTTGTCAACAACATCAACACCGTGGAAGGAGGGACCCACCTGATCGGCTTCCGGACTGCCCTGACGCGAGCCACCAACCAGTATGCGAAAAACCGGAACCTTTTAAAAAATGGAGACCCCGCCCTCTCCGGGCTCGACCTTTCAGAGGGTATCGCCGCGGTGGTGAGCGGCAAGGTGCCGCAGCCTCAGTTTGAAGGGCAGACCAAAACAAAACTGGGCAACAGCGAGGTGGAGGGCATTGTCTCGAGCCTGGTCTACGAGGCGCTCACCGCCTTCTACGAAGAAAACCCTTCGATTGCGAATAAGATTGTCGAGAAGGCGACCCTGGCGCTTCGGGCCCGCGAGGCGGCGAGGAAGGCGAGGGAACTCACACGGAGGAAGGGCGCGCTGGACTCGGCGAGCCTGCCGGGGAAATTAGCGGACTGCTCGGATGAAGACCCGAAAAACTGTGAACTCTACCTCGTGGAAGGAGACTCGGCCGGAGGCTCTGCCAAACAGGGCCGGGACCGGCGCTTCCAGGCCATTCTTCCGTTGCGCGGGAAAATTATCAACGTGGAAAAGGCGAGGATTGACAAGGTTCTCTCCAATGAAGAAATTCGGACGATTATCACAGCGCTCGGGTGCGGCATTGCCGATGAGCTAGATCTGGCGAGGCTTCGTTACCACAAACTCATTCTGATGTGCGATGCCGACGTGGACGGGAGCCACATCCGGACCCTTCTTTTGACTTTCTTCTACCGTCAGATGCGAAAACTCCTGGAAGGGGGCCATGTCTATATTGCCCAGCCCCCGCTTTACAAAATTAAAAAAGGAAAGCGCGAGGAGTATGTGGAGACGGATGAGAAGCTCGACGCCATGCTGGTTGAGATGGGGGCGGAGGGCGCAGTGCTTCAACGTGTCAAAAAGAAGGAGAGCTGGGGCGACAAGGACTTTAAGGAAATCCTTGAGATCACCAATTTCATCACGCAAACCCGAAGACACCTGGAGCGCAAGGGGGTCAATTTTTCACGCTACCTCGACGCCTGTGATCCCAAAAAGCGAGGCTTTCCCCTTTATCAGATCCAAGCCCCCGGCGCTCAGGAACCCGTTTTTGTCTATTCGGACCAAGAGCTTGCGAAGCTCAGCCAGGAGTTTGAAAAGAAAAAACCGAAAAGCGTTCCGGCGGAAGACAAGGCCAAGGAAGGTGAGGCCGAGGGCCGCGAGGAGGAGCTCGAGCGGATCGAAATCTTCGAATCGCGGGAGCTTGAGAAGACGGCAAAACGGCTTGAAAAGTTCGGGATCAACCTTCATGAGTATAAAGAAAATCCGGAACCTGTTTATGAGCTCGTCTATGAAAAAAAGACTTACCCTGCCCGTTCGCTGGCTGAGGCCGTGGACCGGGTGAAGGAGATCACCAAAGAAGGAATGACCATCCAGCGTTACAAGGGCTTGGGGGAAATGAACCCCGAGCAGCTTTGGGAGACCACCATGGATCCGGACCGGCGGACGGTCCGCAAGGTGGCCCTGGAAGACGCCGTGGAAGCGGATGAAATGTTTACGGTCCTCATGGGCGATCAGGTGGAGCCGCGACGCCAATTTATCGAGCGTTACGCAAAAGCGGTTCGAAACCTTGATGTTTGATCTCGGGGAATAAAGGCATTACCCATGGCAGATGATAAAAATATTTATGCGTTGAGGGAGAAGATTGTCACGGTCCCCATCGAAGACGAGATGCGGGACTCCTACATCGATTACGCCATGAGCGTCATCGTGGGCCGGGCCCTCCCGGACGTGCGGGACGGGCTGAAGCCGGTCCATCGGCGCATCCTCTTCGCCATGCAGGAATTGGGCCTGGCGCCGAACCGCCCCTACAAAAAATCCGCCCGTATCGTTGGAGAGGTGCTCGGCAAATACCATCCCCACGGCGACCTTGCCGTCTACGAAACCCTGGTGCGTCTCGTGCAGGACTTCTCGCTTCGATACCCTTTGGTCGACGGCCAGGGGAACTTTGGTTCCGTTGATGGCGACAATGCGGCGGCTATGCGGTACACCGAGGTGCGCCTTGCGCCGCCCGCCGAGGAACTTTTGGGCGACCTCGACAAAGAGACCGTGGACTTTGTTCCCAATTTCGACGAGTCGCTTCAGGAGCCCTCCCTTCTCCCGGCCCGCCTTCCCAATCTTCTCGTTAATGGCGCAAGCGGGATTGCGGTGGGGATGGCGACCAACATCCCGCCCCACAATTTAAAAGAGATTATCGCTGGCCTTGCCGCCGTCATTGAAAACCCCGAGATCAGCATCAAGGAGCTGATGAAGATCGTGAAGGGGCCGGACTTTCCGACCGGGGGCGTCATTCTGGGCCGGGACGGGATCCGTTCCGCTTACGAAACGGGCCGGGGCCGGATGGTGGTCCGGGCCAAGGCCGTGATCGAAACCGGAGAACGGAAAAAAGACGCCATCGTCATCACCGAGATCCCCTACCAGGTCAACAAGTCAAACCTGATTGAATCGATCGCGAACCTCGTGGAATCGAAAAAGATCGAGGGAATCTACGACATCCGGGACGAATCCGACCGGGACGGGATGCGGATCGTGGTCGAGCTCAAAAAAGAAGCGATCCATCAAATTGTTCTGAACCAGCTTTATAAACACACTCAGCTTCAGGAGACCTTCGGGGCGATCCTCCTGGCGCTGGTGAACGGCGAGCCCAAGGTGCTCAACCTAAAGCAGCTCCTCGAGCAGTTTGTCGAATTCCGGGTGGAGGTCGTGACCCGCCGGACCCGCTTTGAGCTCGACCGGGCCGAGAAACGGGCGCACATCCTGGAAGGTTTGAAGATCGCCATTGCCAATCTGGACAAGGTCATCAAGACCATCCGCCAATCCAAGAGCCCGGAGGTTGCAAAGATCGAACTCGTCAAAAATTTCAAACTGAGCGAACTCCAGGCAAAAGCCATCCTCGAAATGCAGCTGCAGCGCCTGACGGCCCTGGAGCGGGAAAAAATCGATGAAGAGTATCTGGAGCTCATCAAAAAGATCGAATACTACCGTTCGGTTTTGAAAAGCCGGGCCAAGATCCTCGGGATCATCAAGGACGAGTCCCAGGAGCTTGTGAAAAAATACGGCGACGAGCGGCGCACCCAAATCGTGGCGGCCGAGGAGGAGCTTGAGATCGAAGACCTGATCGCCGAGGAAGACGTCCTCATTACCATCTCCCGCGCCGGTTACATCAAACGCACCCCGGTCAGCCTTTACCGGAGGCAGCGCCGGGGCGGGGTGGGGGTGACGGGGGGCGGCGTCAAAGAGGAGAGCGAGGACTTTATCGAATACCTTTTTTTGACCTCCACGCACGACTCCATTCTCTTTTTTACCACCAAAGGGCGCGTCTTTCTCCGCAAGGCCTATGAAATCCCTCAAGCCTCCCGTCAGGCCCGGGGCAAGGCGATTGTCAACCTCCTCTCCCTGGGCCCGGAGGAGACGGTTTCAAGCTTTCTTCAGGTCAGGGAGTTCGACGAAAACCATTTTGTGGTGATGGCCACCAAAGACGGGGTGATCAAAAAGACCCGGCTTGCGGCCTACGAGCGGCCCCGTTCGACGGGCTTGGCCGCCATCCGGCTCCGGCCCAAAGATGAGCTTGTCGCCACCCGGTTGACCGGCGGCAAAAACGAAATCTTCCTCGCCACCCGGTGTGGATTTGCCATTCGTTTTCCCGAAAAGCAGGTGCGGGAGATGGGCCGGACCGCTGCCGGGGTACGGGGGATCCGGTTCAAGAAAAAAGACGAAGTGATTGCCATGGAAATTGTTCAATCCGAAGCCAAGGTCTTGACGGTCACGAGTCAGGGTTTTGGGAAGCGGAGCCTTTTTAAAGACTACCGCCTGCAGTCCCGGGGCGGAAAGGGCGTGATCAACGTCAAGTGTTCGGCCAAGAACGGGGAGGTCGTGAGTGTCCTCGCTGTGCGGGACGAAGATGAAGTCATCCTGGCCACGACAGGCGGGATGGTGGTTCGTTCCCCCGTGAACCAGATCCGGACCACGGGGCGGGCCGCACAGGGCGTGCGGTTGATCCGCCTCAGGGGGAAAGATCGGGTGGCCTCGGCCGCCTGTGTGCTTTCACGGGAAGAAGAGGAAACAACATCCGAGGAAAAGTAGCCTCGCCCCAAAGGAGCCCCTTCCTTGCTCGACCTTAAATTCATTCGAGAAAACCCCGATAAAGTCCGCCAGGCCTTAAAGGCCAAACTCGTGATAGCCGACCTGGACCTGCTCCTTCGGCTTGATAAAAATCGCCGGGCCCTCCTTCAAGAGGTCGAAGAACAGAAGAAAATCCGAAACCGCGTCAACGGCCAGATCGGGCTCAAAAAGAAGAAAGGAGAGTCCGTTCAGGAGCTGGTAACCTCTATATCTACAGTTTCCCAAAAAATAGATGAAATTGATAGAAAAGTGGGAGATATAGACAAATCAATAAGCACAATACTGATAAACATACCCAATATTCCACATGAAACCGTGCCTGTGTCAAAAGATTCCTCGGGCAACCAGGTGGTGCGTGAATGGGGCCAGAAAAGGCAATTTGGCTTTGAGGCCTCGGACCATTTAGAGCTGGGGCGGAGGCTGGGGTGGCTCTCCTTCGAGCGCGGGGCGGCGGTCACGGGGAGCGCTTTTCCGGTTTTTCAAGGACGGGGGGCGAGGCTGGTGCGGGCGCTCATTAACTTCATGCTGGATCTTCACACAAAAAAGCACGGCTACGAGGAGGTTTCGGTCCCTCACCTGGTGAATCGTCAGAGCATGTTTGGGACAGGACAGCTCCCCCGGCTTGAGGGCGACATGTATGCCTTAAAAGATGACGATTACTTTCTGATCCCCACGGCGGAGGTTCCGGTCACCAATCTCTTCCGGGATGAAATGTTTGAAGAAAAGCTTCTTCCCCGAAAACTCGTGGCCTACACACCCTGTTACCGCCGGGAAGCGGGTTCTTACGGGAAGGAAACCAAGGGGCTTTCCCGGGTGCACCAATTCGATAAGGTGGAGCTTGTGAAATTCGTGAAGCCGGAAGGATCACTTGAGGAACTGGAGTCGCTTGTCAAGGAGGCCGAGGCCGTGCTTCAGCTTCTTGAGATTCCCTATCGGGTGTTACTCCTTTCCACGGCCGATCTCAGCTTTGCGGGGATGAAGGGATACGACCTGGAGGCGTGGTCGAGTGTTTCCGGGCGCTGGCATGAGGTTTCAAGCTGCACCTTGTTTGGGGACTTTCAGGCCCGCCGGATGAATATCCGCTACCGGCCGGCCGGAGGCGCCAAAAGCGAATACGTTCACACCCTCAATGGATCCGGCGTGGCCCTGGCCCGGACGGTCCTGTGTTTGATGGAGAATTTTCAGACGGCCTCCGGGGGCGTGGAGTTTCCCAAGGCGCTCCGTCCGTATCTCGATTAATCCTAACCCCATATTTCCACAGCCATTTCTCGACTAATCTTTTAGTGGTTGTTAGAATACGGAACCCTGCGGGGTTTTCGGCCTGAGGGTATGGGAGAGGTGGCAGAGCGGTTGAATGCGGCGGTCTTGAAAACCGTTAGGTCCTTCGGGATCTCCCGAGTTCGAATCTCGGCCTCTCCGGAAATCAAGCATTTAATCTGACTCCATTCTCAAAGGACGCTGGGACGGTTGGGGGTTTCAGGTATTTGGAGAGGTGGCCGAGCTTGGCCCAGGAAACACGTTGTGGGAAGTCTGAAATCGATTAAAATTCCGGGTTGTTCCGAAACATTGGCGGAATTCCTAGGAATATTTTTGGGAGACGGCAATATTCGCAGCGATTTCCAGATCGCTGTTTCGTTCAACCTGAAAACAGAACAGCTCTACGCCGATTATGTGTCCTGGCTAATCGATTCTTTGTTTGGCTTAAAGGCCTCAACCCGTTATCGGTTTAATTACGGAGGCGGAGAGCTGGTAGTTAATAGCCGCCGTTTGGTGGAATTTTTATACTCCCAAGGAATGACCAAAGGAGACAAAATTAAAAAGGGCGCCTCCCTGCCTCGTTGGGTTTTTGATAATGAGCAGACAAGAAATGGTGCGGCAAGAGGCTTATTTGATACCGATGGGTGCGTTTACAAGCACAGCTATCTTGTGAGGGGGGCCGTTTATCAGTATCCGAAATTAGCCTTCACATCTTATTCTAGGATAATCCGGAAACAATTCGCCGAGTTGCTTACACTGTCGGCCTTTCATCCAAAGGAATATGGCAATCGAGTCTGCGTCTATTCACAGAAAGAGGTGTTACGATACTTTCAGGAGATCGGGACCCATAACCCAGCTTACCAGTTGCGCTTTGAACGTTTTTGCGAAGACGTTGAGTTAGAGTCGCTTTTTTATGCAACAGCCTAAGGAGAGGTGCCTGAGCCCGGTTGATAGGGACGGTTTGCTAAACCGTTGTGGCGGTTTAGGCCGCTACCGGGGGTTCGAATCCCCCCCTCTCCGCCATTATTTTTGTTGCGCCCGCCCCACCTTCGGTGGGACGGCTAGGTTAGACGGGAGTGCGCAGTTGAAGTTCCTCTCACGTAGGACGAGAGGTGGTTTAATATCATGAGACGTGCGCCCGCCCCGGCAAAAAGATGCCGGGACTGGCCTTGTTTTGTATGCGCCCGTAGCTCAATGGATAGAGCACTGGTCTACGGAACCAGTGGTTGGAGGTTCGAGTCCTCTCGGGCGCGAGTATTATTTGGCGAATGAGATCGAGAGGACTCGAAGGGAGGCCCGCTCAATGCGACGTCTAGGAGCATTGGAATTGCGGGCCGGGTGGCCGACCTGGAGCGAACGAAGTGAGCGGAAGGCGCCGAGTCCTCTCGGGCGCGAGTATTATTTAGCAAATGAAATCGAGAGGACTCGAAGTGACAAAGCTTTCGCGAAAGATTCATGAGGAGTATATGCGCGAGGCCCTGAAAGAGGCCCGGCGATCCCTGGAAAAAGGGGAGGTGCCGGTGGGCGCTGTTGTGGTTTGGCGGGGGAAAGTCATCGGACGGGCACACAATCAGATGGAAACGCTTCACGACCCCACGGCCCATGCCGAGATGATCGCCATTACGCAGGCGGCGGAAACCCTCTCGGAGGGGAAGACAAGTCATCGGGGTTCGCTCGAAGGGGCGGCCGTCTATGTCACGAAGGAGCCCTGTCCGATGTGTGCCGGGGCGATGGTTCTCGCAAAAGCCAAAGCGGTCTTCTACGGAATTTCGGATCCCAAGGCCGGCGCCTGCGGGAGTCTTTACAATATTGCGGCCGATGACCGATTGAATCACCGTCTTGCCGTGCAGGGCGGGATTTTGGCGGAGGAGTCGAAGCGGTTCTTGCAGGAATTTTTCCGGACCCTTCGAAAAGAAAAAAGATAGAGGCTGCAAAGTTTGGAGACGTGCCGGAGCGGCTGAACGGGCGCGCTTGGAGAGCGCGAAACCTCCGAAAGGGGGTTCTTGGGTTCAAATCCCAACGTCTCCGCCATTCAAAGTATAATAACGGAGCCATGGCAGAGCGGACGAATGCGGCGGTCTCGCCCGTCAAATTCTTGGAATGTTAGGGAGGAGTGGCAGAGCGGACGAATGCGGCAGTCTCGAAAACTGTTGTGCTCGCAAGGGCACCGTAGGTTCGAATCCTACCTCCTCCGAAAAGCAATTAAAAATGAAAAATGGAGAATTAAAAGTTAAGAGAGAGGAATGAAAAAGCAGAAGCAGACCGGGGAAAAGCCTTACCTGATTTTCGCACGAAAATTCCGGCCGGAAAATTTTGACGAGGTGGTGGGCCAGCCCGCCGTCACGCAAATGCTCCGGACGGCCGTCCGCACCGGGAGAATTCCGCAGAGCTTTCTTTTTTCCGGCCCCCGGGGCGTCGGCAAGACCTCGACGGCGCGGATCCTCGCCAAGGCCCTCAATTGCGCGAAAGGCCCGACCGAAACCCCCTGCGGCGAGTGCGTGATCTGCCAGGAGATTGCCCGGGCCGTCTCACTCGATGTCCTTGAAATCGACGGCGCCTCGAACCGCGGGATCGACGAGATCCGCACGCTCCGCGAAAACGTGAAATTCAAGCCCGCCGCCGCACGCTTCAAAATTTACATCATCGACGAAGTCCACCAGATCACCCACGACGGCTTCAACGCCCTTCTCAAAACCCTTGAGGAGCCGCCCGAGCACGTCAAATTTATTTTTGCCACGACCGAGCCCCACAAGCTCCCGCTCACGATCCTCTCCCGCTGCCAGCGTTTCAATTTCAAGCGGATCACGGCCGGGGCCATTCAGGCGAAACTGGCGGAGATCGCGAAGCAGGAGGGTTTCAAGACCGAGCCCCGGGCGCTCTTTGAAATTGCGCGGGCGGCAGACGGCAGCCTGCGCGACGCCGAAAGCCTCCTCGACCAAATCAGCACCCTTTCCGAAGGCCCGATCCGCGAAGATGATGTTTTGCTGGCCCTGGGCCTCGCCTCCGAAGAAGTTTATTTCGAGCTTCTCCGGGCGCTCCAAAAAGGAGAGGCCCACAAAATTCTGGCCCTTGTCCAGTCGCTTTACGAGACCGGCAAGGACCTCGTCCAATTCGGCCGCGGGCTTTTTCAGCTCTTTCGAGACCTCCTCCTGGTCCAAATGGGAAAGGGCGCGGAGAATTTTATCGAGATGAGCCCGGAGGCCGGAAAGCAACTCGCGGATTTCAAGGCGGATTTTTCCAAAGAGGAGCTTTTGCTTGCCTTGAGCCTGCTTCAAAATCTTCAGGCCGATCTCCGGCGCGCCGTGGCCCCGCCCCGGATTTTATTGGAATCGGCCCTTCTCAAATTGCTCCACTTGGAGGGCCTGAAATCCGTGAAGGGGCTTTTGGAGACGGCAGGGGGCAGGACGGTTTCAAAGGAGACAACGCCCCGGGGTTTGCCGAATCCGGGCGCAAGCCCGGCGCCCGTCCCAAGGACCGTCAAGGCAGAAAGCGGATCCGGCCTTTCAGCGCAACCCAAGATGCAGAAAATAGAACCGTCCCCCATGGCCTCGGGCCTTGAAGCCGGACCCTTGACAGCATCGGCCACCCTCACCCACACGCTGAACGACATCGAACAGGTCTGGCCCCAGGTGCTTGAGACGGTGAAGGCCCGGCAGATTTCCACCGGTCTTTTCCTTGCCGAGGCGGCCCCGGTCGAGGTCACCGGCGAAGCCATTGTGCTCGGCCTGCCCGAGGAATTTCAATTTCACAAGGAAACCCTGGAGGTGCCCGAAAAGCGGCAAATGGTCGAGGAGGCCTTTAAGCAGGTCCTCGGCGTCCGGTTTCCGGTCCAGTTTGTGACGACCCGTCTTGCCGGGACCCAAAGCAGTTCGGCACCGGCCCCGGCGTCACCCGCCAAACTTCCCGACGCCGCCCGTCAGGCCATGGAAATTTTCCAGGGCGCCAAGGTCGTCCGCGCCGATTAAGGCCGGTCCTTTTTAAGTCATGAGAAACCGGGGATATTCGGAGCGGATGGCAAGGTTAATCCAGGCCCTGAACCGCCTGCCCGGGATCGGCGAGCGTTCGGCCGAGCGGATCCTCTTCCATTTATTGAAGGCCCCGCTGGAGGAATCGACCCACCTCGCAGACCTTTTGAAGCAGGTCCGGGGCGAGGCGCGCTTTTGCAAGACCTGTCACAATTTTTCCGACGCCGAATTCTGCCGGATCTGCGAAGACCCGACCCGGGAGGGCGCCGTGCTCTGTGTTGTGGAAGACCCGAAAGACGTCATCTCCATTGAAAAAACCGGCGCCTTTAACGGCCGCTACCATGTTCTCCTGGGGACCCTCTCGCCTTTGGAGGGGGTGGGCCCCGAGGACCTTCAGATTGGAAATCTCCTGAAGCGCGTCAAGTCGGAGAAAATCGAGGAAGTCATTCTTGCCACCAACCCCAACACCGAAGGCGAGGCCACGGCCCTTTATCTGGCCGAGGCGTTGAAGCCCTGGGGCGTGAAGGTGACCCGGCTGGCGAGCGGGATCCCGGTCGGAAGCGCCATCGAATTTATGGATCCCGCCACCCTCCAGCGCTCCCTGGCCGGCCGTCAGCAGTTCGGCTGATCGGGGCCAGGCTGCTTGCATCCGTCCCCTTTATCAGGCAAGCTTCCAGTAGAAGGATCTGAGGCGCAAGTCACGGGCGAGTTCCGGTCCCGTCTCATTCCCGTGACGCATTGGGGGCAACTTCAGATCCTTCGTTTTTTATAACGCCACTCTGGGAACGGCGATCCGCCTTTTGGCAAGGTAGAAAACCACAAGCGGCCCGGCTATAATGGCGCCTTCACTCTTTTTGATCTTTGATATTTGATCTTTGGTTTCTTCTTATTCCCCGGTAGCTCAATGGTGGAGCATCCGGCTGTTACGAGGTTAGCAGCTCTCAGAGGAAACTCTGAGATGAAAAGCGGGCTAAGTCAGGGAAACCTAAAGCCCCAGGGCCAAGGCAATCCTGAGCTAGCATCTTGATTCTTCGCCTTTCCCTCTCCCTTTTAGGGAGAGGGTTAGGGTGAGGGGCAAGAGGGCAAGTGCAGAGACTTTACACCCGCTACCCTAACGTCGAGTCGAGGGTAAAGAGAAAGTCCGACTCTCTGAGCAATCAGAGTCAGATCGTAACCGGAGGGTTGCTGGTTCGAGTCCAGCCCGGGGAGCCAAAATTGGCGGGGCCACGTCTTGTGGCCTTGCCAATTTTGTTTCTTAGCTGACGGAATTGCAGGGCTATCTAATCCTTCCCGTTGGATGGCGTCCGGTCAAAATGACGTTGTGAAAGAGAATCCCGTTGGCATTGTCATCGTTGGAGCCGGTGCGGCCGGGCTCATGACCGCAATTCAGGCGGCCAGAGCGCTCCGGGCCCGGGGCGTGCCCGGCTCCCTCCTGCTTCTGGACGGGCGCCCCACGGTTGGCGCAAAGATCCTGATGTCGGGCGGGACACGGTGCAATGTCACTCACCGGGAAGTGAAACCCTCCGACTTCGAGGGAGGGCCCCGCCACTTTGTCAAACACGTCCTTGAGGCCTTCACCCCTCAAGCGACCCTCCGGTTGTTTGAAGAAATCGGCGTGAAGCTCGTTCTCGAACCGGGCGGGAAATATTTTCCTGCGACCCACTCGGCAAAGACGGTCTTGGAGGCGCTCCTCAAAGAAACGGACCGGGTCGGGGTCGGCTTGAAAAAGAGGGTCCGGATCACCGCCGTTCAAAAAGAAGGCGATTTATTTTGTCTCAAAAGTTCGGATGACCTCGATACGGTTTGGGCAAGGAGGGTGGTCCTCACGACCGGAGGCCTTTCTTATCCGGCCACAGGGAGCGACGGCGCCGGTTTCGGGATTGCCCGAAGTTTCGGGCACACGATTTTGAAAACATTTCCCGCTCTCACGCCGCTTCTTACGAAGGACCCCGGCTGGAAGAATCTCAGCGGGGTTTCACTCGCCGCAAGACTTTCATTTTTTAGAAGGGGGAAAAAAGTCCGTGAGTGCCCGGGCCCTCTTCTCTTCACGCATTTTGGTTTCAGCGGGCCTGCGGCCCTGGATATCAGCCGGCATTTGGCAGGCGCCGCCCAGGGGGATGGCCCTCGGATCACCGCCAGTTTCCTTCCCAAGGAAAGCGAAGGGTCGCTTCAGGTCCGTCTTCAATCGGCCCAACAAGCCTATTCGAAGAAGCTCGTAAAAAATCTTCTGACCGGGGAATTTTCACTCCCGGCCCGGTTTGTTGAAGTCTTTCTTGAAAAAATCGGGCTGGATGGGGGCCTGCGGATCGGAAATTTTTCCAGTGAAGACAAAAAAAGGCTGATCCGTTCGCTGCTTCATTACCCGCTGGAGGCGGAAGGCGTTTTCGGCTATTCGAAGGCGGAGGTGACCGCAGGCGGCGTGGACTTGAAGGAGATCAAAGCCGCGACGATGGAATCCAAACTCGTAAACGGGCTTTACTTTGCGGGTGAAATCCTGGATGTGGACGGCCGGATCGGCGGATTTAATTTCCAGTGGGCCTGGAGCACCGGGGCGCTCGCAGGCCGGAGTGCCGCACGGAGCCTTCTCCAAGCGAATTGAGGCGGCGCCCCGGAAACATAAATAACCTTTTCAAGCGAAACAGCGATACACTGTGGTTATTGAAAGAGAGGAAGGATTGACACAACTGATAGGGGCTGAAAGGGTTAGGGGAGATTTGCTCTATCACGCGTTTCATGGATTGTTTCGCGTGGATGAGGTCATTCAACAGCGCCAGCCGGGGGGGCCCGTCCGGTGCTACTCGCTGGTTCCCCAAAAGGCCGATAAATCGAAAACGCGTTTTACGGTTGCGGTGACGGGAATCGGAGATTCGGGCTTTCGCGCGCTCGTGTCGCTTCGGGAGGCCAAAGAAATTCTGCAATATTTAGGAAAGAGGGTCGTCGCGGCCATCCCCTCCCGTGCCGTTTCGAAGGCCGGTTCCTCCATTCTGCAGGATAACGCTTGGAACCTCGCCCAGACCCTCTTGTCTTTCTCATTTGAGAAGCCTGAGGCCAAGGACCCGAGGAGCCGTCAAAAGCTGGAACGCTCGGTGAAGGGTCTTGTCGGAGAACTCGCCCTGGTTTTCAACATGACTTTGAAGGAAGCGGCGGCGAAGGTGAGAAAAAGTCTGGGGGCCGCGTCAAGAGTCAATCCCTCGGTTCTTGCGGCCCTGGCGCATGCCGGCGAAGATTAAATAGTAAACAGGGACCGTCCCTCCATTAAATTTCCTTATTAAGGACCGGGGCTGTCCCTCTTTGTAAAAAATGCCCGTTCTTCTGCAAGTCAATAAAATCTGCAAGGCCTACGGCGCCAACGTCCTTTTGGAAGACGCCACCGCGTCCTTTTCGAGCGATCAAAAAATCGGGATGATCGGGAGAAACGGGGCCGGAAAGTCCACCCTCTGCCGGATGATCACCGGCCACGAGGCCGCGGCGAGCGGCACGATCACCCGGAACTCCGAGCTCAAGCTGAGCTACCTCGAACAGCACGACACGTTCCATCCGGGGGAGAAGGTGCTCGATTTTCTCATGCGCACCACGGGCGCTGAAAACTGGCAGTGCGGGGCCACGGCCGCCCGGTTCCGGATCCGGCAGGACCGGCTTGGGGAGCCGATCCAAAACCTTCCCGGCGGGTATCAAACCCGGGTGAAACTCACCGCGATGCTTCTCGGTGAACCCAATTTTCTGGTCTTGGACGAACCGAGTAACTATCTGGATTTGAGCACGCTGATCCTGCTCGAGAATTTCCTCCGCGATTTTAAAGGCGGGCATCTGGTGGTTTCCCACGACCGCGAATTTTTAAAGCGCACCTGTGACCACACGCTTGAAATTGAATCGGGCCGGCTCACCCTTTATCCCGGTGACATCGAGGAATATTTCGAATTCAAAGAAGACGAACGGGCGCGAAAAGAGGCCCAGAACAAAGGGATTCAAAAAAAGCGGGACCAGCTTCAGGAATTTATCAGCCGTTTTCGTGCGAAGGCCTCCACCGCCTCCCGGGCCCAGTCCAAGATGAAACAGCTTGAGCGGCTCAAGATCATCGAAATCGGGCATGAGTTGAGCACGGTGCGTATTCCCATCCCCCAAGTGGAGCGAAGGGCCGGCGTTGCTTTTTCCTCGAACGAACTTACGATCGGCTATCCCGAAAAAGAGGTAGCGAGCGGGATTCACCTTGAAATCGACCGGGGACAGCGCGTGGCCGTCCTGGGCGATAACGGTCAAGGGAAGACCACGTTTTTGAGGACCCTTGCGGGCGACCTTCCGGCCCGGGGAGGGACCTTCCGATGGGGGACGGGGATGAAGCTCGCTTACTATGCCCAGCACGTTCTTTCCCTCCTCGATCCGGAGGAGACGGTTTATGCGCACCTTTCGCGTGCGGGCCGGGAAGGGTCCAGCCATCAGGAGATCTTGGCCATGGCCGGCTGTTTCCTTTTCAAGGGAGAGGATGTGAAGAAAAAAGTGAAAGTCTTGAGCGGAGGCGAGCGCGCCCGGCTCGTCCTGGCAGGGTTGCTTCTTTCAAAAAGCCAGGCGCTCCTTCTCGACGAGCCGACCAACCACCTGGATTTCGAGACCGTGGAAGCCCTGGGCCACGCCTTGAAGAAATTCCACGGCACGGTCTTTTTCATCAGTCACGACCGGACCTTCGTGAACCTGATGGCGACCACCATCGTGGAATTTAAAAATGGAAGAGCAAAACGTTACCCCGGCACTTATGAGGAGTATGTCTATCACCTTGAACAGGCGGCCCGCAGCGGCGGGGAGGAAGAGCCCGTCCGACGCGCTCGAGCCGATGACCCGGTCTCCAAAGCACCCGCTTCGTCCGGGAAAGAAAAGACAAAGGAAGACCGGCGAAAACCGAAATCCGAAACATCAAAGATCGAGCAGCAGATGAAAAAGCTGGAACAGCGGATGAAACATTTCGTCGAGGAGCGAGACCAGATGCACGAAGAGATCCGGGCGAACCCGTTCCGTTACTCGAAGGAACGCAGCATCCGCCTCAAGGAGCTTCAGGTCGAGCTCGAAGAGGCCGAAAGCCAATGGTGTCTCCTGCAGGAGAGGTTAGACCAAGGCGCAAGAGTCGGCGCCGGCCAGTGACGTTGATCACAGTCTCCGGCCCCGGTTTTAGAGAAAATCCATAGACCGATTTTAGATTAAAGGAGAAACCGATGCGGGCACTCATCTTCGCTTTTATGGGCCTGGTCTTTTTACGACCCTTCGCCGTCCAGGCGGGGACGATCCCGGACCAATTGTCTCAAGAGTCCGGGGATTGTCTCGAATGCCACCGGGGCGAGACGCCTGCCATTGCGGAACAATGGGGGTCGAGCAAACATTTCCGGGCGAATGTCTCCTGTTACGAATGTCACCAGGCCCAGCCAGGCGACCCCGATGCCTTCGACCATAATGGATTCCTGATCTCCACCATTGTCTCTCCCAAGGATTGCGCCCGGTGCCACACGAAGGAAGTAAAGGAGTTCGAGAGTTCGCACCACTCAAAGGCAGCCCGGATTCTCGGTTCACTCGACAACCGTCTTGCGGATGTGGTGGAGGGAAACCGGGGGTTTGTCACCGAAGGGTTCCCGGAAGGGGTCTCGGCCGCCGCCGTCAATGGCTGCTGGCAATGCCACGGCGCCGAAGTGAAGGTTTTAAAAGACGGCAAACTCGATCCCACCACCTGGCCCAATACCGGGATCGGAAGGATTAATCCTGACGGCTCCGAGGGCTCCTGCAGCGCCTGCCACTCCCGGCACAAGTTTTCCGTCGAGCAGGCGAGAAACCCCGAGAATTGCGGCAAATGTCACATGGGCCCGGACCACCCGCAGATTGAAATTTACGAAGAATCAAAACACGGGGTCGCCTTTCATGCCAACAAGCACAAGATGAATTTGGACAATGAGAAGTGGGTCGTAGGCGAAGATTACAGCGCTGCGCCGACCTGTGCGACCTGCCACATGAGCGCCACCCCCAAGCAGGGCGTCACGCATGATGTGGGAATGAGGATCAGCTGGAACAACCGGCCGGAGATGTCGATCCGTCCGGAAGTTTCGGACGCCAATATGGGTCTCCCCGGCAAAGACGTGGACTGGAAGACCCGGCGCAAGAACATGAAAGATGTCTGTCTCAATTGCCACGCCGGGGGTTTTGTGGAGAGTTTCTATCTTCAATATGACGAATTGATCAAGCTCTACCACGAAAAATTCGCCGAGCCCGGGATGGAATTGATGAAACTCGCCAAACCGCTTCTGAAGCCCGTGCCTTTCGGAAACAAGATCGACTTTATCTGGTTTGAGATCTGGCACCACGAGGGCCGCCGGGCCCGCCACGGCGCCTCCATGATGGGACCCGACTACACCCACTGGCACGGGACCTATGAAGTGGCGAAAAACTTCTACTCCGAATTCATCCCCGAGCTTGAGGAATTGGCCGAGAAGAACCTCGGCGCTCCGGACCCCGAAAAGGCCAAGGCCGCACAGGCCTTGAAGGCCAAGATTGATGAGGTCTTGAGCTCCAGCAATCACAAGTGGTTCCTCAATCAAATGGACCCCCAAGAGGCGGACAAACGGAAAAAGGAGCAGGAGGAGTTTCAGCGCCGCTACGAGGCGAAGTCCTAGCCGCCTTTCCCGAGCCCGATCTTATTTTGAATTTATGTTTGAACTTTTGATTGAGCCGCTTTAGTATCGGGCCGCTCAGGACGATAATTTGTGACTGCGGGGACGGTCCCCGCAGTATGTGAACAACATAAGGAGGAGGAGACATGGCGTTTCAGCAAGGTGGTGGAGGGGGTGGATTCGGCGGCGGGCGGCCTCGGGAACTATTTAAGGCAACCTGCGCAGAATGTAAGAAAGAGTGCGAAGTTCCGTTTAAACCGAGCGGAGACCGGCCGGTTTATTGCAGGGACTGTTATTCAAAACGCAAGCAAGGCGGCGGCCGCTAGAAGGCAAGCCCCCTCGTTACCGCTTCCCTCGAGAAATCGTTTTTAGGATCGAGGGTCTTTCTTGATACGCCCTTCGTTTCGCCGGGGCCCGGTTAATACAGGCCCTGGCGCCGAAGGGCGTTTTTGTTCATAAAAACAAAGATTTCCGCAGAGGGCGAATCCGGATATAATACCCCGCCTTACACCTAACCCCGTTATGAACCAAGGGATTACAAAACACCAAGGGAATTTCGTTCTCCGTTGCCTGCCTTGGCTTGCCTGGGCCGTTTGGGCCGTCGTGATTTTCCCCTCCGGAGAAGTTGCCGCCTCCTCATCTTTTAATCTTCTGGAAGCCAAAGAGCGGGGGACGCTCACCGCCGGCCCGGCCAAAGCCAGCGTCACTCCCACCGTGGATGAAGTGACCGATAAGGATGTCCTAGAACTTTCCTACTCCCTCCCCGAAGAGTCCGTTGCCAGCCTCTGGGTCCGGGGGTTTCCTGCCGGATTGAACGAGACGGCCGTCAACACCGCCCAGATCGGCATCCGGCTGCCGGGTCCCGGCCAGGCAGATCAAATTTTAGTCACGGCGGAATTCAGGGGACCCAAAGGGGTCCAGGCCACGCCGCTTCGCCTGAAGTCCGGCTGGAATTCCGTCCCCATTTCCATCGACTGGGAGGCGGTCGGCGGGCTCGAAAAAGTTTCCTTTGTCGTGAGTCCGAGAGGGAAGACTGCGCCTGTGAAGGGCACCCTCTCATTGGCCCTCGAGTTTGTCCAGCGGGCGCCTCCCCCCCAAGCCGCTGCTCCAAAAAACAATTTTCCTCTTTTCACTCTTTTCGATGCCGGCGAGAAGGGGGTCTTCAATATCGGGCCCTCCAGGGGCGTGATCCGGAACGTCTTTGACGAGGCGCTCGGCAGGGAGATTTGGGCGTTCGACTATTCCGTTCCGGTCGGGTCCATCGTCGGTGTCTGGACCAAAAGTTATTCTTCCGATTTGGCAAGGACGTCCGTGGATGCGGTGAGGATCGGGGTCGGCGTGCCGAGCGTGGATGAGCTGAATCAGGCGGCGGTCAAGGTGGAGATCAAGGGGAGCGCAGGGATGCAGACGATCCCCCTCAATCTAAAGGCGGGGCGGAATTCTTTGGGAGAGCCCCTTAATTGGAATACGATCGGGGAACTCCGGGAGGCGGTTTTTGTCGTCATGCCGATGACGGACGGCTTTACGGGCGGGAGCCCTGTCGAGACAGGCCGGACGGGGGAGGCCTCCTGGCTCAGCGGCACGCTTTATTTTGATCTCGAATTCGGCCGGCTCAATTTCTTCGAAAAGAACTTCGCCTTCATCAGGGTGGGTTTGGTTGTCCTGACGAGTTTTCTCCTGGCCCTGCTGGCGCTTCTTTTTACGGGGCGTCGGTCTTCAAAGCAAATCCCGGGAGAGAGGGAAGGCGGGGAAGAAACGGCAAAGTCCTTTTTCAAAATCCTCCGGCGGGATTTTTTCTGGGGGACGGCAGCCGTTTTGATCGGGGGGGCAGCGGCCGCTCTTTATTCTCTCGGGACGGCGAACCCTCTCGAGGAGGGCCTGAGTTTAAATTTCCTCGGGGTGGCGATCTGGGGCGCCCTGATTGCGGAGTTTCTGAAATTCGGGCTTTGTCGTAAGCACCTGACCCCGGCTGAAGTTTTTCAGAATGTTCTTGTGACCGGCCTTTTAGCCGTTGCCTCGAGCCGGCAGGAACTCCTTGAGTCCCCGGCGAGCGGGATCGAGCTCTTGATGTTCAGCCCCTTAGTCGCAGCAGTGACCTTTCTTGTTTATCACATTGCCAATGCCTGCCGGCTGGCCTCTTCCGGCCGGTCTTTAAGGGCCCTTCCGGCGGTCTTGATCGTGGGGACCCCCTACCTTTTTAACTGGCTGCTTTTGGTGGAAAACCCGACGCTTCTCGAAAGCGTGGTCAACGGAATCACAGGGCGGCTTCTCTCACGTTGGCCGGCAGTTCTGGAGGGGATCGGCAGGCTCCTCGTGGTGTTTGTCTTCAATGAAGCGATCACAAACGGCATGGGCCTGGCCACTCAGGGGCGGGTCCTCAAAACTTTCAAGGCGCACCTTTTTGTCCTTTTTGTTTCTCTGGGCGTGGTCGTTTCTCCCGGGATTGCAGATTTGGGATCGACCCCGGCGGTGGGCTCACTCCCGCCGGCTCTCGGGGCCCTCGCCGCCATTTTGGCCACGCTCGTCTCCTTTGGGGGATTGTGGGGGGAGGTCTATCTCATTACCGGCGTCCTCCTGGACGGCGGACACCGGAAGGCCCCGACGTGGGAGACCCTTTCCAAACACGTGACCGTTGGGATGAAAAAGGGAATGGCTTATAGCGGCATCTTGATGGGGCTTTTGTATGCGCTCTATCTCCTGTTGGGACTCTCCGGGTCGCAGAGCCTCATGGCCCAGGCGCCGATCGGAATTGGAATCCTCGCCGGCGCCCTGATTTTTCCTCTCCTCAAAACCATCATCGAGACCTTTGACGGAAGCCTGCCTTTTTTCGAGCGGGTGCGGTTTAGTTACCGGCAGATGCCCCTTTATGCCCGGGGGGCCGTGGCCGGGTTCGGGTTTTCCGTGATGGCAACCGAAGGGCTCTTTCAGGAAGGGATGTCCGAGAGAATTGTTTTCGGCCTGGGGATCGGCCTTCTCGCCTCGGGGGGAGTGAGTCTTCTGAGGGACGCCGTCTACGCCTTCAAGGGCCAGGGGCGGATCCAGTCCTGGAAACTTTATCTGGTCGATTCCCTCCTGGGTATTTTTGTCGGGAGCGCTGCGGCCTTCTACCTCGACCGTCTGCAGATTCCCGTGATCATCGAAAAATTCAAACTCTACACGAGCTCCGGATTTTCCGCCGTGGATTACGTCACCTATCCCTTGGTCAACAAGTGGGGCCGGATTGATTTGGGGAGTTACACGGGCGGGGCGAAGCTGATTTATCTCGAGTCCCTCGCCGGGGTCATCAACTGGTCCATTGCGGCCTGGCTTTTCGCCATCAACAAAGTGTTCCTGCAGGCCTTCTTTGAAAAGAACACCTCCCCGATCAAATTTTTCTTCTCGAAGGCCGGCTTTGCCCAGCTCGTTGAACACATGATCTATGTCCTCCGGTGGGGCCTCTGGATGGCGCCCATCATCTTCACCTTTCTCCGGATGATGCCGGACCCCACCTGGTATAACCAGGACGGTGCCATCCGGACCCTCTTCGCCCTTTACCAGAATGCCGCCCTCACGCCCGAGGCCTTCCAGGCCTGGAGCCTCAAGATTTTTATTTTCATGATGGCGTTTGATTTCCTCCGCGTTTTGATTTGGATGGACCACATGGGCCTCCGGGTGGCAACCTTGGTGAACCTGAGTTTCATCGGGCTCGACCGGCTCGATGAGCGGATCGCCCGCTTCATCGGGCCGGCCGCCGCCCAGCGTTACATCCCCGAGGCCGTGAAGCGGTTTGCGACCTGGGCCCCGCTCCTCCTTCCTTTTTATATTCCGAGGGGCGAGGAGTGGGAGTATGCCTGGAGCACGTCGGAGGCGATGCAAAATGCCGCCCGGGGGAAGGGGGTTCTCTCCTGGCTCGGGTCCCTCACGTTCGTCCAGAGGCTTGCAGTGATCGGTTCTGCCGTCTTTGTGGGCACTCTGATCTCCTTTGCGGTTCGCTCCCTCCGCCGCCGTTCCCGGGCCCGCCGGATTCAAGCCTTTGAGATTCAAAACCGGGAATATCAAGTGGTTCTCAAGGAAAACGGCGCACTCCACAGTGAGTCGCTTCAAAAGGAACACGACTTAAGCCGCCGATCCTACGACCCGCTCGACCCCTCCGGCCGGGTCCTCTTTCTGGTGGATTCCGCACACCAGGCCGGGAGTGCGGCCGCCTTCTGGCCGGTTGTCGGGAATTTCCCCCAGGACCGGTTCGAACGGTCCCGGATTGAGGGGGATGAGGATTCCCTGAGGATTTTCAATGTGAACCACTTCATCAAGACAACGGTTGAAATTCGCCTGCCCGATCCCGACACTCCGGCGGAGCTTTGGGAGATCACGGTTGAAAATCTCACGGCCGAGGCCCGTTCCTTAAAAATGGTCCCCTATCTGGAATGGGTCTTGAATGGAGGGATCCACGACCGGTTTCACACCCAATACGCCCGGCTCTTTCCTGAAATGGAATACGTGAGTGAGGCCCATGCCATCCTGGCCTGGCACAAGGGAACCAAGGCGATGGGGATCCTGGCAGCGGACCTTCCTCCGGAAGGTTTCCTCACTTCCCGAATGGATTTCATCGGCCGGGCCCGGAGCCTTTGGGACCCCCGGATCTTTGAGACCTTTAACTTTCAAGAAGCCCGGGCGGGGGACCCTTACCCCACCTTTGACCCGATCGGGAGTCTCTTTATTCCTTTGACGGTGGGCCCAAAATCGTCACAAAAAATTCGTCTCATGATGGGCTTTGTCAAAAACAGGGAGACGGCCCTTCCCTTGATCCGGAAATATTTGAATCCTCATCCTGCCGGCGCTCTTGTCCCGCCCCGGGCCTTCAAGAAGCCGCCCTTGATCGGCCATGGTGAAATTCCTCCGGAGACTCCCCAGCCTTACGCCGAATTTACGGAAAACGGGGCAAAGCTTTGGGTCCACACTCCCTTCACGCCACGGCCTTATGACCACGCCCTGTCGAATACGGTCCATTCCGTGATGGTCACCAACCGGGGGCTTCACACCTCCTCGAACGGCAACTCCCAGCAAAACCGGCTCACCCCGGACTCGCCCGACACGGTGACCCAGGGAGTGCCGGCGGAGGCGATTTACCTTTACAACCCCGATCAAAACGAATGGTTTTCGCCAACCTATCATCCCCTGAACCATCGAGACGCAAAGCACGAATCCGAATTCGGCGTCGACGGGACAGCCGTCTTTCATATGAAGCAGGGGACACTCTCGACGGAACTCATTGTCTTCGTCCCGCCGAAAGACCCCGCCGGGGTTTATCTTTTGACCGTGAAAAATCACGCCAGGCAGCCGAGACGGATGCGGATCGCCCCCTACTTCCAGATGGCTTTGGCCTTCCAGCCGGAACGGTCCGGCCCCCTCGAGGTGAAACACGACAAGGCCTCCGGGGCCCTTTTCTTTAGAAATCCCCGCAATCTGTTCCGTTCGGGTTGGGCCTTTGCCTCCCTGTCCCTTCCGGCCGAGCGGGTGGAGACGAAACGGGGCCGGTTTTTTGGAGCGGGCCGGGGCGTGGACCGCCCCTTTCTGGTCGAAAAAGGCCGGCCGGATGTGACGGAGCTTACCGATGCAAGACAGATCGCCGCTTTCCTCGGGACGATGGAAATCCCGGCCGGGGGCGAATTCACCGTCGCCGTGGTCCTGGGGCAGACCGAAAGCCGGCGGCAGGCGCTTGAGCTAGTTCGGAAATACAAAAATATCGAAGAGGCCCGGAAGAGTCTCGCCCAAACCCGGGAATGGTGGACAAATCTCATGGCGACGGTCGAGGTCGAGACCAGCCTGCCGGAGTTTGACCGGTTTCAAAATTGGCTCAAATACCAGGCCCTGGCCGAGCGCATCTGGCCCCGTCGGGGTTTCTATCAAACAAGCGGCGCCTTCGGTTTCCGGGACCAGCTTCAAGACACGGTCAATTTGATCTGGGTCGATCCGGCGCTTGCCCGCAAACAAATCCTTTTGCATGCCTCCCACCAGTTTATCGAAGGCGATGTTTATCACTGGTTCTTTACGTTGACCGACGGGCGGACGGCCTTTGCATGCCGCTCGCACGCTTCGGACAATCCGCTGTGGCTGGCCTGGGCGGCGGCGGAATATGTCCGGACGACGGGAGACGATTCCCTCCTGGACGAAATGGCCTCCTACGTGGCCGCCGAGTTTCCCTTTGCGCCGCTCCCCAAGAACAAGCAAGGCTGGGGGCATTTGTATCACCGCTCCACCCGTGCGGATTCGGTTTACCGGCACTGCCTCCGGTCCATCGATCTCGTGCTGGAAAAACGAATGGGCAAACACGGCCTGCCCCTGATGGGGACCGGGGACTGGAATGACGGCCTGGATGAAATCGGAAGCGAGGGGAAGGGGGAAAGTGTTTGGCTCGGCTTTTTTCTTTATTACATCCTGAAGGAGATGCTTCCTCTTATCGAGAAAAAAGAAGGTCGGGGCCGGAAAGAGCATTACTTGAAAAAAATGGAAAGGCTCAAGACCGCCCTGGACGGGACGTGGCGGGGCGACCGGTATTTGAGGGCCTTTCACGATGACGGCACGGAGATCGGCGTCAAGGCGAGCGGGATTTGGGAGATCGATTCTCTGACGGCGGCCTGGGCCGTGATGTCCGGCATCCATCCGGAACGGGAGCTCACCGTGTTTAATACGGCCCTCGGTGTTCTTGAAAAAGAAGACACGATCCTTTTGGGCTGGCCGGCGCTCCGGGAGGGCACCCAACCCTACCTTGGGAGGAGCAGCAAATATCCCGAGGGGGTCCGGGAAAACGGGATGTATTGCCACGGTGTTCAGTGGCTCGTGAGGGCGGCCCGGATTTTGGCGGAGAGATTCGAAGGCGAAGGAAATTTTTCCAAAGCGGCGGAATACCGCCAGACGGCCTACCGGCTCTGGCTCAAGATCTCGCCGATCTCCCATGTTGTCCCGGAAAAAATTGAAATCTACGGCGGCCAACCCAACAAACAGGCGGCGGACATCCTGACCCATTTTGATTCCGGGCGGATGATCTGGCACGGCTACACGGGCGCCGCCGGCTGGATGCTCCGCCAGGCGATGGAAGGCGTGGTGGGGGCCTCCCTCGTCAAAAACGAACTCATTCTCCCGTCTGATCTGGCGAAACCCCGGGGCGAATTAAAGATCAACCGTGTGTCGAGGAATGTAGAGAAAAGCCCCTTAGGCTCCAACGGGAAATTTCCGGAAGAGACTCCGCAACCCTCCCGCCGAACCCCGGTTTCAAAGAGAAAAATCAAGGTCCTCCTGACCCGACCCCCAAAATTAAAGCCGGTTGAAAAGCGAGTCTCCGGGTGGTAAAAGCACCGGAAAGGAGATTCGAAATGAGCAGGAAGCGGCACACCGA
>JACPCP010000002.1 GCA_016179745.1 Candidatus Omnitrophota bacterium
GGGCGACACGTTTGCCGACGGCCCCAAGACCCGCTTCTTAAAACAGATCGATCAGGGCCTGAATAGCGAGGGCCAGCAGGTGACCCGGATCATTGAATACGAGAAGCCCGACCCGAACGCCCTGCCCCCGGTCGCAGAGTTTGCGAAGGAGAAGTCGAGGAGTGAGGTGGAGGAGCTTTCTGACACCGAGTCCCGTATCAAAACCAATCTCAATCAGAGTTTCGGGACAACGGCGGAAACGCAATTTATTGAGCAGATCGAGAACGACGAATTCAGGAATGAATTGCTGAAGTCCGGAGAGAATTCAAGCCAGAAGGTCGTGGAGATAAAGACTTATGACAAGGACTTTGACGATCTGACTCGAGTGCTCAAGGCCCACGCCTGGCAGTTGGACAAGGAGGGGGACGGCTCAGTCGTCCGTCTTCGGACAGAAGATGTGCGCACAGGGAAAGTGAGCTACCTCGAACAAACGGCGCTGAAAGAAGAAGAGGACGAAGCAGTTGTCGCCAGAGCCCTTACGGCAGAAGCCGGAGGACAACCCGGGCCCGCTGCGGTTGTGGCAGAAGAAGCGGGCGAAATTTACCACAAGGAGGAACTTCTCAAGGCGGGTGAAACGACGGAAGAGCAAGTGGTCGAAGTGAGGGCATTTGACAAGGCCTTCAATGACCCGCTCGCAAAAGTGACGAGCCACGCCTGGCAATTGGATTTGAATGGGGACGGCTCCCTCGTCCGGATCAAGTCTGAGGAGGTGGCCACCAGTAAGATCACCTACCTCGAACAAAAGAAAGACAACTCCGTGAAGGCCTCGCTCCTTAAGACCGGGGAGAGCACCGGGGAAGATGTCTTTGAGGTCAAAGGCTTTGACGCCGCCTTTAGCGAGGCGAGCCAGCCCTTGAAGAGCCACGCCTGGCAATTGGATTTGAATGGCGACGGCTCCGAGATCCGGATGAAAAATGAGGATGTCGGAACCGGGAAAATCAGTTACGTGTTGCAGCGTGAAGACCCAACGGCTGAACGGAAGACGGAGCTCCTCAATATCGGCGAAACAAGCGATGAGAAGGTTATCGAAGTCATCACGTCGGGCGTGGCATTCAAGGATCAAATAACCGATCTCGATGGGATGGAGGGTCATTACTGGCAGCTTGACCTCAATGGAGACGGCTCTGAAGTTCGGATGAAATCGGAAGACCCGGCGACCGGCCGGGCCTCCTATATTCTCCAGAAGAAAAGTGAGGACGGAGCCATTCGGGGAGGACTTCTGGGCGCAGGGGAAAGCTCGGAAGAGGATCTGATGGAGATCACTGCCTGGGAGCAATCGTTCCAGACACGGTTGATCGGACAAGTGGATCCGGCCGGCGGAACCCCGAGGTCCCACGCCTGGCAGTTGGATTTGAATGGCGACGGCACGGTCATGAGGATGCGCAATGAAGACCCTGCAACCGGAAAGATCACTTATATCGAGCAGAGGCAGGTTGACGATGAGGCGTTAAAGAACGAACTCCTTCGCACCGGCGAGACAAGCGAAGAGCGGGTCATCGAGGTGAAATCGTTTGACAAGAGTTTTGACGACGCCGGAGCCAAGATTACGTCCCACGCCTGGCAGTTGGCCCTTTCAGAAGAGCTGGGAGCCGTGCGGTCCAAAGCGATGATTTTCGAAAACGATATCGAAACCGGCAAGGCCAGCTATTCGGAGCAGCGGCAGGTTGGGGCGGAGGATCCGGTGATTGCAGAGCTCGGCGCTTCCGCTCCTGAAGAAGTTGCCGAGATCAAAGAATTCGGCGACAAGGCCTTTAACGATTCCAATCAAAAGATGGCCGGCCACGCCTGGCAGGCCGACCTTGGCCAGACAAATACCCGGGTCCGCACAAGGAGCCAGCGGATCAATAACGGCGAGCCAAGCGATGACTTCTCCTTCTCCGAGCAGGAGCGTGCAGAAGGCGAAATCACGAAAATGACCGAGTTTGACACCGGTTTCGACGGGAACAAAGTGCTCGAGACTTATTTTTACAACGGCGTAAGAGACTTTGCGTATGTCTACGAGGCCGGCGCCATCAAGGAAACCATTGTCTATCTTTACAATCGGATGGATATCGGGGAATACATCTATTCCCTGATGACGGAGGAAGAACGCTCCCAGGTTTCTGCTGCGGAGCTTGAGCAGCTCAACAATCTCGACATTGACAGCCGCCCCGGCCGGGCCGACGATCCGGCGAGAAGCGGAGAAAACGCAGTCCGGGAGATCCGCTACACCGGTGAGACGGCCGCCGGCGCCCTTAACGATTTCCGGCACGAGAGCGACCTCTACCCAACGTTTCAAAACGATAAGACGGACAATACCGATCTCAGCCCTTTCGACGATGCTGAAATCACGACCCATACATATATGGATATCAATGGCGACGGCCGCCTGGATTACGTAAGGCTGCTGGTTGAAGACTACATTATTCGTGTGGATTACCGTCTCCACAATGGAACCGGCTTTGGTGCGCAGAAGGCGTGGCTTTACTGGGACCCGGCCGGGGCGAGCGGAACGGATTATGGTCTCTGGAAATTTGCCTGGACCGACATTAACGGGGATGGAAAGACGGACCTTGTCGGGTATTACAACACAAGCGGGGGGCTTAAAGTTCAAGCGTTTACGAAAATCGATGCCGACTTCTTTGGCGCCCTTGCTGAAGTGCAATCGGGTCAGATGACAAGCTCGCAGACCAGCTCGACAGCGGTCCAATACTTTAAGGATATGAATGGCGACGGAAGACTCGATTTCGTCAACCGGAAGACTCTTCCTCGTCTCGGCTCTTATGTGGGCGATACCTATTTATACGTGGCCCTCAACACGGGGAGCGGGTTCAGTCCGGCGGAGAGATGGGAACAAAAAGCGGGCGACTTCTCGACAGATTGGACACACGAATTCCTCGATATGGATGGCGACGGCGACCTCGACTATGTGAAACGTTTCAAGGAAAACACCACTGAGGTCACCGTAGGGGTTAAAGTTTTTGTCTCACTCAATAACGGCAGCGGGTTGGGCGCACAAACCGAATGGGGTCGGATCGACTCAGGTAATTACAACACGTGGGGGCAGGCGCTGCAAGACATGGATGGCGACGGTCTTCCGGACCTTGTCATGACGTGGAAGGATGAAACGGACGGCGGGAGTGTCGGAACCCGGGTGCGGGTGAAGCTCAACACCGGAAGCGGATTCGGGGCCTCATCCGATTGGGATGACACTGAGACCGGAAACTTTATCCCCTGGGCACAGCAACTGATCGATATGGATAAGGACAATCTTCCGGATCTGGTCCAGACCTACAAGGGGACCGACGGGACGAGGGTCCGAGTGCGGATCAATAACGGAAACGGATTTGATGCGGCCCGCTACTGGGATTCCACGACGTCTGGAAATTATAGTTCCGCAAACTGGCAGCAGGAATTGACCGATATGAATGGCGACGGCCTGCCGGACCATGTGAGACGGTGGAAAGGAACTGACGGAACCCGGGTCGTCGTTGCCCTCAACACGGGGGAAGGATTCGGACTGAGCAATTACTGGGACTCAACAAAGGGGATTGACTATTCCAACTCCAAGTGGAAGCAGTCCCTTAGGGATTTGGACGGCGACGGCGTCCGAGAGCACGTCATGATGTATCTCGACCCGGGCGTTCGTTCAAAGTTCAAAGTCCAGACGGCCGGCCGGGGAGCCAATTCTCCGGAGGCGATTCTGGCCCAGGTGGAAGGAACCATTCTCGGGAGCCCGCTTCGTGACGATCTGAAAGCGATAGTGCGTGACGAATACTCCTCCTTCAAACCCAACGGGAAGCTTTGGGACGCCGGTCATACGAATCTCGCCATTGCCCAAACCATCGATTACAACGCCGAGAGCCGGCCGATCCGGATGGAGACCTTCAATCCCGACGGTTCGAAGACGATCGTTACCCCGAACCTGAAGGACTACATCGTCTTTGCCGGCGGCGACTTTGCCGATGCCGTTGTTTCCACCCAGCAGCCCGGCCAGGACCCGGTGGTCCAGGGGACCTTCTGGATCAACGACGATCCTAACGTCGCCGAAGAAATGATCGAAGGCAATTACACGAACTGGACCCAGAATCGATATGAATGCGGACGGAAAACCGGATCACCTCCTGACTTACAAGGAACCGAATAGCGGCGGTAATACGGGGACCCGGGTCAAGGTGGCCCTGAACAATGGGAATGGTTTTGGAGTTCTCCAGAATTGGGATGAGACAACGACCGGCTATTTCTCCCAATGGATCCAGGAGCTTCGAGACATGAATGCCGACGGCCGTCCCGATCTTGTGATGCGGTGGAAAGACGCTGACGAAGGAGGAAGCGTCGGGACCCGTGTCAGAGTGAAACTCAATCTGGACGGAACCGGATTCCAAGCCGCCTACTCCGACTGGGACATCACCACCACCGGCAATTACATTCCCTGGACCCAGCAGCTTGTTGATATGAACGGGGACGGGAAACCGGACCACGTCCGGACGTGGAAGGAATCAAGCGGCGGCAACAACGGAACCCGGGTGCAGGTCGCCTTGAACAACGGAAGCGGCTTCGACACGAGCGTCTATTGGGACAACACCACCACCGGCCGGTTCACTTCCTACAAGCAGCAAGTGATCGACATGAATGGCGACGGCAAACCCGATCTGGTCCAAACTTACAAAGGCACGGATGGAACAGAGGTGCGGGTGAGGATCAATAACGGCAGCGGGTTTAACGGGGCTTCCTACTGGGACAATACCAACGGGACGGATTACTCTTCCGGAGATTGGAAATTGCAGCTTGTCGATATGAATGGCGACGGCAGGCTGGATTATGCGCTGACTTACAAGGGGACGTCGGGGACCCGTGTCCGGGTCCGCCTCAATAATGGAAGCGGATTTAATTCCGTCACTGTTTGGGACAGCACCACCGGAATCAATTACTCTTCAAGCCTCTGGACTCAGCAGTTGGTTGATATGAATGGAGACGGCATGCTTGATCACGTCCTGACTTACAAAGATGAGGGGACCAACACCGGCACCCGGCTCAAGGTGGCTTTGAATACGGGTTCCGGTTTTTCAGCCATGAGCGTTTGGGAGAATACCCCCACCGGGAAATATACCGGCTGGACCCAGCAGTTGATCGATATGAATGGCGACGGCAAACGGGATCAGCTCCTTACCTATAGAGGAAGCTCCGGCACCCGGGTTCGAGTGGCGCTTACGAATGCGGCAGGCACGGATTCCGACGACGCCGTTGTCTGGGACAAAACGCTGGGAGGCGGATCAAGCGGAGACATTTCGAGTCTCAACTTTCCCGTCGATCTGAACCTCCTTGCCACGGCCGCCAACCCGCTTTTTGACGAGGAAACAGGTTCTCTCCTCCAAGGATTTGTCCGTTCAAGCGGCTACCAGGAAGGGCCGCTTGCGGCGAACCGAATCGCCTCGGGAGCGGTGTCGATCCAAGCCATCAATAACGGCACGCTCACCGTCACGGCGCCCAATGGGATCGAAGTCCGGGCCCGAAGTGTGCTGAATCTCACCGTCTACAAGGATATGGGCGGCCGGGCCGGGGCGATCTATCAAAGGAATCACACCGGTTACTTCAGCTTCACCGCCCACTGGGCCGAGGGGCGGGAGCTTCTCTTTATGGATATCGGCGGCACGGTGAGCGGAAATCCGGGTGTTGTGACCGTGAACGGCCGGACACTCATCCAAAGCTCGCCGGGAAATTACGTGATCTTCCGAAGCGACTTCACCGGCGAGTCATTCGCCGATATGGAGAATATTACGATCCAGACCTTTGCAGAGATGTATATCGATAATATGTTTATTTCGCCGCAGCAAATCACGATCGAGCATCAAATTCTGGCCAATGCCAAAACGTTACTCGCCAATGTCAACAAACAGATCACGGCCCTTCAGGACCGCCTCGTCCAGTTGCGGAAAAATCTTCGGCAGTATCTCGTGAATCAAATCGAACGGTCGAACAAGTGGATTGCCGGTTTGAAAAAGATGGAAGAAAAGGGCAAGTGGCAGGGACGGCTAACCCTGATGCAAAGGTTATTGACGAGACTGGAGCGGGGAGACTCGCTTCAGGAAGTGATTGCCTATGCGACGGCCACGCTGGGCACGGGCATCAACCTTGACGGGATAAAGCGTTCCACGCAAAAAGCGAACTGGATCAATTCCTGGAACACGGCAAGGAGCGAGTTTTTGAAATCCTTCGGCCGTTATGCATCGCTTGAAGCAGAGTTGAATACGAAGCTGGGGAAATATATCGATGAGAAGCGCCAGTATGACCTCGCTATTGCGGCGCAGGATGAGCGGCTTAAGAAGATCACGAATGGAATCGCCGGCGGCCCGGCCCCGATCGTGATGGAGAACGGGCAACTGATTTCTCTGACAAACGTTTTCACCGGCACGGTCTTCTCCGCCGCCGGCGCCCCAATCGTCATTCAATACCTGATGGGCCAGCCTTACGCCGTCAACTTCAATCAGGCCGATATCGATGCAGGCAAACTCGGGACAACGGTCCTCGGGAAATTTGATCCCCGGGTGACGAGCTACACCCCGGCCGGGACCAAAATCACGATGAGGAAGGGTTCGAAGGTGACCTTTGATGTCGACAAGAACATCAAGAAGGCCGACATTCTCCTGACCGTTAGTTATCCCAAGAATAAGAAGACCGGTGTCACGCCGAAAAGCGACACCGCCTTCTTTTATATCCGTAATGGCGGCGTCGTCGCCTTCAAAGACCCGGTTACGCTCGACACCTTCCTTCCATTAAATATCACGGTGGCTGACCTCGGCCGGGCCTCGATCGTGGATAGGCTCCAGCCGCTTCAATTGATCCAGCTCCCCGAATACGGCCTCCTCCCGGTGAACGGCCAGAAGATCAAGGGGCGGATCGATCCGGGAGAGAAGAGCTATTACTCCGTCATCAAGACCTCCGGCAGTTATGCGAGCCTCGGGGTGGTCGCCAAGCAGGTCGGCCCCCACGGCACCCGGACGCTCGCCTCCGAATGGCGGCTGAACGACCGGGGGCAGATGGAAATCTTCAACGGCGAGATCACGAACTGGCACGGCTTCGAAGGAATCCTGGCCACTTATGACTTTGGAATCCTGGCCAGTCTCTTTATGGGAGCGCAGCCGCTCTATTTCGGCACGCCGGAAGCTTTGATCAACTGGCTGAATTCCAATCCGGAATTCAAGGGTTTCTTCGGCGCCGAGGTCACGACAGAGCCGGTGCGGAAAGGGAACCAGATTACCTACGGCTTCCAGATGTCGCAGAAGGTGAGATTCAGCGTGCCGCTCTCTTCGCTCCTCCCCGAGGATCCGAGCAGGCGGCGGGGGAGCCGAACCCTTCGGGCGGAGGACCTCCCCTCTCTCCTGGGGGTTGTCGGGGTTTTCACCGATTCCAAGGGAAAGAAAATCATCACGGGCGGGACCGTGGCCCAGACCTCTGACATTTTGAAAACCTGCGGTAAGGATATTCAGAGCTGTTCCTGGAACGGTTTTGCCACGGTCCTTTCTCCGGAGCAGCTTGTGAGCGCCACCGTCGCAACCATTGATGGCAGGGAAGTTTTGACTTCGGTTGTCCTTCCCGATCCCCACAGTGGTCTTCTGGTGACGGTCAATGCAAAGTATGACCGATTCGGCCACGTCACCGGAATCCTGATGGACGGACGGAAAGGGATTAATCCGTGGCAGGGGCTTGAGGTTTCGCTCGTCTCCTTCACTCCGCCTTCGGTTCCTCAGCAGGAATTTCAAGGTGCGAGGAGAGGTATGATGACTCAGCGTGCCTTTGAAAAGAAGGAGGCCGAACGGCTCAGTGGGCTTCAGGCTCTCATGGCTGGGGAGAGATCGCTCAGGCTCGGAAGCCGTCTCGTCAGCACAAACGTGCAGGGGCGGTCCGGGACGGCAAACCTGCAGGCCCAGGTTGCGATTCAAACTCCCTGGATGGGAAAGAAGCTCAGCGCCGAACAAATGGCTCGGCTCGGGCTCGGGACCCAGCAGTTCCTTATGATGGACGGCACTCCTTACGATATCGATTTCGTGCGGGACTTCGGCAGTATTCCCAACGTGCCCCAGGAGCAGAGAAACCAGGGCCAGGGGACTTACTTCCAGTATCGGGCACTCTATGACGAGCAGGGGCACCTCATGAACGAGGTCCTTTTTGGCCGGACCAAACAATACGTGCCGACGAAAGAAGTGAGCGTTTCGACCCCGGCGCCCGCAGGAGGTTTCGGGCGGTTTATCCTTTCTCGGCTGGCGGAAACTCCTCCTCCGCCGGCGATTGATGTGGAGCGGCTGCTTGAGATGGGGATCGGCGTGGGCGAATTTGGCGAAGAGGCGATCGGGGCTTTTGTGGCGGCGAATTTGGTGCCGGAAAATCCGGAGGCCTTTGACAAATTGGTTCAAGAGTTTATGAAGCTCGGCCTGAAACCGGCCGGAAATTATGGGAATCGGATCACGAATCTCATCAGCCAAATCGGGGGCTACGAGGCGGCCTATGGCTACAACGAATTTGATTCCGAGGGGCGGGCGATTCATACGATTAGTGTGACGAGGGGGCCGGATTCAGTGACCGCCCCGGCGGGGACGATCTTGACGACCGGCCTCGAGATGACGAATGTGAAGTTTGATGAGATGGGCCGGGTCTTCAGCTTCACTTCGAATGTGCGGTCGATCGTGCAAGAGGGGAAGCTCGTTATCGGCCGGGCCGGCAGAGGAAGCAAGGCCGTTTTCTATCCCACAAGCGTAGGGGCACGGCTGAAGAATATTTCCACTTTTGCGGGAGAAACCCGCCGGCTTGAGACCTATTACGATGCAGGCGGACGGCCGTCGGGCTTCAAGGAGCTCTCCATCGAAAGGTATGGAGGCCAGGAGGCGGGCGCTGCGAAGCTCACAGAGACGAGCGGAATTATCTATGACGTTTTCGGGAATATCCTCTTTAGCATGACGCATCAAACCACGCTCGGGTTTGACGGATTTGACTTCTACCAGCGCGGCCCTCCGGACATTGCCGCAATGTTTGCCGCCTATCAGGGGATGACGGACTCCGAACGGCGGCGGGCGGGCGTTGATTTATGGCAGGACGTTTTCATCCGCACTTATCAGGAATCCAACGCCCAGGGGATCGCAACTTCGTCCGTCACGGTCACGCAGGATTTTGATCCGGCGCTGCTCGCCCAGCCGGTTGTCGACATCTCCAACAACTCCTTCAAGGCGGGCCGGGCCGAAGAGGTCCCGACCCTTCTCATCACCACCACCCAGACCGAGATCCTCGGGCCCGAGCACCGGAAGATCACAACCGAGGAATTCGGCTACCTCTATCAGGATTTCGATCATTCCGCCGACTACGGCCGCTACGTCCTCAACGTCAATCGCAGCGTGCAGGAGGTGGTCGGTCTCGACCGGAACGAGCGGCCGCTTCTGGTCATCAATTTCCAGCGCCGGAACAACGCCTTCGTCCCGGTTCTTGACGACGACAAAAATCCGCTCATCAACCGCCTGAGCTACTTCAGCCCCGGCGGCCCGCAAAGTCTCTCTTACTCGGCCAAGCACTTCTTCGAGGGGGACGACTGGTCGGGCTACGTCTCGGCCAAACGGTTTGACGAAACCCTTTTCCAGAAGAATTTCACCTTCTTCGGTTACAACGCCTTCGGCCAGCTCATCGAAACGGAATCGCTCACGATCGTCCTCCGGGATTTCAAGCATACCCAAAAGGGCTACTCGCTTCGGGAGATGACCCGCACCACGACCACCCAGGTCACGAAGTTCCACTACGACCGGGCCGGGAAGACGATCGGCATCCAGGAACTGAAACCGGTCCAGCGTGATTCCAAGCTCTACAGAGCTGAATGGAAGAAAAAGCCCAAAGGGATTATGGGGATGATCGTCGGCATCATCGTCGGGATCGTCCTCATTATCGTCACTTGGGGAGCGGCGGCGCCGGCGGTGGCCGCTGCTGTTGCAAGCGCCACGGTGGTGACAGTTTCTACTGCAGTGGCTGCGGTCGCAGCGGTTATCTCAGCGATTGCAATGACGATCGGAGGGATATTGTCGCTTGCGGCCCGTCTCACCGGATCATCGACTTTGGCCAAAATCGGCGGCGTGTTCGGAATGATTGCTGCGGTAGCGGGGATCGTCAGCATCTTTGCCGGAGGGATCTCCGCCATTGCTGCAACGAAAGCGGCAGCTACCGCTGCGGGCGTTAGTTTTGGGGCCCAAGTGGCCCGTGAAATCGCTGTCAAAATGACGGCGCAGGGGGTGATGTCGACTCTGATCGAAACCCTCAAGACTTCTTACCTCCTTGCTTACACCAATGCTCTTGTGGCTCAGGGCTTCGGAAACAGCGTCGCCCAGATTTTTGGCATCGTCATGACGGCACTCTCTGCGGTGAGCGGGATGATCGGAAACGTGGCCCTCGGACCGGCCCAAATCGGTTCGAAGTTGACCGGGATAGCGTTCACACAGGGAGTCAAGCTGACATTAGTCAATATCACAAAGCTTGCGATCAACCGGGCTGTCGGAACTGCTCTATTGGGCCTCGTTCAAACCTTTGCGCAGGCGATGGTGAGTTATATGTTCTCGGGGGATTTCGACTGGATCGCCGGTTTGAAGAGCGTCGGCTATGGGGCAGGCGCAGCTTTTGCCGCTACCTTCTTTGAAGCATTCCTGATGAAAGTAACCGAAGGACTGTTTGGGAAGGAAAGGGCGGTCGGTTTTCTGCCGGAGCTGACTCAGACTCCGGATCAGATTGAGGAGTCGCTTGGAAAGGCCAATGCGGTGCTGGGGACCGCCAAGGTCATCTCCGAGCCGGGGGCCACGGTCGGCCGTGCCCTGCAAGCAAAGGATTTCTGGAACTTTGGATTCCGGCCCATCCTGTCCCGGTTGAAGAACATTCTTATTCCGACCTCGGCCGGTTTCAATGAATACAGCCGGGCGTTTTATATCTCTCTGGCTTCAGGCCTCGCCGGCTACTACGGGGAGCGCGATAATTTCACCGGCCTTCTCATCTCAGCCGGTGCCGGATATCTACTACAACTCCTGATGCCGATGGCCCATTACGAAGTCGAAAGAGATCAGCAGACAGGCGAGATGATCGTGGTGCCGGAAACCGGCCAGGCCAAGATCAAACTCACCGGCCCCGCCCGTCTGAGTGAGTTGGAGGAGTACCTTCGTTATGCAGGCATTGCCCACACGGACGCCCATGAAGTCCAGCTTGCGGTGAATCGTCTCCTCATGCCTCTGCTCCAAGACGTCGTCCTTCCTGCGGCCGTCTACGCCCTGGAAGAAAATGTTCTCGATGACGACGGCCGCTTCATCGGCCGCCGTGGAACGCTCCTCTCTTCCATCGTCAACGCCTTCGGCAGCACCTTCCTCCGTGTCCTCAGCCAGGGTTTTACGAACTACGGCGCCACAGCCGAGCAGGCGTATTACGATTCATTCGACGAACAGAAGAAGGCCGAGATCGTCAAAGCGGACAAAGCCGCCCTCGGCGTCCAACAACTCGTCCTCGGCCGTGTCATTACCCCCAATGCCATCCTCGACCTGTATGGCGACAGGGTTAGCGTCGCTTACACAAAAGCTTTTGGTGTGAACCGCAATTCTGTCATTGTCCAGTTTGAGGCGTCAACTTTGGGTAAAGCCCTAGAACTCATTGATCAGATGCAAGTAAGTGGAGAATTGGAGCTCGGTACGAAACAGGAGTTAAGCAACTTCCTCAACAGTCTCTTGGTCGAGACCGCCCTCGGCAGCCAATTCCAGGGGAGTGTCATCGATCCGCTCGGGAAGACCTTGTTTGCCTTCCAAGACCTGACG
>JACPCP010000021.1 GCA_016179745.1 Candidatus Omnitrophota bacterium
TCTCGTTCATGGAGCGCCCGAGGAGGCCGAGTTCGTCGTCGGCCGTCGGCGTCGCCCGACCCGTCAGATCGCCGGTTCCCAATCGCCCGGGAGCTTGCCTTTTATTTCATCGGTATTCGGCATACGGGTGTGTTGATAAAAAAACATTGCGAAGGATTCAGGCTCCCATCCTTCCCAGAGCGGACTGCCGTTGGCCAACTCAAACAAAGTGACCCCGAGCGCATAAAGCTCCGCTTTTAAAATGCCTTCCTCTTCTTGTATTGACAACCACCCCATGGGAGGTTGATAAGCATGGGTCCCTGCAAAAAGATCCGAGCCAAACGTGCGTAATTTTGAAAGAAGATCTTCTTCTCGAATGTGCGATAATCCGAAATCGATCAGCTTTAACCCCTGATCCGGCAGGACCCTCATGTGTGACGGTTTAAGGTCCCGGTGTATGACTCCCAATTGATGCAGGGTTTCGATGATGTCCAAAAGCTCAAGGAATTTCCAAACAACCTTCTTCGCGGGCCGTCCCACTGCCCATTCTTTAAGGTTTTCCCCTCCCAGATAGTCCATTGCCATCCAAAAGAGACTTGGTTTGTCTATAAAGCCGAAAGATTTAATCGCCGGGGCATGCTCCCAATGATCGATCATCAATTTTCTTAAAGCCTCCGCTTCTGCAGTTAGGCTATTAATACCTTCCAGCATTTTTTTCCCCCCTAAATGGATTATTTTGACGGCGACTATCTCCTGAGTAGCAAGATTGAGCGCTTTAAAGATAACTCCCTGCCCCCCTTGGCCTATTAATTCTTCCAGGCGGTATTGTTCCTGGCCTTCTGCCGCCTTGGCGGGCACTAAGGAACCGATTAATTTTCTCCAGTCTAGTGCTTCGGAATTCCTAACCTCGGAGCGAATGTCTGCCCCCTCAAAGATACTTTCCCCCTTCTTTTTCAAGTCAAGATTCTTCACCGCCTGCGACGGCTCAGAATGACGGAAGGACCGCACCTCGGAACGGAGGCGGACGGAGGCCGATTTTAAGAGTTCGTCGATCTGGGTTTTTAGTTCTGGGAGGGTCTCGCCGAAGCGGCGAACGGCTTTCTGAAAGACCGCAAATCTTTTTTCTCCCTTCGGCTGATCCACGAAGACGTGCCGGACAAAGGCGTTGAACCACTCCGCATCGGGCACCGGATCCTCTTTCGTGCCGGCGTGCTGCAAGGGTATCTCTGCCTTTTTTCGCCGAAGCTCTTCAAGACCGGCTTCCGCAGCCGCCTTCCACACCTGGTAAACCATTCCCATTTCTTCATAATCGTCCCGCAAAACCGAAATGAAATTCTCCAAGCCGGCTGTATTCTTTGATTCGATCCTTTGTCCGATAATCCTGGAAACATCCCTAATCCTTCTCAGAAAGCCGCCAACGTCATGGGTTACCCAGGCGCCCCATTTCCTCTTTTCGATCTTTCCTTCCTCTCCTTCCTCTCGATTCCAAACAAAGATCTTGAACGGGCCAAGACCCGCCAAGACAGAGACAAGAGCTTCCAGATCTTCGGTCTTCTTCCCAATTTTCTCCGGCAGGGACCCCTGCAACTCTTTGGGCGCAACCGGCCAAACCACCTCTTTCTCCTTCGGCTGAAGGACGAGGGTGCGGAAGCGGCGGAAGACCGGCCACGGACGGCCGGCTTTCGTGTGCCGTTGGATCGACTTCTTAAGGTCAATTCGATTTCCAACGCCGTCGTAATGGTGATAGCGGACTCCTGGCCGATCGGAAGTCTCTGTTCTCTGCTCAGCGGCTAGAAAATCTTCAAAGGGATAATCCCGGCCGACGGCGTCGTCAATGATTGATTCCTTGATGACTTCGAATTCAAGCCCGAGTTCGTCAAGAAGAGGTTTCACTGTCTTTTCAAAATCGATCCGGTCCACCAGTTGCAGAAAGATGACGCCGTCTTGACGAAGACGGGGAATGGCTTTCTGAAGCCAGAGACGGACGGAGTGAAGGCCGTCGTAGTGGTCGGAGCGGGAGTAAATCGTCCGCCCCCACCGAATCCGTGAGGCCTCTGCTGCGGGCTGGCTCTCCCATTCTTTTTCCTCCGGAGTGGGCATCTGATTGGGATTGATGAAGAGGACGTCGAACTTCGCATCGGGGGGGAGGCTGTCAAAATAAGGACTGATGAAAAAGTCGATTTTCTCCCGTGGGATTTCGTTCCGCATCCGGTTGATTTCAAGCACCGTGCCGGCATCCCCATTGAGATCCACCGCAACGGCCTTCTCAAACGGGGCGCTGTGCCTCGCAAGCCAGCGGTAAAGCGCCGTCAAAATTCCTCCGTGGCCCGTGCCGCCGTCGGCAACGACCTTGCCCTTAAAAAAGCCCGGATACTTTTTCTCATAGGCAACCGCTGCCCGGATGATCGACCAAAAGCCCTTGGTGGGAGCCGGGGTGGAGGGACCGGTGGTCAATTCAAAGGAGAAATCGTTCCCCAGAACAGGCATCAGGCCCGCCGGCTCCCTGTAATCTGAAACTTGCAAACCTTCGGAATTTCGGTTGTCACGGCTCGCTACCCTCATCGAGTCAAAGAGCCAACCGGCCTCTCCTTTCCGATCGGGATTCGTCAAAAGCCGATAAAGAGCGTCCAACACGTCTCGATAATTCTCTTCGAGGCTCCAGAGCGGTTCCGTGATGAGCCGACGGCCGATCTCTTCGATATGCCCCCGGTCATGAGACAAAGAGGACGGAGATCCGTTGAGAAGCCAAAGGGGCTCTTCGGTTTCTTTACGACCGCCGGCTTGAGACTGCCGTCCAACGACAGCTTCAGACTGACCTCCCCAATTAAACTTTTCGACTCGAAGCTCCTGATGAGCCCGCCCGAGATCATCCCGGGCCCACCTGAGGAGATCCGGATCGGTCCCGCTTCCCTTCTCTGTCCGCACCTCAGCCCGGGCGGCGGGAAGGATAAACTTCTCCGGATCGACAAATTCACGCCAGCGTCTGGCTTCGGCGTAGGCCTGGAAATCGAAATCCTCGAAACGGCCGCCGTGTCGGAGCAGCGCAAAGGCAATCCGTGTCGAATCCTCCAGGGCTGTCTTACCTACTTCAAAACGAAACGGCTGCTTCCGGATCCATTCCTCAAGCTGGAGGGCGTCCAAATCCAGCCAAAATCCCTCAATCAAGGCCCACCCCAATTTGAAAAGCCGAAGGGGATCTTCAACGGAAGGAAGCACCAAGTCTCGAATCTCCCCCACTTTCTCAGAAACCCGCTTGGGCTCGATCCGACGCACTGACTCCGGATGGGCCTTGAAATAACCGGCGATCTCAATCGTTTTCTTTGCCCGATTCGCCCGGACCTCCTGAGCCAGCTTGAGATTATTTTTCCCTTGAAGGTTTAGCGTTTCAGAATCAAGCAGCCGACCGAGCTTGGCAAGTTCTTCCCCTAATAACCGGACCTCACCGGGCTCCAGCGAATCGACTTTCGCCTCCTCCAGGGTCTTTCTTACGGCATGAAGTGACTCTTCAAGGATCCGGACTCCGGAATGACGGCGGGAGCCTTGATGGTTCGTCCGGAACTCCAGGCTTTTTTCAATATCGTAGAGGGAATTCACGGCAAGCCGGAGCCTTTTGATCCAGCCCGCCTCCCTCTTGAGGGAAAGAAGTTCGGCGGAGGCCAAAAGAAAATAAAGGCGTCCCATCTGGGCCGCTTCCTCGTCCGGATGAAGCCGAAAGTCGTCAACGACTGAATAAGCAATTTCCTTTGCCTTTCGAAGCTCCTCAACCTCGTTAAAAACAACCTCTTTGGGACTCGAAATCTGCGCCCTCGCCTTGCTCAAATGAAGATGGACACGGGCCGCCTGGTCCTCTCTTCCGTTCAGTCCCTGACGGGGATCGTCAAGAATCTTTTCTGCTTCCTCAAACAAGGGCACGGCGTCACGAAATCTTTTTTGTCCCGCCGTTTCTACGGCCAGGCGGACCAAAATCATCGCCTTGTCCCCCCAAAGACCACGATCGCCGGGAGCCAGATTCAGCGCAGCATCCACCCCGTCAAGACTTCTTTGATAGCGGGTGCCTCGCTCGCCCTTTTCCTGATCCTGACGTGCGGCGATGGCATCGTAAATGAGGGGGGTCTTCTTCAAAATAAACAGAAAAAGAGCGGTGAGTTTTTGATTCTGATTCCCTTCCAGGGCCATGAATACGGCAAGCCGTGTCAACTTTTCCCGGCCGATAAACTTTTCATCCGGACCCGAGAAGGGCTCTTCCAGCGGAATCTCCAGCCCCTTGATTTTCGGGCCGAGCCGGGGGTCTTCGAGCGCCTCGTAGATAAAGGCCCGGAAGAGGGCCTCGATCAACTTTAGATCGCTCTCGTCATATTTTCCCGGGCCTCGGTCGATCAGTTTCGTCCAGAGCTCTCGAACCACAAAGTGGCGGAACGTCTTTTCGAGTCCCGCCTCAAGCGGAACCTTCGGCTTATAGCCAAAAAGTCGACGGGCTCTCTCGATCACCGGCTGCCGCTGTTTCGGATCGGTGGAATCAATCTGGGACACGTCCACAACCGGGACTTCCACGCCGAGATATTTTCGTCCAAGCTCCTCAACCAGCCCGGCCAGTTCCCGGATCGTGAAGTTGCCGGGATTTCCGATGTTCACGACCCGGCCGTCGATCGGCGTCGACCGGGTGATCTCCCCGGTCTCAAGAAGTCCGACGATCCCTTCGAGCGTGTCTGCCACGAAACCAAAGCTCCGGTTTTGGCCCCCGCCGCCGTAAAGCTCGATCACACGGCCCTTGCCCGTGCCATAAGTTGATTTCCAAAATTGATCGAGCG
The DNA here is from genome assembly GCA_016179745.1 of Candidatus Omnitrophota bacterium. Lineage (GTDB taxonomy): Bacteria > Omnitrophota > Omnitrophia > Omnitrophales > JACQLI01 > JACPCP01. The sequence continues at coordinate 4,788 of JACPCP010000021.1, forward strand.
CCGCCTGAATGAAATTGGTAATGACCCGCCCGTCATCCAGCCGCATTCCGGGGCCATAGGTGTTGAAGATCCGGACAATCCGGGCATCGAGATAATGCCCCTCGGCCTTCTCCTTCTCGAAATAAAGCCGGATCAAGGTCTCGGCGCCACGCTTTGATTCGTCGTATTGGGAGCGCTTTCCAATCGGATTCACCCGGCCGGGGTAGTTTTCATCCTGCGCTTCAACGTCCGGGTCGCCGTAAACTTCGGACGTGGAGGAAAACAGGAACCGGGCCTTCTTTTCACGGGCGAGGTCGAGGGCAATCTTCGTGGCCTGGAGGCCGGCAAGGAGTGTCTCAAGCGGCATCCCATAATAGAAGGGCGGGCTTGCGAGAGAGGCCAAATGAATGATTTCGTCAAGCTCGCCGTCGATGGTGTAGGGCTGGCTGACGTCTACATTTTTAAAAAAGAAATTCGGGTTTTCCTGAAGGTCCTTCAGATTGCTTTTGACGCCGCTTGCAAGGTTGTCGAGCCCAATCACCTGATGCCCTTCCTTCACAAGCCTGCGTGCAAGATTGGAACCGAGGAAGCCCGCCACGCCCGTCACAAGGATCCGTTTCTTCCCCGGCGGCACGGGCGGGGGGAGGATGATTTCGGGTTCACGTTTTTCTCCAGACGGAATCTGGAATTCCTCAAACGTGAGCGTCTTAAACACCCCGTCCTCCTGAGCCGCCTCCGATGCCAAAGAATGAATGACAACCTGGCGGCTTTCAATCTGCTCTTCGGGTGACCCCTTGCTGTCATCAAATTTCTGCACAAGCAAATCGAGCGCCACCGCCCGAAGGCTCTCCAGATCCGGGGTTTTGTCCGCCTTCCCTGTTTTCAGGATCCGAACGTCAACCTTTCTGCCGTCCTTGTCAGGAAACCGGAAATAGGCGCTGGCCCACGCCATCGCCACCCGGGCGCCCTCAATCCACGGCGCCTGGTCGTGGAGCGGCCCGTAACCCTCGAGCTCCTCCGGGACCACCAGCACCACCGGAAGATTTCCCGCCCTCGCCTTTTCAAGGACCTTTAAGAAATCAAACGCCATCTCATGAAAATCTTCCCACGCTTGATCGAGATGCCCGCCAAAATCAAATCCCCCGGCCGGCGCCCTCGGCGTCACATAAATCAGCCCCTTCGTTTTTCCCTCAGCATCAACGATCGAGAATCTGTTTGGCGCCGGGCCCCCTTCTTTGTTCCGCACCTCAGCCCTAGCCATCCCTCTTTTTCTCAACTCCGCCACCCGGGCGATTGCTTCCTGTGTTTCCTCAGGAAGGAGCTCAAGGCCGCTGAGTTCGCCCGGTTTGGTCCGATTCGGGGAAAGATCAATGGCATAGTAATCCTGGCCCTCTGAATCCTCTCCGGTGCTGCCGAGCCAGTAAAGAGGAAGACCGAGATCTCTGGTCACGGATCGAATCATCGCAAACGACTCAAGCTGTCTCGTGTCTATCAATAGCCAGTAAAAACGAACAGATGGCCCCTCAGAAGGCCGTTCTCCTATAAATTGTTTCAGCGTCTCTGACACAAGCCGCTTCCCAAGCCCCTTTCCACGGAACCTCCGGCTGAGACCATAAGCACCCGTAACACCGGACCACGCCTGGATCCGCCTTAGAGGGTTTCCCGTCAAATCCAGAGAGGTCAAATCGTCGGAAGCAAGCGCATGGAATCCGACAAGGCTCTTTGCCCTCTTCAGCGTCCAAAGCTTCACCACTTTGTTGCTCTTGAGCCAGAGGTCAACAGCCGTCAAAGCTTCTGTCTCAAACTCGCCAAGTTGCTCCGAATTGAGATAGCGCTCAATGAGCCGGAGAATGCTCTTAAACCTTTCTCTTGGCACTTCTTCGACCTTAAAATCTTCTGACCCGGCCCTCACTTCTACGCTGCGCATTTCAGAGCGTCCTTCCAGCCGGGCGCCGAAAACAACCGGGTGCCGGGCTTCCTTCGGGTCAAACCAGTTTTCCGGAAGCTGGCTTTTGCGGTCGTGAAGCTGACTTTGCAAAGCAGGAAGTTCCCGGCCCATCGTTTCAAGAATGTCAAAGGCGACGGACCGGACCCTCAGATCCGGATCGTCCAGATAATTCCATAAAATTCGAAGGGTCTGAATTTTTGCCCTCGTCGATGTTTTCCAGAGGTCGTCCGGGGTCTCAACGGCCGCCCTGAGGCGCCTCAGGAGAGCGGCCTCTCCCCATCTCAATCGATGTTTCCTGAGAGCGGAAAAGAGCAAGGAAAAGAAGAGTGGGTCACTGAGGGAAAAAATTGGATTCCACTGAAGCAGCCAGACAGGCAAAGAAGTCATCAGGGAACCGGCCGCCGCCAAAGCCCACGGAAACCATGGGTTATTTGAGGCCTGCGCCGTCCTCGCTTCCACCGCATTCCCGAACCGCCAGAGATATTTAGAAATCTTTTCAGGGTCGTAACGTCTCAGTGGATCAAGAAGGAACGGCTGATTCAAATCAAGCTTCGACCTTGTCTCTGAACGAACTCCCTCGATTCCCCGCACCTCGGAGCGGATGCCCTGGGTCGTGGGCGCATGGACCTCGGGGAAAAGATCGTTTCTCCAGAATGAATCCTTCCAATAGGGGGGATCGTATTCCTTGACCCAACCCGCAATCAGGTTGGCATAGCTGTGCAGTTCGGCGGAAATCAAATCGCCAAGTTGGGCGTGAACAGCCATCCGCTCAAGCAGTTTCACCCCCAAGGCAGCCAAATGCAGACGGACACTCTCGGACTCCAGGGCCGTCACGCTTTGACTCAAACGGGACGGCAGCAAGCCCATTGAATCCCGAGACGGTTCGTGCGCTGAAAGGAATCGGACTTTTTCCGCTTCGGGCCATTTCTCCCCTGACCTCGGAGTAAAGTATCGGCCCAGAAGCTCGATCAAGCTTGTTAGATCACTTAAGGTCGTTTTACCTTTATGAATTCCGCCCGCTTGGCTTAAGGAGATGAGCGCAAAAAGCGCAAGCCCCAGAATGAGGAGGGGACGTGCTTCGTCAGCCGATGCGCTCCCCTCCTTGAGTTTTAGATAGAGCTCCTCCATTTCCTGTTCGATTTGTGATCTCAACAGCACAAGATGGGCTTGTTCGAGGCGGTCTAACTTTTCCGAATGGGGAGGCGCCAAGAAATCCCGGAATTTCAGCAGAGCGTAAATCCCCCGCCGAAGAATCCCTGAACCGAGATCCAGACCCCCCCCTTTCCCGGACAGGACCCATTCCGCCCACGGTTCGAATAACTTTGCTTGGAGGCCGAGAAACTCTTTCATTAATTCTACCGACCGAGGGGACAGATACGCCTCCGGAACGCCGCTGAGGATCAAAACGTCGGTGATGCTCCCTGGGCCCCCCTGCGCCGAAGCGGCCAGTTTTCTCATCCGACTTAATGAATCGGTGAGCCGGGCCTCAAAGACATCTTCGTAGGCCGGGCCGATCCGTCTGAAACCGCCCACCTCCGGCATCTTCTCGACATAACGCCTGTCGTCACCCAATACCCTCAACACCGACTCCGGCGGCACTCCTTCGACGATGAGGATCGCCCCGGGCTTCATTCGAAGCACCACCTCGGAAAGGTCTGTCAAAATCTCAGCCGCCCTGACAACGGTTTTACCCGGCTCCCCCTTCATCGAAGGATAGAGATAAACAACGTCATATTCCCGAAGCGAAACCTTCTCATCCAGGTAATTCTTATGGAGGATATGGATCCGCTCCGGATCAACCGCTCCTTGCTCGCTTAACGCCCGGGTCGCCTCTTGAGAAAGCTTCCATAAATACCGGTCCTGCTCAAACCCGAACAATTCGACGCCCAAACCTTGAGTTTCCGCATTCCACAGATGGACGACATAACCTGTTCCTGATCCAAGCTCCGCAATCTTTGAACCTTTCTTAAGATGGCCGGATTTTCCCAAGCTCCTCAAATGGTCAAGGGCGTGGGCCTCCGATGTCCGGGTGTAGAGATAGAGACCCCGGCTCGTATCCCAAAGATCGGGCCGCTCCTCCTGGATTCTATGGGAAAGCCCTTGGTGAAGTGAGCGGATGGTCTCTCTTGGCTGAGCCAAGACCCCGGAGCGGGGAGGGGGAAGGGGAAAATGCAAGCGGAGGGCGTAGCGACCCTCGGGGGGCGCACGGTCTCTCACCACGGAGATCCAGACTTCAGAACCGGGGAAGGAGTGAAGGCGCTTCATTAATTGAATCAGAGGCGCCAATTCGAGCGCCAAAGAGGACGCAAGATCATCAAGGGCATGATTCCAATTCTTCTGATTTTCTGCCGTCAATCCGCCTGTTTCTTCTTTCGTTTTCCGCAACACTTGAAGCACGGGGGTCTGTGACTCCTTGAGACGGACCCCTCCAAAATCAAGAATCGTCCTTTTCCCTGAGTCATCCCGAACTTCAGCTTCCAGCGGGATTTCTCCCTGCTGCCAGATTTCCTTCATCACTCCCCTCATCCGTTCCCGGTCCTGGAGCGGAATGTTTCCCAATGCCTCGTCAATTCCCTTAAAATCCCCCGCCCTTTCCTCTTTATCCAGGCTTTTCATCAATTTCTGCTGTTGCCACCCCAAGAAAACAAAAAGAAGAAAGCCGCCGAGCGTCCCGGCCACCCAAACGACCGGAAGATTTCCATAACCGGGAAACATCCAGAGAGAAAGTTCCCCGGACCAGAGAAAATAAGCGGAACCCAAAAGGCCGAGGGCCAATAGGCCCAGGGAGAGGATTTGATAACGAATCGTTGTCTTGAGATCGTTGACCTCTTCGTCTACCTCTTTCGCCGGCATCCCGTCGATCGTCTCCTCCGCCCCCGCCTTCCCCCGCACCTCGGCCCTCACTACGTCATCCTGAGCACCCGCAGGGTGCGAAGGATCTCGGGTTTCTGATCCTTCACTCGGCCCGAACGGGCCTCGCTCAGGATGACGGATTTCCCGGCGCACCTCGGCCCGGGGAGCTGAATCTGTGGGCTCTTTCGATTGTTTGTCATTCCCTTCCTGAGACTTGGAATGTTTCCGGTGGCTTCTGTGAATTTTTACCAGAACCATAAGCCCGATGCCGACCGGAATGAGATATACCAAAGCGACTGCCATCAAGATCTGTCCACTCAAAAAATAAACTAGAGCAGCGACCAGGCTGATTACCCATCCCATGACAACCCCAATCCACGCTAGATTCTTTGTAACGATCCAATCGAGTTTTCTTACCTTCTTCTCCCAATGAACCAGTCGCTTCTGAAATGCGGAAGGATTGCTTGGTTGGCTCTTTTTTTCGTCGAAGTCTCCTCGAATCGCTCTGAGTTTCTCTTTGAGCTCGGTAAGACGAACGGTATCCTTTACCATCTTCGGGAACTCCCTAATTAGCCTCAGCGGCCGCCATTCTTGATCTAAGCTTTCTTCTATCTCCTTGTACCCTTCTCCGACGGTTATCAACTGGTCCCACAGATCCCGGTCCGATCTATCTTGCGTCCGCACCTCGGCGCGGGAGGGGGGAGTGCGAAGCTCGGGGCGGCCGCCTTCTTCTTCGAATTCGATTCTCGATTTTTCTGATCGTATGCCCGGTTTCTCTGAAGTCTCCTTCCTCTCCCTCGTCCCTTCTTCCATTTTCTTCCGTATCTCTTTAAGTCCTTGCAGAGATTCCTCCATCTTCTCCTCACGATCCCAAATACCTTTAAGAAACTCATAAAACCGCTTGGCCGCCTTTCGGAGAGCAGGATCTTCTGCTTCATCCATAGCAATCCGGTTCAATAGATCAAGAATTTCGGTTCTGTCACCCCCATAGCCGATTGCGATCCACCAGAGTGCCTTTGTTACTGCCTCACGCACCGGGGGCGGATTCCGCTCACCCTTTTCTTTGAGAATCTCGATGAGGAGAGGCACCGCCCCCATTGCCTGCTCGCCCATTGATTTGAAGATTAAAATGATTTCTCTTCGGACCCCCGGATCTGTCTCCTGCCTCAATGCATCCATCAAGGAAGGAACAAAGGGGATGACAAGGGGGTTGTCCAAACTCTGCACCCTGTCCGCCGAGAGAATGTGAATCGCCATCTTTTGAAGCTCCGGCGTGCCCTCTTTGGCCAGTGTTAGAAGCTCAAGCGCAACCGATTCAATTCCCGGCCACGACAGATCCTCGAGGATCTGGGATAGGAACTCCTGGACTGAGCCGGCGGCCTTGCCACCCTTCTTGAATTGCACCATCGCTTCTTGAGCCAGAGTGATTCTCTCAGAAATATCGAGCCACGCATTCAATTCAATCCAATCCCAGTCATCCAGAAAATTCCGTGCGGCATCGGCCACCGATGGGTCTTTGTCTCCAGCGAGCCGGATGACGGATCGGAAAAGGTCTACTTTGTCAAAACCAGCCGGCCAAGATGAACCGAAGAGAGGTTTGAGGTTGTCTGAAATCAACACAAGTGCTGCGACCTTCACCTGCGGATCCGGTTCCTTCAGTAAAGCCGCCAGCTCAACAATCAAAATGACCTTCCCCTCATCGGCCAAATTGAAAAGAAGATTCTTAATCTCGTAAGAAACGTCGCCCCGGAGCCTCGGGTCCTTCAAAAGGGAGACGTAAAGAGGGATCCAATCACCAATCCCCCTAGGCACAAAACCGATACGGGAGGTTAGAGCTGCAAGCGCAGCGAGTCTCACTTTTGGAAATTCGTCCGGGTTCTTCAAGGTTTCGGCCAATCTGGTTTTGAATTCGGAGTCCCAGGCCTTTTGAACGTCGGTGGGCTCAGTGAATGCGAAAAGCCTGGCCAACGTCATGATGGCCGCTTCCCGAACGTCGGGGGACCTGTGGTTCAAACGTTTCATCAAATGAGGGATGGTTTCCTTGGCTTCGGAGCCGATTTCACTGATGTAGAGCATGGCTTTCTGTAAGTTCTTTATTTCCTCAGGACTTTTTTCCTTTGGATCACTCCCCTCTCCTTTGATGAGCCTGATCAGCTCTTCCTTCGACTCCCGGATTGCGTGTCTTCGATTCGGATCGATGGTGTGATATTTTTCAATCTTCTGAAAGGTAATCTTCACTCTCCACTCGTTGTATTCATTCTGCGCGCCTGAAACGGCCGATTTGAGGGAAGGCTTCGACAGGTGCCAGACCGCTGTCCATTCAAGTAATTCCCAGGCTAACGAAATCAGAAGCATCCCGACTATCAAGGACACCATCCGAAACTCCTTTTTCTGGTGATACCTCTTCGTTTCCTCAAGAAGGATTTGTGAGAAGGCAAAGAGAAAATGCCGAACCTCCTCTGTTTCTACGATTTCCCCCTTCTCATCCTTTAAAGGCGGAACCTTCTCGTCAAAGTAAGCTCGGTCTCCGCTTGCCCAGTCCGAAGCGGTGTCGCGCATCCCGTCAGGCAATTTTCTTGCAAGGAGCTTCGCTTGGCGAGGCGCTTCCTCTTTAAGGAAAGTTTGCCGCTCCACTTCAGATAAATTCATGATGATTCTCGAAATCTCTCTAAAGAGCGCGGTGAGCTGTCCGCGGGCCAGCGTCGGGCGGTCCCCCTTATGCAGTTCTTTATCCTTGAGCACGTTCTCGAGGATCATCATGAGGTCGATCTTCTCCGGTCGTTCCGTCTCCCCCCGCACCTCGGCGCGGGAGAAGGATTCGGCGCGACGGAAAAGTTGTGTTTTAAAACGCTCCTTTTCCTGGAGGGAAACCATGCTTGAAATGACCAGCTTGATATCGAGGGTGCTTGCGAGGCGGTCACGATACGGGATGTCATCGAGGACTTCAGCGAGCTTTGGGAGCACGGGCACGACGGTGATACCGGCCCGCTCGAGGCCTTCCCTCAGACCCGTCTCGTGAAAGCCGCCCACCACGGCGACGGTGGCTTTGAGTCTCGAGTGTGACAATTCCCTGAGAATTTTGCCGGCGAAGATTCGATCTCTTCTATCTGCCAGGGCGTAGAAACGAAGGGCGGGGCGGGCGGCCTCTTGGAGCGATCGAATCTCCCTTTTCGACAAACCAAGCGTTGCAAAAAATTGCTCCCCAGCGCCCGTCTTCCTAATCTGCTCCCAATCCTTCGACTGAAGCTCCAGACGGAGGAGCGATTTGAGGCGCTCAAGGGACTGAATTTTATCGATCAGGTCCTTTTCCTCTTTTGACTCGGCCAGACGGCCATAAATTTTCTCCGTGAGCGCCTCCAGCTCCTCCCCGAACAACCCTTTGTGAATCCCTTCAGTTAACTGAACGGAGATCTCGCTTTTACTTTCCGAAAGGGCCCTCGAGAAAAGATAAAGATTGGGAAAATCCACGAGTGAAACCCTCGCCTGCTTCGCAGATTCGAGGAGGAGCGGAAAATATTCCCCGGACCGAACCGCCCTCGCCTGAAACCGCTCATTCAGCTCGAGAAAGCGCTGAAGTTTGGGGGATAAAATCTTTTCTCTTGATCCTGCCAGCGAACGCTCCGCCTGCTCCACGATGGGACGAATTCTTTCGCCCGCCTTCACCGTCCGAATGAAGGCTTCCCGGTTCCGGAGGTAGAACTCCTTTTTTTCCAAACCGTAGAATCGGGGGAGTTTTTCAGCCGTGATGTAAAAGTATTCGGCGCCGGTGAGCTTCCCTTCCCTCACCATTTCCCAGGCGGCCTGGGCCAGCGCATTTTTCTCCGGAAAGGTGCGGAAGAGGCGGCCGTCGATCGGGTCGCTGGCGCCTTCGAGACCGATGCTTGAAACCCCCTTCTTTTGGAAAAAACGGAGGAGGCGTGCAATTTGTCTTTGAGTTTCGCTTGAGGCGTGGGCGTTTAGGAGAAGATAAACGGTTTTTGTTCCAGGCGGTTTTTCAAGCGGCGGGGCGCCCGGAAAGGCGGCGGCGGTCTCCGAGGTAAAACAAATTAGGGTAACGAGTGCCGCCAGTTTCAAAAAGGGCCGCTTCTTTTGGAAATGATGTTCCATGAGGGTATGAGAGCCGCCCCTTAACTTCTTTAGTTTGCAGGGGTTAAGCGAAAAGTCTACCCGACAAAAGGTGACTTGTCAAAAACTTAAAAAAAGCTCGGACCCAATCCAACCTCATGCAGGTTCAAGGGATATGAAAAGTAAAACGGGGGGAGAAAAGATTTTTTCTAGCGGGAATGTGAGGGGCGTTCGTTCAAAAGCCTTTTAAGGGTTTCCCCCGCTTTTTTGACGGCCTCGGCCCGGTGCGAAACACGGTGTTTTAATTCCGCCGAAACCTCGCCAAACGTTTTTCCGTAGGGGCCGTAAATAAAAATTGGGTCGTAGCCGAAGCCGTTTGAGCCTTTCATTTCCCGGGCAATCGCACCCCGGACCTCGCCCTCGGCCACGCCGGCCAATTCCTTCGGGTTCGCCACCGCCACCGCTGAAATGAACGAGGCATGCCGGCAGTTGTCCGGCAATTTTTCCATCAGACGAAGGACCTTGAGACAATTTTTGACGTCGTCTTTTTCAGGGCCTGCGAAACGCGCCGAGTAAACGCCGGGGTTCCCCTCGAGGGCCTCCACCACGAGGCCGGAATCCTCGGCAAGCGTCAGAAGCCCTGTGGCTTTCGCCGTCTCCACGGCCTTTTTGACGGCATTTTCCCGGAAGGTTTTTCCGTCTTCAATTACTTCTGAAATAGGCGGGATGTCTTTCAGAGAGGAGAATTCAAATGGCAGATCCGAGAGAAGGCTCTTTAGTTCTTCCAGTTTCTTTTTATTCGTCGTGGCAATGAGAAGTTTCACGGCTGGCCCCGTCATTCTGAGCCCCGTAGAGGGATCCGCTGAACTTTTGCGGGGCGAAGAATCTTAATTCTGAGATCCTTCGCCGCGTAAAAAGGCCTGCGGCCTTCTACGGGGCTCAGGATGACGCTCCGACGCTTAAATGAACATATCTCTTCTGAATTAGAATCAGTTCCCGAATCCCCTTTTCGCCGAGGGTGACAAGACGGCTCATTTCCTTTTTGGAAAAGGGGTGTCCCTCGGCGGTGGCTTGAATTTCGACAAGCTTTCCCTTGCCCGTCATGACGAGATTCATATCGACAGCGGCTTGGGAGTCCTCGCCATAATTGAGATCGAGAAGGGGCGAGCCCGCCACCCAGCCGACGCTCACGGCCGCCACGAAATCCTGAATCGGATTTTGAACCAGCGTTCCCTTTTTAATCAGCTTCTCAACCGCCTCAGCCAGCGCAATGAAGCACCCCGTGATGGCGGCCGTCCTCGTTCCCCCATCCCCCTGAATGACGTCGGCATCCAATAAAATAGAACGCTCGCCCAAAAGATTGAGGTCGGTCACGGAACGAAGGCTTCGACCGATCAAACGCTGGATTTCCTGCGTGCGGCCGCTCAATCTTCCTTTTGCCGCTTCCCGTTGAATCCGCTCCGTGCAGGAGGCGGGCAGCATCCCGTATTCGGCCGTGACCCAGCCCCGTCCCTTTCCCTTCAAAAAGGGCGGGACCCTTTCTTCGAGGCTCGCCGAGCAAACCACCTGGGTGTTCCCCATTTCAATCAGGCAGGAGCCGAGGGCAAATTTGAGAGTCCCTTTTCGAATGGAAACCTTGCGAAGCTCGTCAGGCCGGCGGCCGTCCGGGCGCTTGGCGGGTGTCATCGGATTTTCAGGATCCGGTGGAGGCGGGGCAGGATTCGAACATCCGGGATCATTCTTCGGGCAAGGCGCTGGAGCTCCCCCAAAAGCTGCATCAATTCCTCATCTTTGTGACCTTCTTCCGAAGCGCTCACGGGCTGCAGGATGACCGGCGTCTTCGAGGCCACCTCCCGGACGAGGAGAATCAGCTGCTGAAATTCTTGAACGTCGATTTCCTTGGAAAGGACGATTTTAATGAAGACTTCCTTTCCTTTTGCAATTTCGAGGAAGCGGCGGTGTTCGGCGAGAAAACTTTTTTCCTTGGTCACACTCGCCGGCTTCAGGTCCATCGCAATGAGATCGCACCAGCCAATCACCGCCTCGAGCGCCGGCCAAAGGATTCCGTTGGTCTCGAGATAAGTGCCGAAGCCGAGGGCCTTCAGCCGAAGCAAGAGCGGGGACAAAAACGCTTGATAGAGGAGCGGCTCGCCGCCCGTGAGGCTCACGAAAGAGTGAGGGCCGTCTTCCTGGTCAATCCGGAGCATTTCACTAAGGACCTCTTCAAGAGACATCGTCCGGGCCGGCTTGTCCAGCTCGTCACAATATCCGCAGTGGATGTGGCACTCTTCAAAGCGGATAAAGAGGTGCCGCTCCCCCATCCGAATCCCCTCGCCCTGAAGAGAAGAGAAAATCTCAGAAATCCGGCCTTCGTTCGGCGTGGGCGGATGATTCATCGAGCCACCCCGGCCGTCAAAGGATCGTCGATCCCGGCCTCCCGGAATCCTTTTGCCCGCAAAATGCAGGAATCGCATTCACCGCAGGGAAGTTCTTTCCCGTCATAGCAAGACCAAGTCCATTCGAAGGGAACGCCTAACTCCCTTCCGAGTCTGACGATTTCAGCCTTGGTCATCCGGAGGAGCGGCGCCACGACACGAATCCTTCTTCCCTCGCTCCCCGCCCGGGTCCCCCGTCGAATCATTTCCTCAAACGCCTCAATAAATTCCGGCCGGCAGTCGGGGTAACCGGAATAGTCAAGGGCGTTCGCCCCGAAATAAATCGCTTCGGCGCCTTTCGCCTCGGCGAGCGAAGCGGCCAGGGAAAGAAAAATACTGTTTCGGGCCGGCACGTAAGTCACGGGGATTTCCTTGGAAATTTCTGACTCGCCTTTTCCCTTCGGGATTTTCAGAAAAGGGCGGCCCAGTGGGTCGCCCCTACCCTCCAATAATGCGCTGCCGCCCCACGGCAGTGAAAGGGGAATGATCCAATGCTCCAATTTGAGGTGAGAGGCAATTTTTTTGGCCGACTCAATTTCCCGTTCGTGGAGCTGGCCGTAGTGGACCGTCAGGCAGACGGGCTTAGAGTCAATTGGCCCGCCGGCGGGCCAATTCGACCGGAGGGCTGTGTAAAGGGCGGTGGTGGAGTCCAAACCGCCGGAAAGGAGCCCAGAAACCGCTCGCCCACGGAGCGGAACGAGCGGGGAAGGTCGCTCACGTAAACCTGAAATTTCCCGACGTTTTTTTTGCCGGAGAGGATCCCCTCCTCCTCGAGCAGGACCTTCAGCCGCTGCACCGTCGGGACCGCTGAATCCACGAGCTCGACCGCCGGCCCCAGACGGGCCTGAATCTCACGCCTCAAAATAGGGTAATGCGTGCAGCCGAGAATCAGCGTGTCGATTTTCTTTTTGGCGAGCGGCGCCAGATATTTTTCAATCACCCGTTCCGCCACCCCGCCGTCGAGCCAGCCTTCCTCCACCAGCGGGACAAACAGAGGGCAGCTCTGCGTAAAAACGTGAACGCCGGAATGACGCCTCCGGAGGGCCGTTTCGTAGACGCCGCTTTCAATGGTGGCACTCGTTCCAATCACCCCGATCCGCCCCGAACGTGTTTTTCGGACGGCCTCTTCAGCCGCCGGCTCAATGACACTTACGAGGGGGACGCGGACGCGAATTCGGCGCTTCAGCATTTGAAACGCCGCACTGGCCGAGGAGTTGCAGGCAATCACAAGGGCCTTGATCCCCTTCCGGAGAAGAAACTCCGTGTTCTCGAGGGAAAACCTGCGGATCTGCACCGTGGACTTCGGCCCATAGGGAAGGCGGGCCAGATCGCCAAAATAGACAATCGCCTCCCCCGGAAGCTGGCGGCGAATTTCACGGACCACCGTGAGGCCGCCCAAACCCGAATCAAAGACACCAATCGGTTTCGAGTTCACAAATCCTCCCGATGATGACCGTTCGACAGAAGACAGGATCCCGAGTCGGACTTAAACCCGGGTCACAGCAATCGCATGCTGGCCTTTCGGCCCGTCGGCGATTTCAAACTGAACCATCTCTCCTTCATTCAAGGTCTTGAATCCATCCCCCTGAATCGAAGAATAGTGGACAAAGATGTCCTTGCCCGGCTCCAATTCGATGAAACCGTAGCCTTTCTGATTGTTAAACCACTTCACCTTCCCCTGCGGCATTCCCTCTCACCCCCTTTCTATTTCGATTTTCGAGCCTTCGGTCTCCGGCCGCCCTTCCGGGCGCCTCCGTCCTGGAGGAACCGTTCGAGCCGGCGGAGCGCTTCCTGGATTCGTTCCTCCGGAACGACCAGGGCAAATCGAACGTAACCTTCCCCGTATTCTCCAAAGCCCGTCCCCGGCGCCACCGCGACACCGGCCTCACGAATCAAGAGCTCCGTGAAGGCCATCGACGTATGCTCGCTGAACTTCTGGGGGATCCGGCACCAGACATACATCGTGGCGTCGGGCTTTTTTGTGGGCCACCCGATTCTATTGAGCCCGTCCACCAGGAGCGCCGAACGCTTCTTGTAAATCTCGACTGCTTTTTTCACAGTGCCTTGCGGGCCGGTCAAGGCCTTCGTGGCAGCGTATTGAATGGCTTTGAAAATTCCGAAGTCACAGTAACTTTTTGTTTTGGCGAGGCTCTTCAGGATTTCCCGGTTGCCCACCGCAAAGGCAATCCGCCACCCGGGCATGCTGTAGGATTTTGAAAGCGTGTGAAATTCGATGGAATGCTTGATGGCGCCTTTCACTTCCAGGATGCTCGAAGCCCTCGGGCCCCGGAAGACCATGTCGGAATAGGCCAGGTCGGAGGCAATGATGATCTGCTTGTCCCTGGCCCAGTGAATCACCTGCTCGTAAAAATCGATGCCGCAGGTCGCCGTGGTGGGGTTGTGCGGGTAACTCAACATCAGAAGCTTCGACAGGCGGGTCGTTTCCTTGGGAAGCGAGAAAAGATCGGGAAGGTAATTCTTCTCTTCCCGGATCGGGATGTCATAGAGGATCCCGCCCGCCATGATGATGCCGTTAAAGTGGACCGGGTAGGCGGGTGAAGGAATCAAAGCGAGGTCGTCACTATTCATGAAGGCGAGCGCCAGGTGCGCAATGCCTTCCTTGGAGCCGATGCAGGGGACGACTTCGGTGTCGGGATCCAGGGTGACGCCAAAACGTTCGTGATACCAGAAGGCGATGGCCTTGCGGAGATTGCGCTCAATCTCTTCATCCCATTTGGAATAGCGGTGGATGCCGGGAAGGTCGAGGGCCTCCCGGAGGGCTTCGACCACGTGGGGGGGCGGGGCCAGGTCCGGGTTCCCCATTGAAAAGTCAATGACATCAACGCCCTGGGCCCGGGCTTCTCGTTTGAGGCCGTCGACCACCGTAAATAAATACGGGGGCAGCCTCTTCATTCGGTTTGCTTCGTGCATCAAAACAACAGGAAATCAAAAAGCGATCCCACTCTTACTGGAAACCGCTACTCGTCCTCCTCGTCCTCCTTCAGTGCTTCTTCCGAACTGTCCTCGTCCTCAATCAGGCAGAGGACTTCGCCGAGCGCCACCGACTCTCCTTCATCGTAGTAAACTTCGGTCAGGATGCCGGAGGCCGGCGCCGAGAGGGTCACGGCGCCTTCGTCGGTCACAAGCTCGACGATCTCATCCCCCTTGGTCACGGCGTCTCCCTCTTCAAAATACCATGCATGAATTGTCGCCTCACCCATTCCTTCCGGAAGGCTCGTCAAAGTCACTTCGGCCATTTCTAATTCCCCTGAATCAACTCCGCCAAATGATATGTCTCGGCCGCATGATAACTGGATCGCACATAAGGGCCCGCATAGACTTCCCTAAATCCCATCGGTCTTAGGGTATCGGCCAAACGCCGGAAAACTTCGGGGGAAAAATACTCCGAAAGCGGGAAGTGCTTTTCGCTCGGCGGCAGATACTGCCCCAGCGTTAAAATCTCGCATCCGGCCTTCTCTAAATCCCGGGCCGCCTCCACCACTTCTTCCTCCCGCTCCCCCAACCCCAGCATGAGCCCGCTCTTTCGAAGGATCCCGGGATATCGCTCCTTCACGGTCTCCAGCACCCGAAGTGACCGTTCGTAACCGGCCTGCGGTCTCACCCGGCGCTGCAGCCGGGCCACAGTCTCAAGATTGTGGTTGAAGACCGCCGGCCCCGCCTCGCAAACCTTTTCGATCAATTCCTCCCGGGCGTGAAAATCAGGCGTCAGCACTTCAATTTCGACTCCAGGGACGTTTTCTTGAAGCGAGCGGACCGTCCGGTAAAAATGCCCGGCGCCTTCGTCTTCCAAATCGTCCCTCGCCACGGAAGTCACCACCACGTAACGAAGCCCCAGGGCCTTCGCCGCCTCAGCCACCCGCTCCGGCTCTTCCCGTTCCACCTCGTCGGGGCGTCCGGCCCCGATCGCACAAAATCCGCACCGGCGGGTGCAGGTGTTTCCGAGGATCATGAAGGTAGCGGTTCGGCGGGACCAGCATTCACTTCGGTTCGGGCAGAGGGCCGACTCACAAACGGTATTCAGCCGGTTTTGTCTTAAAATTCCGCGTGTTTCAAGAGACGAACGGGCGGGCAGTTCGCGCCGCATCCAGTCCGGGAGACGCCTCATCAACTTAACTCATCATGAAATAAATAGTTAGCCGAAATTTTCCTGTGAAACGGGCGCATTTTATCAAATGACCTCGGGGTGTCAAGGGAAGATTTAAAAATTGATTTTCTTTGCGAGCTCTTGGGCGACCTTCTGGAGGATTTCGCTCTCTGTGGGGTGCGGATGAACGGTTTCAGCGAGGTCTTTGACCGTGAGCCCGAGGCGGATTGCGAGTGCGGCCTCTCCGATGAGTTCGGTCACGTGCGCCCCGAGGGCGGAAACGCTCACAATCTTTCCCGTCTTCGGGGAGGCGGCCATCTTCAGAAATCCTTCCGGCTCTCCTTCGACGTGCGCCTTGCCGAGCGACGAAAAAAGAACTTTGCACGACACCGTTTCCTCCGGACGGACCTCTCCTCCTCCCTCTTTGAGACCGACGCCGGCGACTTCGGGATCGGTGTAAATGGCGCTCGGAATGGCCCGGGTGTCCATCTTCAGCTTCGGGCCTTTCAGATTATCAACAACCCGGAGCCCCTCGGCCGAGGCGCCGTGGGCAAGACCCGTGGTCCGGTTCGTGACATCGCCGATCGCAAAAATTCCGGGCGTTGACGTTTCCAGGAACTCGTCGACGGCAATCGCTCCCCGATCCACTTTGACGCCCGCCTTCTCGAGCCCCAATCCGCCGATGTTCGGTGTGCGGCCAACGGCAATCAAGGCGGTATCGGCTTTCAGGATTTCTTCCCGGGTCACCTTTTCCCCGGTGCGAATCTTGATGCCTTTCCGGGTCAAGATCGATTCGAGCCGGCGGCTGATCTCTTCCTCTTCCGTGGCAATGATCCGGTCCAGCATTTCCACCACGGTCACTTCCGTGCCGAGGGCGTTGAAAAACGAGGCGAATTCGACACCAATCACCCCGCCTCCCACAATGAGAATTTGCCCCGGGACGGTTTTGAGCTCGAGGACGTCGGTCGAAGAAAGAACTTTTTTTCCGTCAAAGGGAACGCCGGGAAAGGGGGTCGGGGCCGCTCCGGCGGCAATGAGAATATTCTTCGCCTCGATTTCCCTTTGGCTCTCGTTTGAACGGACGAGAAGACGGCCCGGGCCGGCAAAGGAGGCCGAGCCCGAGACCCACTCGACCCCCGATTTCTGGATCGCTTGAAGCATCCCTTTCCGGAGCGTTGCAACAATTTGATTCTTTCTCGCCACGAGGGCAGAAGGCTCCGCCGACACGTCCGAAGCTAAGAGTCCATACAGCCGGGCATTTCGAATCCTTCCAAGAAGACGGGAGGAGGCAAGAAACGCCTTCGTCGGGATACAACCCGTGTTGAGACAGACCCCGCCCGGATCGGATTTTTCAATGAGAGCGGCCGAGTAGCCAAGCTCACGGGCCCGGAGTGCGGCTTCGAATCCGCCCGGCCCGGCGCCGATGACGGCCAAGTCATAAATAGGCATTCAATACCTCTTTCGGAATCCCAATGTCTGCCACCGCAATTCGTCCGGTCACCTCCGGCCCTTCACCTTCGTAAAACCCTTTCTTCGGCAATCCCATCGTCACGGTCACCGTCGCCCTCACGCAATCTCCGAGCACTTGTCCCGTGTCCGCATGAAGACCGGAAGGAATGTCTGCGCTGACAACTTTCTTCCCTTCCCGATTCAACCGTTGAATCAACGTAAGATAGGGTTCGCCGAGCGGCTTGTCGAGCCCGACCCCAAAAAGGGCGTCAATGACGACCTCCGGCCCCTCCAGCATTTGGGGGATCGTCTCCCAGGCGAAATGCTCACCGATGATTCGTGTGGGGACCGAACGTTTGGCATTCTCGACGAAATTCCGGGCCGGGTCGGCCTTCAATTTTTCCCTTTCCGAGAAAAGAAGCACTTCGGCATGATAGCCCCGGTCGTGAAGGAGGCGGGCGGCCACGAGTCCGTCTCCTCCATTGTTCCCCTTCCCGGCCAGGACCAAAATTTTCTTCGGGGGCGGTCCGGCCAGTTGAGCGGCGGCCTGGGCCACGGCCTCACCCGCCTTCTCCATCAATTGAAAACTCGGGATTCCAAACTCCTCAATCGCCCGGCGGTCGATCTCCCGCATCTCGGCGGCGGTCACGGCACGCATACAGATTCCAGGGCGCCGACGAACGTTTCATTTTTTATATCGAGGAGCGTCACGGTTTGAAACGTTCCGACCAAGTCTTGAGCTCCATCAAAGACAACTTTTTTCTCCTGAAGGGTCCGGCCCAGAAGCTGGTCCGAACGCTTGGGGCTTCGGCCTTCCACAAAGACTCCCACCTGGCGTCCCAGCCAGGAACGGTTCTTTTCACGCTCAATTTCTTTTTGCAGACGAAGGAGCTCCTGATTCCGCTCTTCCTTCACCTCGTAAGGGACATCGTCAGTGAGTTTCGCCGCCGGGGTCGTTGGACGCACGGAATATTTGTAAATGTAAGCGCCGTCGTAACGAACCTCTGCGAGCGCCCGCTTCGTGGCCTCGTAATCTTCCTCGGCCTCTCCTGAAAATCCCACAATGATGTCTGTGGTAAGAGAAACATCAGGCGCAAGTTCCCTCAGCCGGTTCACCTTTTTTTTGTAATCCTCATAGGTGTGAAGCCGTTTCATCCGTTTGAGAATCCGGTCCGAGCCGGACTGGAGCGGGAGGTGAAAACGCCGTGAAATTTTAGGATTACGGGCAATGGTTTGGAAAAGTTCCTCCGTGGCGTCAGAGGGGTGCGACGTGGTGAAGGAGATCCGTTCGAGGCGGTCGATTTGACAAAGCAATTCCAATAATTGCGGGAACGCGACGCCTTCTCCTCGATATGAGTTTACATTTTGTCCCAAGAGTGTGATCCACTTCACCCCTTCACCCACCAGGCGGCTCGCCTCCCGGTAAACCTCCCTTGCCGGCATCGAAACTTCGCCGCCTCTTGTGACGGGAACGATGCAAAACGTGCAGACCTTGTCACAGCCCGTCATGATGGGAAGCCAAGCGTGGAGTTTTGAGGTGCGGCGGACGAGATCGGTGTATTCAATCGAAATTCCGTCCTGTTTGATTCGTGCGACTTGTTGCCGCCGCCGGCGGACCTCCTCGATCAAGGACGGAAGTTCTTTGATGTTTCTCGTCCCGACCATGAGATCGAGCTGATGAAAGCGCTTGAATAATTTTTCCCGGTGCTCCTCCACCATGCAGCCCATGAGGCCCACAATCAGTTCGGGCCGTGTCCGCTTCACCTTTCCCAGCATTCCGAGCCGGCTAAAGACCCGCTCCTCGGCGTGTTCCCGAACCGAGCAGGTGTTCATGAGGATCACATCCGCATCCCCTTCACCCGCAATTTCAAACCCCGCCGCTCCCAATATTCCCGCCGCCACCTCGCCGTCATACTCATTCATCTGACAGCCGAAGGTGTGGATCGCTACCTTCAAACTTTTCCTCTCGTCTAACTTCATAAGGCCCATACTGCCTTATCTGTAAGCAGTCCCGAGGCGGGATGCGCCGAGGGACAGCCGAAGGTGTGGATCGCTACCTTCAAACTTTTCCTCTCGTCTAACTTCATAATATCCATTTGTCCATTTGTTGCTGCCGTTTGGTGCCACTTCCGGAAGTGTCGGGTCTCATCTGAACCCGGAACTTTTGGAAGTGGTACCAATCTCACCAATCTCCACCAATCTCCAATCTCATAATCTCATTTTTCAGCTGCCGATAAAATGCCGATAGACTGCCGTTAAAGTTTTCATTAGCCGGGAAGATTCCTCTCGATTTCGGCGGTTAAAACAGTCTTGAAATTTTTCAAAAGGCCGTACTGGCTGGCGGGCAAAAACCGCTTGAGTTCGCTTTTCGCATCCAGTTTTGTTTTTTCCACGGCCTCCAGAAGTTTCGGCTTCAACGATTTATCTTTCTGAAAAACTTCTTTAAAGGCCAGACGGCTGCGCAAAATGAAATAAAGATCATAAAAGTCCCTTGGCTTGGCGCGGGTTAATAGAGCGGCCACCTTTTCGTGAACCAGAATTTTTTCTTCAAGGTGAATAAGCGTGAAGGCCGGCAAAAATTCGGAAGGGATAAGGGCGGTATCCCCCTTCGCTTTTCCGGGTGCTCTTAGGGAAACTTCGAGCTGGATCTCGCCCCGGTTTCCCTCCCCCTCGAATTGGAGTATTGAGAAATAACCGCCCGATGTCTTTTTGGCTTCGTCGATCTTCACACGGATTCCTTCTCCCTCAACTCCCACCAGTGTTTTTTCGAGAACGGACTCAATCGCGTGAATACTGGCATGGGTCCCGGTAAAATCCAGATCCTCCGAAAAGCGGGGGCTTTGCCAGACGACTCTCAGAGCAGTCCCGCCCTTAAAGAGCAGATGATCAGCGTCCTTTTGCCGGTAAAGATGCGAAAGAAAAAGGTGCTGGAAATATTCCCGCACGATATTATCCGCCGGCGTTTGATGACGATCCGCCAATTCACGGACCTGTTTGGCGTCGATCATAAAATCTCCCTGACAAGCTTCACAAGACTTTCACGGTTAAAGAGACGCGCATAACGAAGCGCTTCTTTCGCATTCACTTTATTCACCCTCAACCGGTCGTTCAAAGACTTCAGCCTGAGATCAATAAAATAACAGGTGTCGACAAGGGCTTTTTCGGGCACGGCCATTAGCATTTTCACTTGTCCTTCTTTCACGAGGCGGTATCCCGTATAGGCACTCCTTTTAATTCGCGAGTATTCATAGTTTTTACCCTGGACTGTAAACTCTCGCGTAATCTTCGTGGTGACAGAAGTAACGGTGTAGACGGTTTCGGGAATCAACCGGTAATAGGCAAGCGCATACTCCAACGAGACGTAGGAAGGCTCATAAAGGCGGTTTGCGATTTCAAGCTCGTGCGGCGGCTCAGACCTTAAGGCGTAGAGACCGTTGCGAATCTTGGTAAAAAGGTCGCGATTGTGATCCTTGATGAATTCCTGGGCAGCCCGCAGGGTCACCCTAAATAGACGACGGAATTCCTCCGTGGAGAAAATCCGCATCTTCTTCCGGCTGAGTCCGCTCAAAGCCTCAAGGACATTAAGTGATTTCATTTTTCGCTCCATATAGCGCTAAAAGTGAAACGGCTAAATTCTACTGGAAAACGCGCTTGGGTGCAAGATAGTTCTTAAAAGAAAAAGGGGCCAGACCGGTGAAGGTCTGACCCCTTTGGAAGAGCGAAAGACGATTTATGCGGCAGCCGGGACCGGAATCCGGTTGTCGAAGTCGTCGTAGGTGTAACGGGGCGTCCCGTTATCCTTATGGATGCGGACATCCACCACCTTGAGGACTCCCGCCTGGTCTTCCACATCGAAATCCAGGTCCAGAAGGTCTCCCGTCTTGACATCCTTCATGTCCGTGCAGGAGTAATAATAGTCGCCGGTCTTTCCGACACGCTCGTGCACTTGAACCAGCTCAAGCCGCCGGGTTTTGTCCGTGCGCTCGTCGACAATCTCAAAGGCGCCTTTTGCGGCTACGTCCCCTGCAATGTGATCCCGAATGGTTTGACGCAGCATTTCCGGAGCGGGCTCTGCCGGCGTGACGGCTGCGACCTCTTCTCCGCCATGCTCAAGGGCGCTGTGTTCCTTGCCCCCATGTTCTTTGCCGCCGTGTTCTCCACTCAAAACAACCGCCGGCTGCACCAAAATCAAACTCAAGGCAAACGCAAAACCTGCCAACGCACCCAATGACTTCATTCTTTCTTCCTCCTTAGTTTTGTAGGTTCCTGAAGTAAAAATCCTTTTGAAGGGTAGCCTCTCCTTCGGAAAGCGGCCTTCCATCCGCTTCCACATAGGGGTCGATAAAAATATTCACCCCAGCAGTGGTAGCCCGGAATCGGGCCCTCCCCTTCGGCCGGGATCGTAAAACCGATTTTGAAACGTGAGGGAATTTCTGCCGCATGAGCAATCGAGATAAAAAGCGAGTGGAATCCAAACCCGGACTTGCCGGGCTGTTTCGGGAAAACCGGAAAGGACGGTGTGATAGGTAAATTGAAAGTGTCTGTGAACCGGGAACGGCTCATTTTGAAGGCAGCTTCTGACAAAATAAGCTCCCGCCATGACACTGATTCCAAGAAGAATAAGACCCAGAATTTTTTTTATTTCAGCCTCCGGGGCGGAGGCGACACGTTAACACGCAAATCCGGCAGGTGTCAATACGGCCTAAGGCGGGACGATCCCCTTCTCCAGCCAGAGGTATTTTCCCTGGAGGGTCTCCTGGGCAATGCGGTAGGTGAAGCGGTCATCATTGACGAAGAGGGCCCGAAACTGTCTTCCGATCCTCCGCCGGGCCTCCCGGCAGAAAAGATCCGCCAGTTCGACCGGTGTGCCGTCATTGGGATTTTTGGTGCGCATCCGAAGGGCCCGGGAAATTGTAACGGCCATCGCAAAAAGGTCGGTCCCGATATTGACCAGACGGGTCATCACTTCCTGCTTTTGTTCCAGGGCCTGCTGGTAAACGGCCATCGCCAGAAAAAGGTTCCGGGCGAGGCGGTGGGCAGTTGCCTCGGCATATTCGAAATGTGTTTCGAGGGGTTCCGGAATCAACTCCTCGACCTTCCGATGAATCCAATAAACCCATTGACCCGGATACCAGCGTGCGTAATGGCCGAGCGCCTCAAGCCCGCCTTTAATTTTCTCCGCCGGTGTTTTTTTTGGGTCCATGAGGGGAAGCAATTTTTGCAGGTGCGGATCCATGGCTTCCCGGGCGATAAAAAGCCGCATGATCTGGCTCGTGCCTTCAATAATCGTATTAATCCGGGCGTCCCGCATCAGACGCTCCACGGGCCAGGGTTTTTCTCCCCGGGCCTTGAGCGACTGGGCCGTCTCGTAACCCCGCCCGCCCCGGATTTGAATCGTGGCGTCAATGATCCGCCAGCTCGCTTCCGTGCAAAAAAGTTTGGCCATGGCCGCTTCAAGGCGGATATCTGTTTTCTTCGAGTCGGCCATTGCCGCCGTCATCAGGTGCATGGCCTCCATCGCAAAGGTCGTGGCCGCAATGGCCGAAATCTTTCTGGCAATGGCCTCGTGCTTTCCGATCGGCCCGCCCCACTGCTCCCTTTCGTTGGCCCATTGGCGAACGACGCCAAGGCACCATTTTGCGCACCCCGTCACGCCGGCCGGCATCGTCAACCTTCCGGTGTTGAGAGTCATCAGGGCCAGCTTGAGACCCTCGCCCTCCTTCCCAAGAAGGTTCTCCCGGGGGACCTTCACATTTCTAAATCGAAGGAGGCCATTCTGAATCCCGTGGAGGCCCATGAATTGGCATCGATGAACGGTTTCAATCCCAGGCATGGTTTTCTCGACAATGAAGGCCGTGATCTGTTTTCGTTCCCGCCCCTTGACCACCTTCGGGGGTGTCTGCGCCATCACCACCAGGATGTCCGCCACGGGCCCATTGGTGCACCAAAGTTTCTCGCCGTTCAAAAGATAAGCCTTGCCGCCATCCACGGGGACGGCGGTCGTTTTCATCCGGGCCGGGTCTGAACCCACATCCGGTTCGGTCAGGGCAAAGGCGGAAATCTCTCCTTTTCGAAAGCGAGGAAGGTACTTCTTTTTTTGTTCTTCCGTTCCAAAAATCATCAGGGGCTGGGGGACTCCGATGCTCTGGTGGGCGGAAATCCACACGCTCGTGGAAGCACAATAGCTCGCAACGAGTTGGAGGATCCGGTTGTAATTGACCTGCGAAAAACCCATGCCACTGTATTCCTTGGGGATTTTCAAGGCGAAGCACCCCAGTTCAGCGAGTCCCTTGAGGGCGGGAGGGGGGATTTCTCCCGTCCGGTCCACTTCGTCGGGATCAATATTTTTGACGAGAAATTTTTCGAGGCGGGCAATAAATTCATCGCCAATTTTCCGGTCTTCCTCGCTCTGTTCGGGAAAGGGGACGATCAAGTCCCAGGGCAGGCGGCCCTGGAAAAGTTCCGACACGAAGCTCGGGCGGGCCCACTCCTTTTCACGGGCCTCTTCAGCCACTTCAAGGGCTTCCCGCTTTTTACCGCTGATCTTGGCGTTGTCTGTGATTTCCATTGGATCCTTGAGATTTTACCTTGATAGTTTATCGGCAGAAATCCTGCTTTCCGAAGGTGTGACGGCCCCGTTTTGATTCTTGAGGCCGGTCCTGATTTACGGTAACATTCAAGGCCAACGGTCATGAACACACACAAAGGTCTTGAAGTCATTGGAGTCATCCCGGCCCGGATCGGTTCCGAACGGCTGGCCCGGAAGGTCCTGCGGGAAATTAACGGCAGGATTCTGGTGGAGCAGGTTTATCGGAGTGCGGCGGCGTGCCCTCTTTTAAAGGAGCTTTGGGTGGCCACGGATTCCGAGGAGGTCCTCGGGGCCTGCCGCCAGAGAAAAATCCCGGCCCTCCTAACCTCTCCTGATCACGCCTCGGGCACAGACCGGATCTACGAGGTAATGACCAAAAAACCAGCGGCGATTTACGTCAATATCCAGGGGGACGAGCCTCTCGTCCGGCCCGAACACCTCGAGGCCCTCCTGAAACCCTTCTCGACCGAAAAAGAGGTCCGGGTCTCCACGCTGAAAACTAAAATCTCGGACGAGGCCGCCAAGACCCCCAATGTCGTGAAGGTCGTGACGGATTCCCACGGCTGGGCCCTTTATTTTTCAAGGTCCGCCATCCCCTTCGACCGGGACGGCGCCCGACGCCGGACCCTCTTCAAACACTTGGGCTTCTACGCCTACACGAAAGAGGCGCTTGAGAAATTCCACAAGCTCCCGCCCTCCTCCCTCGAGCAGGCCGAAAAATTGGAGCAGCTCCGGTTTCTCGAAAACGGGGTTTCGATTTACGTCGCCGAAACTGCCTTCGACACCGTGGGCGTGGACACGGAAGAAGATTTGAAACGGGCAGCCGCTCTTCTCGCCCTCTAATTCCTTCCGTTTCCTCACGGCCGGCGGCGGGGATCCTCAAGGAGATAGTAGATTTCCCGGTCCCGGGCGCCGAACTCCTTCGCAATGGCGATGATCTCGGCGCACTCTTCATACTTCTCCTGAATGAGCGCCTCCCGGAGCGCCAGGAGCGCAGAGAACTTCACCGGGTGATCTTCCTTTTTTCCCCAGTTTAGATTGAACCTCTTTCCGATACGGGCCAAATTCGCCATTGCAAACCACCTCCTTAGTGTCTGGCTTTTGCCCAATAAAAAAGCCCATTACCGATTTTTCGGTAATGGGCTTTTGATTCCTTCGATGAATCCGTTACGAAATTACTTTGCCGGCTCGCTCCTCCCTCGACCCATTACCGCACCCCTCGGGCCGGCCTGCCCGACGGCAAGCAGGGCCTTAAAGGTGACCGGATAGGACACACACCGGTCCCATCCCATAGCGTGCGTAATAGGTTTTCTTTGAAAGTGAGTTGCCTGCATAACGAGCGGGATTATATCAAAAAATCCGGTTAAAAAGGTAGCCTAAAATCAAAATTTGAGGGACGCCGGCGAGGACCATCCAAAGGGACGTCTTCCTGCCTACATTCTGCCAAACGAGCCCGATTTCCGTGTAATCCGTTAACACACCTGCGGTTAGAAAGACAAAGCTGTTTCCGAGGGCCTGCGTATTTCGATAAATCTCAAAGGCCAAGGGCGCCGTCCCCTCCGAACAGACTTCCAGGACCGTCGCAATGCCAAGCGTCACCAAAAGCCCGCCGAGGCCCGGTCCCAGGTAAGTGTGAAACCAATGAGCCGGGACATAAGCCTGGGCCAGACTTGCCAGGAGCACTCCAAAAGTGACCCATCCGAGCACCATCTCGCAAAGCGCCACGGTTGAACGGCCGATCTGGACGATATCCTGCGTAAATTGTTTCCACGAAAAATGGTAATTTCTGATTCTCTTCCTGAAATCCAAACGGATCGAAAAAGGACCTTCGGCCGCAACCGTGTTTCGATTTTTTTCAATCCAACCCCTTTGATCGAGACACTGCAAAATGAGACCTGTGTTGATGGCCACCAGGAGCGCCGCCAAAATAATCAGAAACCCTTTCCAACCGAAAAGTCCCACGAGCAGCAGCGTCACCGGAAAATTGGCCCAGGGACTGGCGAGGAGGAAACTGATGACGGCCGGTCCCGAGGCGCCCTTTTTATGAAGCTCCATAGAAAGGGCCAGGATCCCGTGGCTGCAGGCGCTGGCCAAAAGCCCGAGACCGGCAGCGTAGAAGACGGTCCGCTTCTTGGGCCGGGCCAGAAGTCTGGACACGTATTCCTTGGGCACATATCGGTCCATCATTCCGCCGATCGCGAGGCCCAGGGTCACCGGCCAGAAGATCTTTCCGACATAATCCCAGAAGGCCCCGGCGAAGGCCTCCGAAGGCGGAAAGGCACGGGAGACGGCCCCCAAGACAAAACACGCGGTGACGACCCACCAGACTTTTTTCTGATACCAGCGCTTTGATTCGCAGCAGGAATGAGAGGCGTGAGTCGACATCGATTTTGCGGTATTATATACATCGATGACAAACGAAGCCTCAAAATTCAAGTGGGTCATCACGATCGGCTTTTTTCTCCTGCTCTGGGGAATTGCCGCCGTCCCCTTCCTGATTTACCCGCCCTCACCGTCGTTGACTTATGAAATCCAAAATTTTTCGGGAGCGGCCCATCATTACGGGACCGCCGAGAAGAGTTGGGTGCCGCCCCAACGTTCGGAAATCCTCAAAGTCGGCGACCGCCTGCGGACGGGGCCCCGGGGAGAAACGGATTTCAGGATCCCGGGCCAAATGCGGCTTCGTTTGAAGGAAAATTCTGAGATTGAACTTCGAGCGCCGAGATTTTTTGAACGGTCCCGTTCCCCCCGCCTCCTCCTCCGTCGCGGAGTTTTGCTGGGGGCCACGGAAAATCAGGCGCTTCCCGTATCGGCCCACATCGTGACGCCCGCCTTCGTGGCCAAAATCAGGGAAGGTATCTTCCAGATCGAAACGGATCCGAAATCGAAAGTCTCCGTGGCCCGGGTCTTGAGAGGCTCCCTGGAGATCTTCTCTTTCCAAAGCCGTCAATCCGTCACCGTGCGAAGCCTTGAAAGGACGGAAGTCTCGGGGAAAAAAGCGCCGCAAACCCCTGTGCGGGTGGACCGCCAGGAATGGAACAAGATGAAAGAGGCTTATGAACTGATCTTCAAGGATACGACCCTGGAAAAGCGGCAGTTCGACCTCTCCAAACAGGCAGGCAGCTTTTTCCAATACGTCATCGACCACGGCACGTTTTACACCCCCAGTTTGGGCTATGCCGAACGTGAATTTTTCAAAGGGGAAGGGGCCGGCGAAACCCAAATGGAAGTGGGCTATGATGTCTTTCCCGTGGGTTCTCTGGTGGGGGTTTACTTCAAGACCCGGGACCTGGATCTTTCCACGTTCAAGGGTTTGGAATTCGAAATCCGGGGCGATCCCGAAGAAGGAGTGCCGGACAGTTTCAAAATCGAGTTGAAATCTGGGTCCGGAGTGGTCCGGGCATTCAAAACAAGGGGTGTGAAGGAGGCCTGGCAGACCTTTCAATTCCCCTGGCGGTTCACCCGTTCGAAGGAATTGTCGGAAATGACCTTTGTCTTTTCAAACGAAAAGGCGGGAAATCAAAAGAAGGGACTGGTCGTCTTCCGAAGAATCAATCTTCTCACGAAATGATCTGCTTTTTAAAAACAGCGGTTGGAAATCGCCGCCCGGGGCAGTCGGTCTTTCCCCGCTTTCCCGGCACCTCATTGTGGCGGAGGACGTGGGAAGCCGGGATCTTGTATTTCATCTGAAGCTGGCGGACCAGCCAGATTAGGGAATTCAGCTGATTCAGCGACACCTCTTCATTGTCGAAATTTCCAACGAGACAAATTCCGATTCCCTTTTGATTCATGTCTGAGGCGTTGCAGTGGGCGCCGTCCATCTGGTGGTTCCACCGGTGACCGGTTTCAATCTGCCCGTCCCGGGTGCCCCCGGTGCCGTTATCGACCACAAAGTGGTAACCCAATCCGTTCCAGAATCCCCGCTTGCGGTGGCCCTTGTCAAAGGACTCGGCATTGCCCACTTCCGTTGCGCTGTGGTGAACGATAATGTATTTCCACCGTTGGGCGTCCGGAAGGAAAGGGAGAGTTTTAAGCTCGTGCGGGACGCCCGGGATCCAAATAGGGGTCCCCACCTTGAGGTCCGTGGGGTCTTTGATCCTGTTGGCCGCCAGAATCGCACGAGCGCTGACGCCGTAAGTCTCGGAAAGACGCCAAACCGTCTCCCCTTTCACGAGCATATGGGTGATCCCTCCCCCTCCCACCAGCGCTGAAGGACGAGTGACGGGGTGCCGGGCCGGGTGCGTCGCACAGCCGGCGAGATAAAACAAAAATAGCGGGAGCAGGATCTTTTTCATTTTGAGATCGAAGATAATTCCGGATATCGTTCGACGGCGAACCGGGTGATTCTAAGCACAAGCTCCTCGTAACTCCAGCCTTTTTTCCGTGCCAAAATCACCAGATCGCCCGAACCGGGATGGAGGCCCGGAAGGGGGTTCGCCTCCAGAAAATAGAAGGCCCCTCCGGCCGTGACCCGAAAATCCATTCGGGCAAAATCCCTCAAACCCATCGCCTGAAATAGACGGATCGCCGATTCTTCAATTCTTTTTCGGAGGGTGAAGTCCAGCCGGGGCGGAACATGGTAATCGACGAGGGCCTTCCAGTCCCGTTTGACCTCGAGGGAATAACAGAAATCTTTTTCGGAGGGATCCCGGAAGGTGATCTCCATCAGCCCGAGGATTTCCGGATCCTTGTTGCCCAAAATGCCCACGGTCACCTCCCGCCCGGGAATATATTCCTCCGCCAAAACAGATTCCCCGGGGTGCGAACCAAAGAGCCGCCCCGCTTCTCTCTCAAGCGAAGGACGGTCCTGGACCCGGGAGGAGCGGCGAATCCCGATGCTGGACCCCTGCCAGAGGGGCTTCACAAAAAGGGGAAACCGGTCCGGGATTTTCGAAACATCCTCTTTCGTCTCCAAGACCCAAAATTCGGGCGTGGGAATTCCGAGAGAGATTGCCATCCGCTTGGCGAGAGATTTATCAAGCGTCAGGCCCAGGCCGACGGGATCCGATCCGGAATAAGGCACCCCGAGCATTTCCAAAAGGGCGGGGAGGTGGGATTCCCGGCTCCGGCCAGAAAAACCTTCAGCGATGTTAAAGACAAAATCAATCTGGTTCTCTCTGATCCGATCAATGACCCCCAGATCGCCTCCGAGAAGAAACACAGAGTCGGCCTCAAAGGCCAAGGCCTTTTGAAGAGCTTCGATCGTCTCTGGGAGGTCAAACTCCTCGGCTTCTTCTCCGGTGGAATCGGCACTGACACGGGTTGCCAAGTCGCTCTTTAGATTGTAAGTGATCCCGATTCGCACGGATTCAGGAGAATTTTGCTGGCCCGTTAGACCAATGCCGTTGGCCGTGATAGCGCCCGTTTCCCCGAGGCCTCCCGTAATTGGCCCGCCGGCGGGCCAATCGTTCACTCAGGTGAAAGGAACGGTGCCGAATGTCCGTTTCCGCCGTTCGGCCTTCACGGACAGGATCTTTGTATTCAAAAATGAGGCCCTCATAATTTCTCAAAATGACGCCGTCTTCCGTGACGGAAACGAGGTAGTTGGGTCCGACCGGAATCTTGCCTCCCCCGCCCGGGGTGTCAATCACAAATTGCGGGACGGCAAAGCCGGTGGTGTGCCCCCGAAGACCCTCGATGATCTCGACGCCCTTCCAAAGAGAGGTCCGAAGATGCTCCGCCCCCTTCACGGGATCGCATTGGTAGAGGTAGTAGGGCCGGACCCCGATTTTGAGGAGGCCGTGACAAAGCTCTTTCATCACAGACACGCTGTCATTCACTCCCCTCAGAAGCACGCTTTGATTATTCATCGGAATCCCGGCCCGCTGGAGCCGGTCACAGGCCCGGGCGGCTTCCCGGGTGATTTCCCGGGGGTGATTGAAATGAGTGTTGACCCAAAGCGGCCGGTATTTTGAAAGCATTTCCACCAGCCCCGTGTCGATTCTCTGGGGCAGGACCACGGGGAATCGGGTGCCGATCCGAAGAATTTCCAAATGGGGAAGGGTCCTCAGCTTCGCCAGAATATTTTCAAGCCTGGCGGTGGAGAGGACGAGGGGGTCTCCCCCGGAAATTAAAACATCACGAACCTTGGGCGTCCGGGCGAGATAGTCCACCATCCGGTCAATTTCCTGATCGGAGCGCATCCAGATCCCCTCTTCCCACTCCCGCTTGCGGGTGCAGTGACGGCAGTTCATCGGACAAAGGTTCGTGACCTGCATCAGGACCCGGTCGGGGTAGCGATGCACCAGGCCCGGGACCCCCATGTCCTCTTCTTCCTCCAGGGGGTCCGGCTCACCCCAATTTCCCTTTTCAATTTCTTCCCGGGCAGGAAAGGATTGAAGCCGGATCGGATCGGCAGAATTCTCAAAATCGATGAGGCAAAGATAGTAAGGCGGGATTATCACCGGATATTTTTGAATCACACGGGCCAGCACAGCCCGTTCCGACTCGGGGAGTTTCCCGTAGGCGAGGACGGCATCGAGGGACGTCACGGCCCGGCGAAGCTGCCAGCGCCAGTCGTTCCACTCGGCGTCCGTGGCCTCCCCAAAAAGCTGGCGCCGCCTCGCCTCAACTCCCCACTCGGTTGGAAGCGTTGAGACGGGCGGCGCTTGTCGCATTTCTACTGCAGGTTGACTCACCCTATAGAGTCCTTTCCACCGTATTATCGACACCCGGGGTAAATCTTTGACGGCCGACGGCGATCGGAAATAACCACGGGCCTCAGACCACCCGCAAGCGGGAAACCCAGAGATAGGGAAACAGGGCGGCCCCCATTTCACCGTCTTTGAGAAGAATTTGTTCCCGGCTGGCGCCGGCCACGGAATTCAAGATCGAAAAAAGGGAATCGTGATAGCGAAGGTGGACGGCCCGCCCAACGATCCGCCCCTTTTCGAGATAAAGGCTGCCGGCCGTAGCGAGGCCCGTGACCTCCATCGCAGGTTCCCGAACGAGCGTGTGATACCAAATCTTGTTGATGAAAATCCCACGTTCAATTTTTTCAAAAAGCTCCTGCAAGGAAAACGTTCCTTCCTCGACCACGAGATTTTGAGGATAAAACGGGTGTTCGAGAAGTCCCCGGGTGCTGTGCCCTTCTCCGAGGAGCCCCTTCAAGACACCTCCCTCGACCAGGTCGACCCTTCGTTTGGAATGGCCTTCGCTGTCGAAAGGGATTCCAAACTGGCGGGGATGCCCCAAGTCTTCCCGCATCGTAAACTCTTTGGAAAAAACCTGCTTTCCGAGAAGTCCCGTGAACACACTTTTTCCGTCTTGAGTGAGACGGGCGTCGAAATGCCGCCTTAAAGGTTCGATTAATTCCAGGAAAGCCCGGGGAGAGAAAATGCATTCATACTCACCCGGGGGGACCGGAATCTCCTGACGAGAGGCCGCCTCCGCCACCCGAAGCGACTCTTGGACCACGTGCGGGACATCGAGCCTGCAGGGGTCCGGATGGTAAAAACTGAAGTATCCCTTCCCCCCTCCCTTAATGGCAGTCACTCCGAAACGGACCGCCGTCGTTGGATGAAAAAGTTCGAGCCCCTCAGGATTTGAGAGATAAAAAAACCGCTCGTAGGCTGAGTAATATCCGTTGGCGCTCGCCTGCGCCCGTCGAAGGATCCCCACGGCTTCCTGGACGGCTTGAGCGGCCCGCTCGGGGGCTTTCTCCAAGGGAAAAGGGAAATGCTCCCTTTTCTTCGGAGTGTCCGCCTTGGGAGGGGGCGAAAACGGCTCAGGGTCCGGGGCCACGGTCCGGAGCCGGCGGAGTGTTTCCTGAATGCCTAATTCGGAAACATCGTTGGATTCGGCAAAGACCGGTCCTGAGGAAGTCAGCAGGCGGAGCGTGTAGGAAAAAATTTCCTGGAAACCGTTTTGGTGAACGCCATTATTCGTAAAGCGGGCCAGAATCCCCTTCTTTGCCCGGATAAAAATTTGAAGGGGCAGGCCTTCGGCGTGATCTAAAATCCGGCGGCTCGCTTTTCGAATTCGATCGAGCATCATTCTCTCCCGAACCGGACGTTTCGGAAGCGGGCCGGGCTCAAGCCATGTCCCGTGAAGGCCTCCTGATAGGGGCCGCCCTTGCCGCAATCGGGGAAGCCCCAGAACCGCCACTCCTCTTTTCCGGCGACCCGGTCGCACGACTTCCAAAAATCGAGGGTATTGCCGTGGTAGACCGGAAAACGGACCAGGCCCTTGATCTTTCCATCATGAATGCGGTATCCCGCTTCTCCCCCGATCTGGAAATCAAGCCGCATCTCATCGATGGACCAGCTCAATTCATTGTCGAGCAAATATCCCTCCCGGATGTCCTGAATCAGATCCGGGAGGGAGCCACGCCCCGGCAGGAGGCTCGTATTGGTCATCCGAATCAAGGGGTAATGGGACCAATCCTCCGCCACCATGTTGGCTGTGGATTCCGGCTGATTTAAAAAGCTGGCCGTCTCCCGGCTCGTGAGATAGCCGGTAAAAATGCCCCGCTTCACAATCTCAATTCTTTTTGCGCTCACCCCTTCGTCATCGTAGGCAAAACTTCCGGTGCCGGGTCCGAGGTTTGGTCCGGCATCGCTCACAAGGGTGACGGCCGGGGAGGCCACCGGCGCCCCTCCCAAAAGGCCGGGATTGAGAAACGTCCTGCCGCCGAAATTGTCCTCGTAACCATAAACCCGGTCAGACTCCGAGGCGTGGCCAAAGGTTTCGTGAATTTGAAGCGCCAGAATCGATCCCTTGAGAATCAAATCGAAATTTCCCGTGGGGGCCTCCGGGCTCTTGCGAAGTTCCTTTAACTCCTCGGCCAGCCGTCCGGTTTCTTCTATAAATTTCAAGTTTTCGATGGCCTCATAACCCTGGCCGAGAAAAAGCCCGCTCGGGCCCGGCCAGCTTCGGCGAATCTTTTCAGACCCCCCTCCCGAGAAGGCTCGGCTTTCCACCCAGGTTTCGCCGTAAATCCAGCCGCCGGTCCGGTAAAGCACCTGCTCGATCCAGCTTCCTCCCTTGGAAACGAAAATAATCCGCTTCCGGGTGAAATCGAGCAGGCTTGCGGCAGAGTCCATGCCCTCCTGCCAGCAAAGCCTGTTTTCTGCTTCGATCACGGGGCCAATTTTCTCCTTGAGGCCCAACTTCCACGGGTCCTTGGCGACCGGCATGACCCAGCGGCTCTTGACGGGCTTGGCGGACGCCAATTTCACTTCTGTGTGGCGGATCTTCGAAAAACGCTGCGCTGACTCGTAGGCAATTTTCAGGTGCTTGAGAACGGACTTTTCGGAAAGATCGGAAGTCGCCGAAAACCCGAAGGCGCCCCCGTTCAGGACCCGGAATCCGATCCCCCGTGAAAAAGTCTCTTTCGCCTCCTCAAGGATCCCGTTTTTGGACCGGAGGCGCATCCGCTCGAGTTCCACATAGCGGAAATCCGCATCCTCACAGGAGAGGCGGCCCAGTGAATTCTGCAGCTTTAAAAGGAGTTTTTCCATTGAGTTTGCGGGGTCGCTTGAGTAAACTTGCCCGACATGACCCCTTCTATTTACGACCTTTTCCGCCAGTTACCCAAATCCACACTGGACCGGCTCAGCCAAAAACTCGGCCGGCTCGCTCCCTCCTCGGGCCTGACTTATCAGGACGAGCGGGGAAAGACCACGAGCATCACGGTCACCCTCCGCCCTCGATTGGTCCCGGCCGGGATTCGAAATACGCTTTGGAAGACTCTTCGGGTCCTGGACGGCGCCTTTCAGAAAATAGCGCCTCTTTATTTTCAAAACCCAACGCTTGCCCCCATTTTTCCGTTTTCACCCCGGGAGATTGACTGGCTTTCGCTCCTCCGGAAAAAAGGCTACGTGAAGGGGCCGCTCGTCTCACGTTGGGACGCCAACACCACGTTTGGGCCCCAAGAGTGGAAGGAAGGGTTCTCCTTCTTTGAGGTCAACGGCGTTGGGGTCGGGGGCCTTTGGTATGGCCCCGCCACGGAAGATGTCATTCTAAAAACCGTGGTCCCGGAACTTCAAAAAATTGACCGGCGCTTCCGGCCCCGGCCCAACCACGATATGCGACGGCTTCTTCTGGGTGTCCTCCTTTCCCAACGTAGAAAACTGGGACGGACCCGGGGCGTCATCGCCCTCGCCATGGAAAAGGCCAGCGGGTCCAACTATGTCGAATTTGAACGCCTGGCCCAGCTCTACCGGAAGCTGGGTCATACAGCGATCGTCACGGAACCGACGGATTTTCGCCTTCGGGGTGGTGATCTCTTCGCCCGTGGAAAAAAGATCGACGTCATTTACCGGGACACGACCCTTTCCGAACTTTGTCTGATGGAGGAAAAGGGGCACAGCCTTGCCGCCCTCGAGCTGGCGTTCTGCCGTGGACAGGTGGTGTCGTCTCTGGAGGGAGAGTTCGACCACAAGAGCGCTTTTGAGGTTTTCACAAGCCCTGAATTCGCCCCGGCCTTTACGCCGGCGGAACGCAAACTTTTCAAGCAGCACATCCTCTGGACTCGTCTCCTCCGGGAAAGAAAAACCATCAATCCCCGGGGAAGTCCCGTCGACTTGATTCCTTTTGTCCTCAAGAACCAATCCGGCCTTGTCCTCAAGCCCAACCGGCTTTACGGCGGGCAAGGGGTTGCGTTCGGTATTGAGTTAACCCGACGGTCCTGGGAGAAAAAGATCGAAACCGCCCTGCGGGAATCCGGTGAGTGGGTCATTCAACAGCTCGGCAAACTCAGAAAAAAGACATTTTTCCGCCCCGACGGTCTCCGGGCGAGACAAAAAGACCTTTATGTGGTTTCCGGTTTTTTCGCCTCCCCCGAGGGGCTCGGCATCGTGGGGCGAATGTCCGAACGAAAAGTGGTCAACGTGGCCCGGCGTGGCGGGCTGACGCCGATTTTGGTGACCTCCTAATTCGGCCGATGTCGGCCGAATTGGGGGGGTTCCGGTTCTCTTTAGAGCAGGCGTCTCGACTTACAAGGAAGATGCTTAAATTTCTTAGAAAAAAAACAAAAGTCGTGATCTGGGCCGTCCTCGTCACCTTCGTGGCCTGGGGCGGCTTTGCGGTCTCCACTCAGTTTCAGGAGGCAAACCGCTCGCCGGGAAGGATTTTTGGAAAGGAGGTTTCTTTTCAAGATTACCTCATGGCCAACCGGACCGTTCAAATTTTTGCTCCGCCCGAGGAAGGGAATACTCCTCCCGACCCCGAACAAATTGAGGCACGGACGTGGGAATTTTTGGTGCTTGCCCGGGAAGCCCGGGCCCGAAAGATCCGGGTGACGGACGAGGAAGTGAGAGACGCCGTGGGCCAGCTCCTCGGCCAGAAAAAGGAGTTCATTGCCACTTCAAACCAATATCACCAATGGGTCCGTTCCGCCCTGCGTGAAGAGCCCCGTGATTTCGAAAACCAGGTCCGGGAGCACCTCGGGGTCCGCAAGCTCCTGGAAGAAGTCCGCAAAAGGCCGGGCGAGAACCCGGAAGAAGAACTCAAACGATGGATGCTCGACCTTTTCCAGCGGGCCCGGATAGAGGTCTACCGCCCGAAAACCTAGAAATGTTATACTGTGCCCCCTGATGACAAAGACGGTTGCTGAACTGGCCGGTTTGATTCAAGGCAGGGTTGTGGGTGACGGGAAAACGGTCATTGACGGAATTACCAATGTCGAGCGCCCGCTCCCGGGCCACATCGCCTTTCTGGAAGATCCGAAACGTCTCGGAGAAATGGAGGCGACCCCTCTCGCCTGCCTGATTGTGCCGCCGAAAATCCAAAGTTCCAAAAAACCTCTGATTCAGGTAGAGCAGCCCAAGGTGGCGTGGGCCCAGCTTCTGAATTTTTTCTTTCCTCCCCGTGCCTTTCCCGGCACCGTCTCCCCTCAGGCCTCGATCGCCCCGTCAGCCTGCCTCGCTCCTGGAGTGACCGTAGAGGCCTTTGCCTTTATCGGCGAGGGTGTGGAGGTCGGGACCGGCTCCGTGGTCCGGGCTTATAGTTACCTGGATCAAGGGGTCAAAGTCGGAGAAAAGACAGTCATCCATCCGCACGTGATGATCTATGAGAACGCCGTGATTGGAAACCGATGCGTCCTTCATGCGGGTTCTGTGATCGGCGCCGACGGCTTCGGTTACGTGGCCACCCCCCAGGGACAGGTAAAAGTCCCGCAGGTGGGCAACGTCGTGATTGAAGATGAGGTTGAAGTCGGGGCCTGTTCTACGATTGACCGGGCCACGGTGGGCTCCACCCGGATTGGCCGGGGGGCCAAAATCGACAACCTCGTCCAGATCGCCCACAATGTCACCGTCGGACCGCACACGGTGATTTCCGCCCAGACGGGAATTTCAGGAAGTTCAACGATCGGCTCTTTCGTCACGATGGGAGGGCGGGTCGGGCTGGCGGACCACGTCGAGATCGGTGACCACAGTATGTTGGGAGCCCAGACAGGCGTCCCCTCGGGAAAAAAAATTCCTCCAAAGCAGATTTGGATTGGAGCGCCCGCCCGGCCTTATCAAGAGGGCCGAAAACAAATCGCCGCCCAGGGGCGCTCGGCGGAAATGCTGCAGGAAATCCGAAAACTCCGGGCCCGGGTCGAGGAACTAGAAAGACAGCGGCAGGCTTAACACTTCTTTCCGATCAAGCTCAGAAATTCCCCTCTCACCCTTTCGCTCTCCCGGAAACTCCCGAGCATGGCGCTCGTCATGCAGTAAGCATCTCTTTTTTCGACCCCCCGCATGGCCATGCAAAGGTGCAGGGCCTCAATCACGACCCCCACGCCGCAGGGACGGAGGGCCGTCATCAGGCAATCGGCCACCTGGCTTGTCAGCCGCTCCTGCACCTGAAGACGCCGGGCAAAGACCTCCACCACCCGGGGAATTTTGGAGAGGCCGATGATTTTCCCCTGAGGGATATAGGCCACGTGCGCCTTTCCATAAAAAGGGAGAAGGTGGTGTTCGCACAGGCTGAAGACATCGATGTCTTTTAGGACCACCATCTCATCGTAATTCTCCTCAAAGACGGCGTTGTTCAGCACCTTTTCGATATCCTGACGATACCCATGCGTGAGGTATTTGAGGGAGGCGGTCACCCGCTGGGGAGTTTTAAAGAGGCCTTCCCGGTTCGGGTCTTCCCCCAAACGCACCAAAAGCTCCCGAATCAAATCTTCCATCCGGGTTTCCTGAGATTGCACGAAGAAGGTTTCTTCCATTTTATTTCACCTCCGCCTTTGAGCCGAGAATGTCGACGATACTCACCTGCTGCGCCAAGACCCCGGCCACGGCAAGAAATTGCTTGGCCGCCGGCGAGTCGGGTGAGGCCGTCACAAAGGGCCTCCCTGTGTCACCCCCCTCCCGAATCCGGGGGTCGATGGGAATCTCCCCCAGGAAGGGCACGCCCGATTTTTCAGCCACCGTTCTGCCGCCGCCCCGGCTGAAAATCGGTGTTTCCTCACCGCAATGAGAACAAACGAAGGCACTCATGTTTTCAACCACGCCCAGAATGGCCACGTTCGTCTTCTGGAACATGGCGATCCCCTTGCGGACATCCATCAAGGCCACTTCCTGGGGCGTCGTGACGATAACGGCCCCGGTCACGGAAACCGTTTGAACGAGTGAAAGCTGCACATCGCCGGTCCCGGGCGGGAGGTCGACAAAAAGATAATCGAGCTCGCCCCACGCCACCTTCTGCAAAAATTGAGTCACGGCGCTATGAAGCATCGGCCCCCGCCAAACCATGGGAGAGTCCGGAGGGACCAAAACTCCCATCGAAATGACCCGGAGGCCGCAGGCCTCAATCGGAATAAGTTTTTCATCTTCTGTGACACCCGGCCGCCGGCCGACCGGAATGCCCAGCATCAATGGGATATTGGGGCCGTAGATATCGGCATCGAGCAAACCCACTTTGGCCCCCATTGTTGCGAGGGCCACGGCCAGGTTCACACACACCGTGGACTTTCCCACGCCGCCCTTGCCGCTCGCCACGGCAATGATATTTTTGACGCCGGGGATAGTTTTCTGCTGGAGAGCCGGGCCGCCCTGCCGCACCTGGGAGGACATTTCAACCGAGACGTCCTGGACCCCCGCCAGGGATGAGACAGCCTTCCGGACGTCTGCCTTGATCTGTTCCTTCAAAGGACAAGCAGGGGTCGTGAGCTCCACATGAATGGAAACCCGGCCGTTCGTGACTTCAACCGCCTTGACCATCCCGAGCGAAACAATGTCCCGGTGAAGGTCCGGGTCTTTCACGGCCTTCAGGGAATCAAGAATTTCTTCTTTCGTGAGGGTCTTCATCGGGGGTTATCTTACAACAGAATGGGGGTGTTGATGTTCCAGCTCGATTTTTCTCAGGCGGCCGACAAAGCCGACAAGAAGCTCCACCGCCACGCCCACTTCTTCCCGGGTATTCTCCGCCCCAAAGCTGAAACGGACGGAACTTTTTGCCCTGGCTTCAGAAAATCCCATGGCCCTCAAGACATGGGAGGGCTCCGGCGATCCGGAGAAGCACGCTGAACCCTGAGAGGCCCGAAGACCCGCTTCGTCCAGAAGGATGAGAAGGGCCTCCTGGTCCACATCCTCAAACGCCAGATTGGACGTGTTGGGGAGGCGGTTTTGCCGGTCTCCATTGACCTGGACCGAGGGAATTTTTCTCAACACCTTTTCTTCAAAATCGTCCCGCAAATCTTTTACCCTTTGACTTTCCCCGTCCATCCCCTCTTTCAATCCTCTAAGCGCCGCTCCCAATCCGGCGATACCCGGAACATTTTGTGTGCCCGCACGCCGTCCCCGCTCCTGCGCACCGCCGACCAGGAGCGGGCGGAAAGGGGTCCCTTTCCGGAGATAGAGGGCCCCCACCCCTTTGGGGCCGCCAAACTTGTGGGCCGAGAGCGAAAGAAAATCAACCGGAAGGGAACGGAGTGAAACCGGAATCTTCCCGACCGCCTGGACCGCATCGACATGAAAAAGGATTCCCTTTTCCCGGACCTTTCGGCCGATTTTTTCGATGGGAAAAAGGACCCCGGTTTCGTTATTGGCCATCATGACCGAGACAAGGGCCGTTTCGGGTGTCAGGGATTCCTCAAGCTTCTCAAGATTGAGCGCCCCCGACTCATCAACGGGAAGGAAGGTTACTTCGATTCTCTCTTCTTGAAGGGCACGGACCGGCTTCAAAACCGTGGAATGTTCGACGGTGGTCGTTACGATTTCCCGTTTCCCCTTTTCGGTCGAGATAACACTCCGGAAAACCGTATTGTTCGACTCAGCGCCGCCGCTTGTAAAAATGATTTCGGATTCCTCGGCCCCCAAAAAATGCGCCGTTTCCCTCCGGGCCTCACGGACCGCTTTGTCCGCAAGACGGCCGGCTTGGTGAATGCTCGAAGGATTCCCCATAAATTCCCGCCAAAAGGGAGCCATGGCCTCGAGGACCTCCGGCCGGACCGGAGCCGTGGCGTTATGGTCGAAGTAAATAATTTTCCTCATTGTATCCTAATGAATTTAAAGAAGTTACAGCGGTCCTCGGGCAAGTTTTTGTGGAGGTATTATTGCACAGCGTGAGAGGCTGTCAATCGCAATCTCGGGGGAAACGGGCGAGGTGAGAAGAGGTTCTAAGCCGGGGCCGCCGGGGCTTCGGGTTTTTCTTCGGCCCTTTTGGTGGCGTAATAGCCGCCATAGGTTTTGTAATAGAATTTGTAGTAACCCCCGTAGCGCTCCTTCTCCAAATCAACTGAATTCAAGATACACCCAATGATTCGAATTCCGCTCTTCTCGAGAATTTCCTTTGACTTCTGAATCAAATCGGCCGGCGTCTTGGCGGCATGGATGACCATCACAATATGGGTTGTCAGAGTTCCCAGAACCAGCGGGTCTCCAATTCCCGTCAAAGGCGTCGTATCAATGATGATCCGGTCGAAGCGCTGCCGGGCCGTCTCCAAAAGCTGCGCCATCCTCTTCGAGGCCAGAATCTCAGCCGGGTTCGGAGAAACCGGACCGGCCACAATCACTGAAAGATTTTCAATAAAGGACTGGCGGACGACGGAGTCGAGCGTAATCTCACTGGTCAGATAATTCGAAAGGCCGCTTAAATTCTCCATTCCGAAGACCCGGTGGGCCACCGGCTTTCTCAGGTCCGCATCAATCAAAAGGGTCCGGTTCCCGTCCTGGGCGAGCGAAACCGCAATGTTGTGAGCGATAAAAGATTTCCCTTCATGCTCGAGACAGCTCGTAAAGAGAAGATTCTTCAACGCCTCGGGCGGCGCCGAGAAGTTGATCGCCACCCTCAGATAGCGAAACGATTCCGCAATGGCCGAGTGCCGCTGGTAATGCGCAATCAAGGCCCGTTCCTGCCGGGGCACCTCCTCCTTCTTGAGGAGGGGCACGGGCCCCAGGAAGGCAAGGGAAATTCCCTTGCGCACCAAGTCGTCGGGAGAGTGGATGGAGTCATCGAAATAATCCCAGAGAAAGATAAAAAGACAGATCACGGCGAATTCGACTCCGAGCGTCCTCAAGACCATCCGGGACCTTGCCGGTCCGACGGGGCCTTTGGGCAACTGGGCCTCCTCCACGATCCGGGCATGCGACACCTGATACTGCCCCGTGGCCTGCTGTTTTAAATTTTCCACGACCCGCATCTTTTCGGACGCCAGGCTTTCCTGGAGGAACTTCAGTTTGGCCCGGGCCTTCACCACCACGGGGTGTCTTTCACGGTATTCTTTAATCATCTCTTCAATTTCCGTTTCCAGCTGGACCACCTTTCCCCGAAGCTCCCGGACCGTGGGGTCGGTCCGGACTGAGGGAAGCGATTCGATCAGTTCATCCCGGGTCAGCTGTTTGACCGTCCCAAAGGGGTCTTCAATCGTAATCAGCTCCTCCCCTTCCCGGGGGAGCCAGGTCAGCAATTCCTTCGAGTAGTAGAGTTGGTTTTCGAAATTCTTCCGGATGTAGGCCCGGGCCACCGTATTGGCCAGCGTCATCGCAAACTGCGGGTCGTCGGAGGTTGCCGTGATGTCAAAGAGCCGGCTCCCCTTGATTCGCTTGACCTGCAGGTATTCTTTGATCCGGGTCGCAGCCATTTCCAGGTCTCGAACGTTGAAATATTCCGCCAGCTTCATCTCATCCGCCGCCTCCCGGCGCACGGTGTCTCCCAGAATAATATTTTCCTGGGTCACGTAATAATCCTCCCAAAAAATGTCCGGCTCCAGGGCTGCCTGTGAAACCTGCGTGGCTCCTCCACGAGGCCTTTCCAGCAGGATCTGCGTCCGGGCCTGATATTGGTCGGAAAGCCGGGAGACCTGAATGGTGGCCAGGGTGGCCCCCATCACGAGGAAAGTGATGACAAGCGTGGCATTCTTCTTAACGAGGAAGAAATAATGTTTGAAATCAAACGGCCGTTCGGCCGTCTCGTAATAAGGAAGGGTAAAACCGCCCGGCGACGGGGCGCCTGGAGATTCCATCAGAAAAAGCTCTCCCCCACATGAATCACATCGTCCGGCTGTAGCTCGACATCGGCCTCCTTGCCTGAAATGATGGCCTCGGCGTTGGCGCGGATCACACGTG
The DNA here is from genome assembly GCA_016179745.1 of Candidatus Omnitrophota bacterium. GTDB lineage: Bacteria > Omnitrophota > Omnitrophia > Omnitrophales > JACQLI01 > JACPCP01. Next base: position 45,709 of record JACPCP010000021.1, read on the forward strand.
TTCGATTGCTCCGTTTCGTCCACTTCCACCACCACCACCGGATTGACCAAAAAGTCCTTTGCAAGAAGTTCCGTCATTTCACGCTCCACCTCGGCCACCGTCTTTCCTTCGACGAAGATCTTCCCGATCAGATTCAGCGTCACCGTCCCCTCGCTGGAGACCTCCCAGTCGCCCCCTTTGACATATTCGTCTTCGGGATAAACCTTGATCTTCATCTTGTCTCCGACAGCGATCCGGTGCGCCTTCTTGCGCTGAGTTTTGGGGTCGATGTCAGAGGCCAGCTGGCGCACTTTATCAAAGAGGCCCCCTTTCTCTTCTGCCTCGGAAAAGAGCTTCGGCGCCGAAAAGAGCGCCGAACCCGCAAAAATAATCCCGCATAAGACGCCCGTGATAAAAAAATGATTCTTCATCTCGATGGCCTTAATAGCTAATGTTGGAAGTCACGACCAATGCGTGATCGCGGACTTCCTGCAATTCTCTCTCATCCGAAATTTGATGGGTGTACGTGTAGCTGATGGTCATACTCACCCACTGCGCCAGACTGAGATTTGTGGAAACCTGAAAGGGGTAAGTCCAGGAACGGGTCTTCGTGCCTGTGGCATCCCCGCCTGCTGTTTTCGTCCGACTGTGGGATCCATTGAACGACAATTCCGTGCTTGCCTTTCGATGGGGACGGAAGCCGAAGGCCAGGCCCAGTGAATCCGAACGGGAGTCGGTCCCCGTCTGGATAAGCGTCGTCACAGAATCGGAGGTGGAATCCGTAAAAGTCCGTGAGTAGTTCAAGCGAAATCCTGACTTGGGCGTGATCTGCCAAAGGTAGCCCAGACTGACGACGGTAGAGTCCGAGGTGGAGGCCGCCGCCGAGGCGGGGTTTTGAATGGAGTATCCCAGGTCAACCGAGGCCGAAGATTTTGGAGTCACCTTGAAGGCGTAACTCCCCCGGATCTGATGCGTGATTGCATCGCCGGTCTCGACCGGAGACTCGTTAAAACTCATCCGGTAGGCGGCTGAAAAACGGCTTTTGGGGGTCACCTGGAAAAATGCGGTCGGGGACCAGGCGTAGGTATAGGTCGTGTCCTGGTCAAATTCTTCGTGGGGATGGTCGGTCCGCGAGTAATCCGATTCCAGCACCATCTGGATCTTCGGGGTCATTTCGTAAGTGAGACCCGCCCGGTGCGATTGGTCCCACGTCAAACGTTTCACTTCTTCGATACGGGTCGAGCGCTGACCCTTCAGGGCGAAACGGTCGTTCAGGGTCAGAGAGGTCTTTTTAAAAATTTTTCGTCCCACTCGAAGGTTTAAATCCTGATTGATGAGATCGCCCGTCTGGATCTTCACTCCGTAAGTCCGGCTCCAGCCGTATTCCAGCCGGACGTCGGTCTTCCGGCCGCTTAAATCGTAGGACGCAAAGGGTTTGATCCGGAACGTGGTTTCTCCTTTTGACTTCGGGTTGTCACTAATCCGACTGCCGTCCCGGTTCGCATCATAGGTCATTTCGGAATCCCAGCCGACTCGATAACGGCGCTTCTTGGGAAAGCTGAGAAGCTCCCTTTGTAACCGCTCAAGTTCTTGGCGCAGCTGGGTCTCTTCTTCGAAAGCTCCCTTCTGTGAAGCCAGCAATTGTTTTTCCTCTTCCCAGGTTCGTGCGGAGGAAACGGCTTCAGCCGGAATCGCCGGCTCTTCGCCCTGATCACTCGCCGCCCACCCCACCCCCAATAAAGCAACAAACCCTACAACCGCCCAGACCACTTTTGCCAAGAAGCGGGGTGTTTTTTTGATCACTTCATTATTCGAGAGACGCTGTTAAAACAGATCCTCGTCCGACCACCAGCTTCAAATTATCCTGAGCCTCACGCAGGCCCGGCTTCTGTTTCAAGGCCTGTTCAAAAAAGCGTTTTGCCTCTTTCTCATTTCCTTCCGCCCAGAGCACGCAGCCTTGATTGTTCAAGAGCTTGGCGCGTATCAAAGATGAATATTTTCCCTTTCGCTTCTCCATTTCGCGCAGGAGGCGGTCCGCCTCCCGATACTGTCCGGAAGTGATATACACCCGGGCCAGGTTAAACCGGGCGGCCAGGTAAGAAGGAAAAATGCTGACGGCGATCTCGTAATATTTCTCTGATTTATCGAGCTGCCCAAGCTTTTCATACACGTAGGCCAGGATGCTGGTGGTGTACTCATCCCTCGTCAGCCCGAAACCCGTTTCCGCCTCCTCGAGGGCCTGATTCAGATTTCCCCGCAGGACCTGGATGGAGGCGAGTCCGCTGTGGGCCACCCCGTCCCGGGAAAATCGCTTCAAGTAGTCCCGAAAAAGCTTCTCGGCGGAATCGATCTGTTTTTCTGAAAGCGCCAAAAAGGCCTGGTCCCGCAAGCTCCGGTTGAGCGCTTCTTCCAAACGCTTTTTGACGTGCTGCAAAGCGGGGGACGCCGGAAGCGCCGTCTCCAGTCTCTCGATACGGTCCTTTGCCTCTTCCAATTTATTCAGTCCAAAGGCATAAATATTCTGCTGCTCAAGCTCCGAGAGCGCCTTGAGGGCCGTAGGTCCTTTTCTGACCGAAACTTGTTCGTATTTCTCGAGGGCCTTTTCATATTCCTTCTGCTCGTAATAAATCCCGGCAAGTTCAGCCTGCGTGGCAGTCTCTAAATCCTCGGCCAGGCCGACCTCTCTGCCCAGCAGCTCCAAAATCTCTTTCCCCTTTTCAAAGTCCCCCCTCCATTTGTGGATCCACCCCTGATAAAAAAGTGATTTCGTCCGGATGCTCGGGTCCGGGGCCGCTTCCAGCTTCTCCAGGATCGAAAGGGCGGGTTTGACTTGATAGGTTGCCAGATAGATCAGGGCCAGTTCAAGCCCTCCCTCCTCCTTAAAAAACCGGTCCGGGTTCTCCTGGATCCAGCTCTCGAGCGAAGGAATTCTCGATTGCTGTTTGCGAAGGGCATCGACACGGACCAAAAATCTGGCTGCCGCCACCTCTTCGCCGGACCCCAGAAAATCTCTTCGAACCTTCTTGAGCAGCTTTTCGGCCTCGTCCAACCGTCCCTGTTTGATGAGAACATGGGCCAGCGAAACCATCACAAAGCCCCGCTCCGGCCGACCCGGGTAACGGTCCAAAAATTCCTGATAGTAGCGGCCTGCCTCCTCCAGCTTCCAGTCACGCTCCATGCGTCCGGCCTCGCCCAACAGTAAAACACCCGCGCCTTCCAGCCGGCCCGCCGGGGGACCCAGATTCAGCTTTCTCAGGAAATACTCCCACAAATCCTGAACCACTCTTAGAACGGTCCTCGCAAAATTGTAAACCGCGTCTCCCATCTGCAAGGCCAGGCCCCGTTGGGCATTTTTTTCCCTGACGACTTCCGAGAGATAAACGCCGGCCCGGCTGTAACCTGATTCTTCCACCGCATCACGGATCGAACGGGTGGCGTGCTCCAGGAGCAGCAGGGTTTTGAGATCCGCTTTCTTGCGGGTCAGTTCTTCAAAGGCAAGGCTCTCAAGATTGGCTTGATAAATTCCGTTCCCGACCTCGGAAGCAATATCGGAAGGGGCAGACTCGAGGGATTGTTTTAGGCTTTCCAGGGAATAATCAACCGCAAAATGGCCGTAGAGGCTGAAAGCAAATACAAGAAGAGCGATGAGACCTGCTGTCGCTCCCAGGCCGGCTGTCACCTTCCTCATCAAAGCCCCCCTTGATTTAATGATACCCTATGAATGGCCGACAAAATAATAGTCGATGGCCTAAACCAGCGTCAAGTTATCTTCTGGTCGGCTGTTACGTTATCCGGTCCGTGTCTTAAAAGTCGTTCGATTGACTTGGTGACTTCGCACCCTTCAAACGGTAGAATGCTCCCAAATCAGACTCTCTCGCGATGGCTAACAGAAAAACGACCCTCTTCTTAAGAATTTCGCTCCGGCTGATTTTTCCGCTCATTCTCCTGATTTGTTCCTTTGCCGCCATCCAGCTCACGAACCAATTGTTGTTCCTCAATAAAGTTTACGAAATCCAAAGCCGCTCTTCTCTTCAGGCGATCACCCAGCGCTTGATCCGTGTCCTGCGTGAACCGGGCAATTTCGAGAACCCCCGCCTCCTGGAAACAGAAGTCAACAGGGCCCAGGAGGCCTACGGCGCTTCCGAGCTTCTCCTCTTCGACCCCCTAACCCGTGAAGTGCTTTTTTCCAAGCAGGGTGAATTCTTTTCCTCCGGCGATCTCCTAGCCGCCGAAGGAAGCCTCCTTGCCAAAAAGGAGGGGAAACCTCCTCTTTTGGAGATCGACAAACAGAGCCAAAAACTAAACGCCTTCATTCCGGTGACAAGTTCAGTCCGGGAACGGGTTTACATCGCTAAAGTAAGCTTCCCGCTCGGAAACCTCAGGCTGGCTTTGGAAAAATCCATGGGAGCTTTGACCGTCATGGTCCTTTTCACCCTGTTGACGGGCTTCCTGATTGCCGGCGGGCTGACCCATTCCATCGTCAAACCGATCCAAGCCCTCAATCAGGCCACCCGGGACATCCTCAAAGGCAAGCTGGGGCAAAAGGTAGCCATCTACACGGGCGATGAAATCGAGGAATTAGCAGATACCTTCAACCATATGAGCGGGGCACTGAAGGAGATGAAGGAACGGGCTGAAGACTCTAATCCCCTCACCCAGTTGCCGGGAAATAACGACATTTTCCATGAGCTGCAGAAGCGGATCCATGAGAGGCAGAAGTTTGTTTTTTTCCACGCGGACCTCGACCGCTTCAAGATTTTTAACGACCATTACGGCCTGGCCCGGGGCGATGAATGTATCAAGAAAACGGCGAATCTCCTCAAATCGGCAATGCGGGAGAAGGGCGTTGAGGGTGACTTTTTGGGACACCAGGGCGGGGATGATTTCGTTATCATTACTCGGCCGGGCCGGGCCGCTGAGCTGGCCGAGCACATCCTCCGCCGCTTCGACAACGAAATCGTGGGCTCGCTTTACCGGAAGGAGGATTTGGAACGGGGCTATATCCTGGCTCCCGATCGTCGCGGGGAATTCGAAACGGAGGATCCCTCCAAAAAGAGCTCGGGCGAGAACCTGACCAAATTCCCGCTGCTGGCCATCTCGCTGGCCGGAGTTTCAAACGCTAAAAAGGATTTTGCGGATTACTTTGACTGTATGTCAGCCGTGGCGCCCGTGAAGCGGGAGGTTAAGAGGACAGCGCAAAGTTCTTACCTGATTAAAGAATAAACCCTCACGTATTTTTCTCAATCCAATCAAAAATTTCCTCGTTCCACTCCGGGCGGTGCTCGTGCCCTCCTTCGGCCTCCTGGATTAATTCCGACCGGACACCACGGCTTTTCAGCGTTTCCACGTGGCCGGCTATTTTCTGAACCGGAAACTGGCCGTCCTTCTCGCCGTGAACAAATAGGACGGGCGGAAATCGGCTCACATCGGCTTCAGTGGTCCACTGGTCCCCTGTGGGCGATGCGATTAAAACGGCCCCCCGCCAAAAAGCGGGCCGTGCGATTAAAAACCATCTGCCGACAAGGGCCCCGGCCGAGACACCGGCAAGATACATCTTCTTCTTCTCAGCCGAGTAATGCTTAAGCGCCTCCTTCACAAGACCATAAAAGACCTCGTTGCTGTAAGGCTGGTCCCGGTTGGGGGCAAGGACCATAAACCTTCGCTTTTCGGCCTCTTTTCTCCAAACTTCCAAATAGTCCCTTCCGTTTCCGTTTCTCCCGTGGAGCGCCACGAGAAGCGGGAAACGCTCCCGCGCTTTCACCGGTTTCAGAACCAGCAAATAATAGGAAACGGACACCGAACCCAAAACAGGATCCGGCGACTTTGCCTGGAATCGACCCTCTATCACCTGACCGGAAGCTTCTCCCCACTCGATCCGAGACTGACGAGAACATCCCAGCAATGTGGAGGAAATGAAAAATAGAAAGGCAAATCCGGAGAAAAACCGCTTAACGATGCTCAAAATCGGGTTGAAGAACACGAAGGCTTGCCCCCATCAAAATGTAGACCAGCATCGAAATTGAGTAACGCTGCATGAGGTACTGAATCGAGGCGTGCAAAAGCACCATCAGCACGGCAGAAAAGAGCGACAGCCCCGCCGTAAATTGAAACCGGCTCTGGGTCTTTCGAAGCCCGCGCGCGACTTCGAAAAGATAGGACCCGAGAAACAAAAAATAGAAAAATGCGCCCGACCCCTCTTCCGCCAAGAGCTGCCCATAATGGCTCATGGCTTTGAACTTGACCATGGCGTCCTGTTCCGTGCCCGGCGTCGCAAATCGCTCGGAAACTTTCGAATAGCCGCCGGTCCCAACCCCCCAAAGGGGATGTGCCCCGTAAATCGCCAACGCCCTTTTGGCCCCTTCCCGATTGGTGGAAAGGCTGGCGGGTCTCGAAGCATCGAATTCTTTCTCGACCGTCTGCAATTCCTTCCAAGTTGCCTGAATATCGCCGGCCCAGATCAGAAATCCTGCAATGAGTAAGAGGGCTGCGAATGAGCTGACCATTTGCGTCCGTGACGGAAATTTTAGAAGGAGACAAAAAAGGTAAACCAAAAATGCCGCTGAAAAACACAGGACAGTCCCCCTGGAACGGATCCAAATAACGGCCAGGGCGGTGGTCGCAACGAAGATGGCGGGAAGGGCCAGGGAGGCCATTGAGACCTTCGCGGTTTCCTTGGAATGGCTTTTCCTTCTCCTGAGACGATTCAGGGAGTAAAACAAAAGACCCAGGGCCGGAAAGAACCCAAGTGCGATCACATCGCCCGTGTAATTTGCGTGCGCAAAGCGGCCCATCACGTATTTCGCAACCGTCTCGTGAGAATAAAAGAGGGGGTGAAAAAAGGCGCTCGTCCCGTTTGTCAAGGGATACCCGGAACTGCCTCTGATTAAAAAGGGGGGGATCGCATTGAGGGCAAGAAAAAATCCTGAGCCGCCGAGCGTCCATAAAAGATGCCTCACGCGCCCCCTTTCTTCAAAGAAAAAATAGCTCAATATAAAAAAACCGAAATAGAAAAACCAAACAAGCGAAGGAACGAAGTAAGGACCCCTCAAACAAAGAGAGCGGATCAACTCAAAGGCAAGAAAACAGAGAAAAAAACGGACCACAAAACTTTGGGGGATCCCGGTCCTGATTTTCTTTACAATCAAAGGAATGGACAAGGCAAAGAGGGTCCCTCCCGCCCACATCCTGGCATAAACCTGATGGGGAAAATCGGAACCGAGGGTGAGAAAAAAGGAAACGATGTAGAGAAGAAGGCCAAATTCAAGCGAGCGAGTGTTAAGCTGCATACCCTGTTTTGGGACTGTCTTTAAGACACGCTGTAACAGGTGGTTCCCACGTCACCGCATTCGCAGGCGTGGCATTTGCAATTGCACTCTCCATAAGAGGTGCTGGAAGAAAGCTCCGACTCGGTAATGGTTCGGGCGCACTGGCTGCCGGTGTCCGTCGTACCCAAAGCACCCGAAGTATCGCATTTTCCGATAGAATTGCCGCCGCATTTTGCCGTATCGATCGATTCACAAGAGCAACACCAGTAGCGTTCACCGCCTGTCTCCTCCTGGCCGTTCACCGGTGTGTATCCGGAAGGACATTTCGCAGTCCCGCACTTTTTGGAGCTCATCGTCCCGACACCGGCCAGACAGGAAGTTTTTGTGGAAGCGCAGCGAACCCCCCGATAAATCCGGGTCCCGCTATTATAGGTTAGGGTGGGAATCGTTTCCGCCGAGCCTTGGCATTCTGAGATGTCACCCCCGCAACAATCGGTATCGATTTCCCTTTTCTCGGTCGTCACACACCAATAGTTCGTCCCATCGCTGTCGAGCCCCTTGTCGCCCACTTTATAGCAGAGGGCGGGGTCCAGGCCCTCCTTCGGATCTTTCCCCTTTACCAAGATACCGCCGGTGCAGGTGATTTCTGCTTTTTCCGTCTTTGGCTTTGGGCACTTGGCCGTGAACACGTCTACCTGCCCGGAACAAACCCCTTCGGCAGTGACAGAAATTTTTCCCTCTTCTTTACACCGGATTTTGACACGGGGCGTCCCTTCTCCTTCAACAATTTCTGCCGGACCCTCCACGGACCAGTGAAATCCTTCGCCATCGCATGGAGGTCCCTCTGCGTCGTCCTGGACGGCAGCCCACGCCGCTTTTTCCTCAAACCATTCCCTCTCAATCTCACCGGAGGCCGAACGGTTGTCTTCGCAGGTGCTTTGAGCGGTGATCGTCAACATTCCGTCCGAACCAACCTGGGCGCCTCCAGATATTTCTACCCGACAGTCCTTTCCGCAGTTGGGTATTTCTTCATGCCGGCAGCCTGCCCGTGGGTCACACGAATCGGCCGTGCAGGGGTTATGGTCATCGCAATCGGAAGCTTGTCGGCATGCCGGAGGAGTTTCCGGCGGCGTTCCCGAAACAATGCATCGATTGCAAGCGGGTGAACAGACACGTCCCCGGCGGCACGTTCCCTGTTGGCCAGGCGGGTCACACTTCTCGCCCCTGCCGATCTTCCCGTCTCCGCAAACAACCGGCTCGGAAACACATTTGGTGCAGCTAACGTCGCAGATTGCACCTTTCTTACAGATGCCTTGCTGCCCCGGAGGATCGCACCGTTCATCCTTCGTAATCTTGCCGTCACCGCAGACGAGGGGTTCGTTGACGCACTTGGTGCAGCTGACGTCGCAGATGGAGCCCTTACCGCAGACGCCTTTTTCGCCTGGAGGATCGCAGCGTTCGCCCCGGTCGATTTCTCCATCTCCGCACTGCGCACCGGGCTTGGGACTGCAACCTCGGCAATCGGAACGGCAGATTTTGTCACTAGGACACCGAACGCTCGCCTCTCCCGGGGGATCACAGCGCTCATCAGGTCCAATGATCCTGTCACCACAGGATTGGGGTGCCGGACTGCAGCTTTGGCAGTTAGAACTACAGATTTTATCACGGGGACACCGATCGCTTGGCTGTCCCGGCGGGTCGCAACGCTCACCACCGTTAACACTACCATCACCACAATTTGCGGGCGGAGCCGGAGCGCCGGGAGGGCGGATGAGCTCAACACACCCACGTTGTTCCACAATACATTGTTCACCCGTTGGACAGAGGCCGTTATTCGGAATGTGTTGGCAAAAACCATTTTGACATTGGTCGGTCGTGCATTGAATTCCGTCGTCAACACACGGCTCACTATTATGTATGTAAGCACATCCCACCGCCGGATTGCACGAATCGGTGGTGCAGAGGTTGCTGTCATCGCAGACAAGCGGCGCACCGGCCACGCATTGTCCGTCTTGGCATTTTTCTTCGCCGTTGCACCGGTTTGTATCCATACAATCGGCGTCCGTCTGACAAACTCCGGGAGGCGGCGCTTGAGTGAGGGCTTCCCGCTTGCATTCTGCTGAACAGCCGTCGCCCGAATTCGTATTCCCGTCGTCGCATTCTTCGGGCGAATCAATGAGGGTGTCGCCGCAGACAACGGGGCGGCACCCTTCGCAGACGCCCACGCATTCCGGCGTGCCGCAGTTATCGCCCGAGATTTTAACTTCTCCGGCCCCGCAAGCCCGGGACACGTTGATGCAGATGAATTCCGTCCCCCGGGAAGAACAAATGAAATCCTTCGGACACTCGCCCAGGGACGTTGGACAACTGCACGGCCTGCATTTGGGCGATTGGCCCGTAGCGACACAAAGGCCGCTTTCACACAAGGTCCGGGTGGTGCACTCTTCGCATTGCCCGGCTGAAACCTCGTGACACGCCCCGACGCCGCAATCGAAATCATCAAAACAGACCCCCGGTAGGAGCGGCTTGCAGCTTCCATTCTGACATCGCTCGCCTGCCGGACATTGCATCTCGGTAAATTGGCACTTGCCTTCTAAGGTATCGCAGGAATCCAAAGTGCAGGCGTCCTGGTCGTCGCAGGCAAGGGGTTGTCCGGCCCGACATTGACCTTGGACACACGTCTCGATGCCGTTGCAGGCATTTCTGTCGTCACAAGCAGAGTCGGCTTGACAACCTCTGGGAGGAGGAGGTTCAGGAATTGTTATCAACTGACAACACCACTTGCTCTGGAAGCCCGTTCCGCATTCCAAGGCAGTGATCCTTCCGCCAATTTGGCTGCATTGTGCCGATCCGGTCGTGCAAATGCCGTTGGGACATTGAGCGGAGTCCTGCCTGCAAACGACGTTAAAAAATTGCTGGGGCACACACACATTCGAGAAAGAACAAAGCCTTTTCCCGGCCGGACATTGACAGCCCTGGAATTTGTCGCAGATCACTCCTCCCAATGCCCCGCTGCAACGTTCACTGACCGGAACATGTTGGCAGACTCCGGCATCGCAACGCTCCTCGGTGCAGCTGACGCCGTCATCCGCACATTCGCTGTCCGATTGACATCCTGACGGCGGAACTCCGCCGGCCTTGCATTCACCGCTGACGCCGTCGCAAGTCTGCCCTTCCGGACAGAGCTTGGGAGCTCCGGAATCGCACCTCCCGTTTCGGCATTGGTCGTCGACCGTGCAGACATTTCCGTCATCGCAACGACCGCCGTCCAGAGGCGAGTGCTGGCAGAAGCCTCCGCCGCCGCCTCCACCTGGGGAAACGAATATCTCACAGGCATCACTGGTGCAGGGATTCCGGTCATCACATTGCGAGTTCTCGATGCAACCCAAACATTTCGATGTTTCTGGGATACACCGGCCTTGACAATAATAGGAACCCAGACGGCAACTGCATTCGCCCGCTGGTTCGTTGCATTCCTCGAGTAGACCGCATTTCTTTTGACCTGTGCAAGCCCCGTTGCCGCAGCGATCTCCAATCGTGCAGCTCTTTCCATCATCGCAAGGGTCAGTATTATTCATGAACATGCACCCCATCTGCGGACCACAGGAATCTGTGGTGCAAATATTCCCGTCATTACAGACTAAAGGAGCCCCGGGGGCACACTCGCCGGTCTGCGTATTGCAGCTTTCTTGACCGTCACAGATATTTTGATTGTCGCAATCGGAGTCCTGGAGGCACCCCGGCTTTTCCACCCGGCATTCTGCCGAGCACCTGTCACCTGAAACCGTGTTGCCGTCATCACATTCTTCGCCTGCCTCTATGGTTCCATTCCCGCAAATCACACCGCACCCTGGGATAGGCTCATAAACACACCCCACGTCGGGCCTGCAGTCGTCCTTTGTGCAAGGGTTCTTGTCATCAGCGCAGACGGAAAAAATTGTCCCTCGGCAGATTCCGTCTTGACAGGTGTCACCCTGAGTGCAGAGGTTTTGGTCATCGCAAGAAGCAGTGTTAGGAATAAACTGACATTTACCTGTTGCGGGATCGCAGGCGTTGTCGGTGCACAGATTTTGGTCGTCGCAGACAAGGGGTGTTCCGGCCACGCACTCGCCTGTAGCCAGGTCAATGGTCTCTTGCCCGTTACAGAGATCACCGTCATTGCAGTTAGCGGGATCGGGTGTGTGTTGACACCCTTCGGCCGGGTCACAGATATCCGTGGTCCCCGGTTTGCCATCATCACAGTTTATGGGCTCACCGGCCGCGCATTGGCCGGCCTGACAGGTCTCGGTGCCGTTACAGGCATTCGCATCACTGCAACTTAAGTTGTCATCCGGAGTATTCTGACAGCCTTGGACCGTGCATTGGTCCGCGGTGCAGGCGAGACCGTCATCGCAGTTCTTATCGTTGGTGACATGCTTGCACCCTTCGGCTGGGTCGCAGGAATCCGCCGTGCAGTCAACCGCATCCGAACAATCGAGCGCCTTTCCGGAGCGGCACTTCTTTCCGGCGCACTGGTCTTCAGCGGTGCAAAGGTTTCCGTCATCGCAGGGCGCCCGATTCGATTTGAAGCGGCATTTTCCATTTTCGCATCGGTCATCCGTGCAAACATTGCCGTCGTCGCAGACAAGGGGCTCGCCGGCCGCGCATTGGCCTTCGACGCAACTCTCTTTTCCGTTGCAACGGTCTTTATCGTCGCAATCTGAATCTTTGAGACACCTTGGCTTTACTTCCACCTTACACTCCGCCGAGCAGCCGTCGTCGGGAGTGGTGTTGCCGTCGTCACATTCTTCGTCACCCTCGACCCGTCCGTTGCCGCATTCCGGACACTGGGTTGGAGGAAGACACGTCCCCGTCTTCAGACAACGAGACTGGTCCGCCAGACAATCACATCTTCCCGTGTCCTTGAAACAGACTTCCGTCGGCGGACAGACCACCGGTTCGCCGGCGACACAGCTCCCTTCCGTGCACCGGTCTCCAACCGTGCAAGCATCTTGGTCGGCGTCACATGGAGCGATGTTGTTGATCGCCCGGCATTCCCCGTTTTGACAAATATTCTCCGTGCACATATTCCCATCGTCGGTGCATCGCTCCCCCTCATTTGCAGGGCCCGAAACGATTTCCCCCGTCGCCGGGTTGCAACCCCTGCTTTGACATTCCACCTGCTCTACGACAACTGGCGGTTTTGTCTCGATGCATTTCCCGGCCTGACAAACGTAAACGCCATTGCACACATCCTGGTCATCGCAATCGGTGTCCCTTTGACACTTGCACTCACCGATGGGGACACAAATCTCACCGCAAACCTCGCTGTTAGAAGGACACTGACATTCTCCGGTCGCAGGGACGCAGTCCATGCCATCGGGACAGACCTTCTCGACACCAGACACGCACTGGCCGGAGCGGCAGAGCTCTTCTCCGTTGCAGAGGTCCGGGTCACCGCAGGCGAGCGAGTCATCCGGGGTATTTTGACAGCCCTGGGTGGTGTGCCCGGGGCACAGTTGCCGTCGACAATGATTTCTGTGCCGTTACAGACGTCGTGATCGTCACAGAGAGAGGGGTCTTCTTCATAGAGACACCCTTCCGTGGGACTGCAGGAGTCCCGGGTCCCTTGTTTCCCGTCGTCACACTCTAGGGCCGTGCCGGCCACGCACTGGCCGGAGCGGCAGAGCTCTTCTCCGTTGCAGAGGTCCGGGTCACCGCAGGCGAGCGAGTCATCCGGGGTATTTTGACAGCCCTGGGTGGTCAGGGCCGTGCCGGCCAGGCACTGGCCGGAGCGGCAGAGCTCTTCTCCGTTGCAGAGGTCCTGGTCACCGCAGGTGAGCGAGTCATCCGGGGTATTTTGACAGCCTTGGGCCGTGCATTGATCAGCGGTGCAGACGTTGTCGTCGTCACAAAGATTGTTATTGGCCGAGTATCGGCATCCGGCGACAGGGTCGCAGGAGTCGGTGGTGCAGGCTACTCCATCGTCACAGACCTCGGGAGTGCCCGGGACGCAGTTGCCGTCCACCACCGTCTCGATCCCGTTACAGACATTGCCGTCATCACAGAGGCCGGGGTCTTCAAGGTGCCTGCACCCTTCCGTGGAATCGCAGGAGTCCCGGGTCCCTTGTTTTCCGTCGTCACACTCCAGGGCCGTGCCGGCCAGGCACT
>JACPCP010000022.1 GCA_016179745.1 Candidatus Omnitrophota bacterium
CATCCAAAATTTTCAATACATCATCAATAGCCATTGTGGATATATACCTTGTAGACTTTCATTGCGGTTGCGGAAACGCAACTGTGTAACGGACGCTGCTCCACAAATGGCATTATGGACTGGGCATTCTCGGTCGGCATAGGGCCCTGACGAAAGTCGGGGCCCTATGTTTTTTATGGAAAGGTCTTCAATCCATATACCCATCCCGGCCCCCTATAAAATTTCTTCTCAATGATCTTATACGAAGGATTTGGCTTGTTCGGATCAAGAACGTGTCTTGCGATCGGATAAGCCGCAAGATCTGCCAATTGAATTCCTACCACATTCATGAGCTTAGGAATAAATTTCAACTTGAATTCCACTTTTTTGAAACGTTCGGCAGTATTGTAATATGAACCGTAACTGGTAATTTTCAGAAAACTCAGCATCAGTTCGTCATCCTCCTTCTTGCCTCTGCTTTCTGCAACAATCTGAACATGCGTCTGCTTTTTCTCCTCCAGAAGCGGTAATAATCTCTCCAAACAAAACAAGAGGGCAAGATCGTACGGGTTTTCAGCACTCATGCCATAGCGGTCTTTGTGTTGTTGCTTGCGGATCACAGACACGATAAGGGTGTATGCGGAGTCAGCCATGATTCCATTAAGCCTCTCCGTAAATTCTGAGCGTTTCTTTTCATTTCTAAGAAATAGAAAATCATTCTGAGCTCGGCGAATATCTCTTGAATGTAAAATGACGGCCTCGTGTCCGAAAAAATCCATTTTGAGCTGGTTAACAACGGGAACTATTTTTTGTGTGTAATCTGTTTGTTCACAAATAAACAAAGCAAGCGCGAACAATGGAAATTCCTTATCCACAAGCTCAAGGGTATGATCGCCTGTTTCGTCAAGATAAACGATTAAAGCCATACATGAGCCTTTCCTTGAAATTAATCACTGAAACCAAAGCCGATGCCTTTCAGATTTTTTTTGATTTCTTCTTCAAGCTGATCAGATTCGTTGAATTGCTTTGAAAGCTCCCCTGTCAATCGTTTCATTTTTTCATCGAAGGCTTCCGGATCTTCTTCCTGCTCTTCGGTGCCCACATAACGGCCGGGAGTAAGAATGTGGCCGTGCTTTTTGATTTCTTCCAGCTCGGCTGATTTGCAGAAACCGGCGATATCTTTGTACCCCTCACCCTTCCCTTTCCCAGAGGGAACGGGTTTTGATCTCCAGGAATGATACGTTCCGGCAACTTTCGAGATTTCTTCATTCGTCAGCTCGCGATGGCGGCGGTCGATCATGACGCCCATATTGCGGGCATCGATAAAAAGGGTTTCGCCACGACGGTCCCTATGCTTCTGGTTTTTCTTGTCACGTGCAATAAACCAAAGGCAAACGGGAATCATGGTGTTGTAGAAAAGCTGGGAAGGCAGGGCGATCACGCAATCCGCAAGATCGGCCTCAACGATCTTCTTGCGTATCTCGCCTTCTCCGGAGGTATTGGAAGACATGGAGCCATTGGCCATGACAAAACCGGACGTGCCCGTGGGTGAGAGGTGGTGAATAAAATGTTGAATCCATGCAAAGTTGGCATTGCCAACCGGAGGCGTGCCGTATTTCCAGCGGGGATCTTCCCGTAACATCTCACCTTTCCAGTCGCTGTCATTAAACGGAGGATTGGCAATAACGAAATCCGCTTTCAAATCTTTATGGGCGTCTTTTAAAAAACTGCCTTCGTTGTTCCAGGCAATGTTGGCATCGATGCCCCGGATGGCCAGATTCATTTTGCAAAGGCGCCAAGTTGTTTGATTGGATTCCTGTCCATGAATCGAAATGTCGCCAATCCGTCCGCCGTGAGCTTGGACAAACTTTTCGCTTTGAACGAACATGCCGCCGGATCCGCAACAGGGGTCGAATACCCTGCCCTTGTAGGGCTCGAGCATTTCGACCAGCAGTTTCACCACGCAGCGAGCCGTATAAAACTGGCCGCCCCTTTTGCCTTCCGCATCCGCAAACTGGCCGAGGAAGTATTCATAAACGCGGCCCAAAATATCTTTGCTTCGATTTTCCCTGTCGCCCAACCCTATGGTGCCGACAAGATCGATAAGCTCACCCAGCCGCTGTTTGTCCAGGGCTGGACGCGCATAGTTCTTGGGCAAAACGCCTTTAAGAATGGCGTTGTCCTTTTCGATCTCATCCATTGCATCGTCAATGAGTTTACCAATGCCGGGTTGTTTGGCATTTTTCTGCAGGTGATCCCAGCGGGCTTTCTTGGGAACATAAAATCCATTTTCCGCCCGGTATTCATCGGGATCTTCCGGATCCGCACCTTTAGTTTTGGAAAGCTTGCCGTGCAGCTCACCAAAGGCGTCGGAGATATACTTCAAAAATATCAGCCCAAGAACAATATGCTTATACTCGGCAGCATCCATATTGTTGCGGAGCTTGTCTGCCGCCTTCCAGAGCTTTTCCTCAAATCCCAACGAGGCGCCATTGGGGGTCTTTTCTTTATGGCAAACTGTTTTTCTGGACATCAGGGTTATCCTTTCTCGAGCGCAAGATAGTTCATTCGCGGATTCTCACAGCCAAGCCTTGGTCGAGGAGTTCCTGATCGATGGATTTATTTTGGACCCAGACATCGGCGATCGGGCGGCCGTGCTGATCCAAATCGGTGGATTGAAGAAGGATCCGGCCCCGGTCACGGAAGAGGATTTTCTCCAGGAAGGCCCGGGCCTCTTTGCCGTCGGCCGTCAGGATTTCGGGGGCGTCAATGCGGCGAAGCCGGACTCTTTGGGAAAACATGATTCCGAAACCGAGGTCCATCAGGGCGTGGAAGGTATCGCCGTCGACGACCTGGGTGACGGTGGCCTGATAGGTAAATAGCTTCGCCGGTCCGGCCTTTTTCAGCTTTCCTTTTTCGAGAGTCACGATGTCACCTTCCTTAAACTTCCTGGAGTCTTTTCCGGGAGGATCGAGATAGAGGCCGAAGCCCAGGTCGACTTTGAGGCGGTCTTTCAAGCGGATGATTTGGTAGATGTTGAGAGGCCCGGGCATGATTTCGGGGAGTTTGACGGGCGCCTCAGCATGAGTCTGACGCCTCCGGACTTTCTCACGCACCTGGTTGCGACTCCAACCCTGGCGAATCGCCTCGTCAGCGAGCGCTTCTCTTTCTTTCGGATCATTCACTCCCATCAGCGCCCTGTAATGACTCCAGCTCAATCCGCCCCCCAAAGGGGGTTGAATTGGATAAGCTCGTGCGAACTGAAGCATATAACGAAGCTCGGTTTGACTGGACCCCAAATCTCCGGCCAGTCTGGCAATCACCTGCTCGCCATACTCTGCCCGTTCCTTGTGATGAAGAATGTGTTCGTCGATGAGCTTGCCCGTCTCCCAGGCCTCACGGACTTTTTCCTGTTCCACGGCCCGTTCAACCCGCTTCCCGCTTGCGGCCCTCGCCTCACGAATGGCGTGAAGAAGCTCGTCATAAGTGTCAACTTCCGGAAGCAGCGGCTGGGCCGGTAACGCCGGAGTGAGAAACGCGAAAGCCAGAAGGAAGAAAGCGGGAGTGTGACGCATGAAAGCATTATAAGGGCGGAGGAAACAGGCAACAAGGGGTGAACAAAACAGGTGAACAAGACGGTGCCTTTGCTTCAGGTCTTGAGGAAGGGGGTCACGGTGAGGCCGGCCTCTTCGAGGCCCAGACGAAGGGCGCCGGTTTCGGGAATGAAAAAGCAGGGGACCCCGGACTCGGTGAGGGATTCGGCGAGGGCAAGGGCTTCAGGGTCCTTACGGACAAAAACCACCTTCCGGGGAGAAAGGGTTTGGAGGATTTCACCGGCCAAAATTCGATCCGTCCGGCCGGAGGGAAAAATCAAAAGATCCACGGAGACGAGCTCCTTCAAACGGGGCAGGGCCGCTTCGAGAATCTTTTTTTTCCAGGTCGGCACCAATAAAATTTTCTGGGGCCCTTGATAAAGGATGAGGAAAACGGAATCTTCGACCACAGCCGGCGCCCAAAACCCGGACTCACCCTGAAATTGAATCCGGTCTCCGGAACGGAGCCGGGTCCGGTTCACCCGCTTGAGATTCGCTCCCTTCTCACCCGGCCCGGCAAAAAAAAGGGACGACACGGAAAAATTCCGGAGGAGCGTCGGAAGGGCACCGGTGTGGCGGGCGGCCGAACCCGTCAGGACCACTCCCTCAAGCCGCTTCACCCCTTCCCGCCTCAAAAAGGGGCTCACGAGCCACCGGCCCTGGTCGGAAGGGGCTCGCCGGCCGGCGTTCACGAGCCAATGCCTTCCACCCGGGAAGCGGACATGCAGGATTTCATTTTGCCCGGCCTCCAAAAATGTGACAGCCAGATTCCGGTCCGCCCCCGGGAGAAAAAATAACGCCGCTGACAAAAGCCATAGAGAAACCGAAAGCGGGCCGAGGAAGGAAAGGCGTGACGATTTCAACTTGCCGGCCATCAAGGCAAAGGCCAGCGCCCCGTAATAAAAGGCAACGAGCCACGCTGAAGGCGGTCTCAGGTAAACGTAACCCCAGGAAATTTTGGACCAAAGGGAAATCCAGCCGAGTCCGGCCTTGAGAAGCAGGGCCGCCAGTTTGACGAGGAGCGTCCCGAAAACGGGAAGGTCTCCAGCCGTCAAACTTCCGATCCCCGCCATTGACCCGAGATGGAAAAGCGGGACCGCCAGAAGATTGGAAAAAAGGGCCGATCCCGAAAAAACATTAAAGTAGAGCACGCCCAGTGGAAAGGTCCCCACGAGGACAATCCCCGTCTGAAACCACTCGCCTGCCCATTCCTCCAAGGGCCGGGGCCTCACGAGAATGAGGGAGAGGACCGAGAGAAACGAAAGCTGGAACCCGACTTGAAAAAGCGCCTCAGGATCAAAAATCAAAATCGCAAAGAGCGCAAAGAAAAGGTTATTGAGGAGATCTTTCTCCCTTTCAAGGAGAAGCCCGGTGAAAAAAATCCCGGCCATCCAGCCGGCCCGGACCACGGGGATTCCGGCGCCGGAAAGGAAAACGTAACTCACCGTTGAGATGAGCCCGACCCCGGCCGCCAGTTTTTGCGGGAACCGGGCCAGGATCGCCAGAAAGAAAAGGCTCCCTGCCACGAGCGTGATATTCATCCCGCTGATGGCCAAAAGGTGGGTCGTTCCCGTTTTCATAAAATCATCCCGGAATTCGTCCGGCAATCCTTTCCGAAGCCCCAGGAGGAGGGCCTTTAAAAATGCGTTGATCGGGAAGGCAAAAAGGGCGTCCAGCCGGCGGGCCGAGGCCTCCCGTAAATTTTGGATGACTTGAAGCGGCCTTTGAGCGAGCGGCAGGTCACGGTCCAAAACCCGGACGGAACGGGGGCCGTAGGCCGAAAGGAGGGCGTAAATTCCCTGGCCCGCCAGGTAATCCCGGTAATTAAATTCTCCCGGGTTCCTGGGAATCTCCGGCCGCTCAAGCCTCCCCCACAACCGGACCCGGCTGCCGTAGGGAATCTCCTGGTTCGGATTAAAAAGAAAAACCTGGACCCGGCCGGCGGTCTCGTAAAATTTCTTTTCCAAAACCAAATTCTCCGAATCCAGAAGAAAGGAATAAATTTTCCTCCTCCCCTTCTCCTTGACCTCGGGGAGGGAGGCGGCCCGGCCTTCGACGGCCGTCCATGCCCCCTTCGAGAAATTCAGAATGTGGTGCGGTGGAATCCTTCCGACACTGTGGATGCGAAGGATTCCGAGGCCGGCCAGTGAAAGGAGAAAGAGGGGGAGAAAAAACCTCCGGCCCCGAAGAAACCAGAGAAAGGGAAGTAAAAAAAGCGTGAAGAGAAAAACGGGAGAATTGGGGAGAGGGAAAAGTTTTCCCAGAAGGACGCCGGCTCCGAGGCCGGCCGCCGGCCAGAAAAAAGGCCGCCGCCGCATCAAAGGCTCATGAGATCAAAGCCTCCGTCTTCTTGGCGTTTGCCGGGCACCGCCTTGAGAGGGTCAGAAAGGTTTTTCATCAGTCCAAATTCCGCTTTTTTTCCGTCGCCCAAAATTCCATGTGCCGCCCGAACATCAGACGGGTCTGAGCGTCCAGGGCCGGGAGCGCGCTCAAAAACGTAAAGACAAACGGGACCAAAAGCCACTCCAAGGCCAGGCCCAGTCTTTTCAAAAGGGGGCGCTTCACCTTCTTCTTGGGAAGAAGGGAGAGACTTAAAAGGACCGTGGTAAAGAAAGCCACGAAACTCAGGTTGAAAATGGTCGACGTGATCCGGGGGGAGCTGTAATAAAGAACGGAATTGGAAAACTCGTGCCCGCTAAAGACGGCCGGAAACCAGCCGATCACCGCCAGGAGAAACGCCCACGTGGCCCAAGACACATGATTGTCGAAAAGCTTCAGGGCGTGACTCATCCTCACCTTCAATGGAATCCTATCAGACTTCAAAAAGGCCCTCATGACAAGCGGAAAATTCTCGGCGCCCCAGGCCCAACGGCGCTTCTGCCGGTAGACATTGACCACCGTCTTCCACCAGGTGCCGGCGTTGACGACATCCATCGAAAGCGTCACGGGAAGCGGCACGACCTGGTAATTGCCGTCATAATGAATGAAGGCCTTCCAGAAAATGGCGGAGTCATCGGAGATCATGTCGACCGGCCAGCAGCCTACCTCCATAAGTGCCTTGAAACTCATGCTGTGGCTCGAGAAGGTCACGAGCCGGTCCGGGTTTGTGGCCTCGATCATTTGAAAGAAGGAGGAGCCGATGTCGAGGACCCGTGAAAAACCCGGGGCCTCCCAAATATTGTTGTGATAGACGGGGATCGGCTGGAAGCTTGCCCGGTCCCTCTCCGGGGAAACCATGAAGTGATAGGTCAGGCAGGAAAAATAATCCGGGCTCACGACCGTGTCAGCGTCAAAGCAGGAGACAATCACGTTTTCGAAAGGAACCTGACGGGCCTCAAAATATTTCGCCGCTTCCCGGGCCGCAAAGGTGGCGTTGGCGCCCTTCACCCGGGCCTCTCCCGGAAGGCCGTCCGGGTGGGAGACGACCAGAAGGTCCAGGAGCCTGTCCCGATATTTTCTCTCCATCTCCCGGGCTCCTTGCTTGACGGCCTCGGTTGAGCGCTCCTCCACGGCCAGGACCGTCAGGATTCGTTTCGAAGGAAACCGCTGGCTCAAGAGACTTTGAATCCCCGGATCCACAATTTCACGGGTCTCCTGCAAAAGGGGAAAAAGGACCAGGTGATAAATTTCTTTTGAGGACGGGGGCGGCGAACCGCTTTTTTTCAAAGCGCCGGCCAAATCGTCGACCCCCCGAACCCGGGCCATCCAGTCGGTCTCCTTTTCCAGGGAGAGCCGAAACGTGGCCAGCACCAGGAGGATCGTCATATAGAAAAGCCGGAGGAGCCAATAGAGATCAAAGGCAATGATGAGGACGGCGGCCGTGAGCGGTTTCCAAAAGGAGAGAAAAAGCATTCCGAGGAGAAGGGTCCAGCTCGTGCCCCCGACCAGAATTTCGAAAAGGCGGTGGAGCGATTTCTCCCGGCCTTCGAGCCCGTGCCTTGAAAAGTGATAGTTCACAGTTCGGGGAGGGGAAGAATTTCCCGGCTCGGAAGAATTTCAATCGAGGCAAGCCGGCCGCTTGGGTGTTCCAGATAATAAAGCTGACCGGACTCCTCGGAATAGTAAACGGAGCTGCCGTCTCTGACCTGAACCAGGGGAAGGGCAGAGCTTTCTCCGGAACCCTCCCCTTCCAGGAGGAAGACCCGGTCTCCCTCCCGAAACACAATGTGGGAACCTTCATAAACCCAGAAGGCCTGCTCAATCCGGCGCCCCCCCTCAAAGATCCATCGAAGCCCGGGTCCTTTTTCAAAGATTTCCCTCCCGCCCGACTCCTCGGAGAAATCCAGGACTCCTACTTTTTCCGAAGTCCACAGAAGGAGCCGCTTCCCCTGGGGCTCGAATTCCATCCCGAGCACCCCCTTTTCCACAAACCGGTAAGGGAGGCGGCTGGCGAGAAGCTCGCCCCCTTCTCCCAGAAATACGAAAAGTTCCTTCGAGAGCCCTTTCACCTGATAATATTTTCCGGCAAACAGAGACCGGCTCAGCGTGGAATCGCCCAGGAGCAGTTCCTCATTCTTTCCTTCCGGATCCACTTTTCTAAACGTCCGGTCGGACGCCAAAAAATAAACCTCCCGGTCGAAAAGGCCGAATCCCCGGAGGTCCTTCAAAAAATTCGGTTCCACGGATTTCGTCAGGATCTCAAGCCGGCTGAGGTTCTGGTCTTCGACGGAAAAAATCAGGCCCTTGAGGCGGGGGTCCCACTCCACGTGCCGGGGTTTGGCGGGGAAAAGCAGGGTCACGTCCTCGACCCGGGGGCCCTTCTTTCGGGGGTCCAGCCACAGGAATTTTTCCGCCCCCCGGAAATCCACGTGGAGAAGGATCCTGGAACTTCCCCGCATCAGAGTGTGGTCGAGGACCCGTGCCGCCCCAAAGAGGGACCGGGCCGGAAGAAGGCGGCGGAGTTTTTGCCATCTCCAATCATAGAGAAAAAGATCCTTCACCTTCGGCCCCCTTTTGAGAAGAAGGAGCCGGGTGTCCGGGAGAGCCGTCATTTCCCGGAAGGGACCGGCCAAAAGAACCCGGTGTTTCCAGGACGACGGAGTAAGCAGAATCCGGTCGAACACCGTTGCCTTTTCGCTCTCGACCGAGACCGTTTTCGACCAGGGGCGGTGATTTCTCAAAACGATTTTGACCGGATACGGGCCGGGAAGGAGGTTATGGAGCGTGGCCGGGGTCTTGCCGGTAAAGCGCTTGCCTCCCACATAAACGGTGGCGCCCGAAGGCGAGGTCGCAAGATGAATCACTCCGGTCTTGACGATCCCCGTCTCGGACCCCGGCCGGTAAAGATACCCGAGGGCATACAAGATCGTCAGCGGACACAGGAAAACGTAGAGGGACAGAAAAAAATAGAAAAGGATCTTTCTCAGTTGTTTCATCTTTAAAAGGCCGGCTCCGTTTTAGCGGACCGTGCTCACCCAGGAGACGGCCGACGCCGTCAGGAGGAGGACCAGCAGAAAGAAGAGCAGGGTGTCTTGATGATAACGAAGAGGGCTCATGAAAACTTAGTAGAGGCTGAGAGTCAGGGTTTGACCCTTAAAATCGAGAATCACTTCCTGGCTCCGAATCTCTTTGACCTCGGCCCCGTTCACGGCCTCCCCCACCCGGACCAGCTCATTGTTGATGATGGCCGTCCAATCCGACCCACTCCGGCTGATGCCGGTCAGGTGAAAGGGTCCCTGGCGTCTCGAAGAAACCGGAAGCGGCGGCGCCGGCGGCCGTGACACTTCGGCCGCCCCCGTAAACTCAGGCTGGGAATCCGTTTTGTCCCTGGAAGCCAAAAACAAATAACCGAGGCCGAGGATGAAAAAAAATCCGAGAACGGCCCCGATCCCAAAAACAACTTTGGATTTCTTCTCGGGAGGGGAAGGCTTGGCCGAAAGAAGGGGGCTCTCAGAAAGCGGGGTGGTTTGCCGTTCAGCCGGTTCGGAAACCTCTGGATTCGGAACGTTTTTCGTCTCCTCCTCCAGCTTCTGAAGGGCTTCGTGAATCAAACTCATACTTTGATTCCTTCCAAATCCATTTGCGCCTCTTCTACAAGCGCTGCTTCCACCATCCGGGTCCCCTTGACGTAAGCGGCAAGGAGGGCCCGGTCGGCCAGGACATTGATCAAGCGGGGAATGCCTCCCGAGTGTTCGTAAATTTTCTCAAGGGCCTCGGGGGTAAAAAAGGAAACCTCCGGATCCGAACCCGCCACTCCGAGCCGGTGGGCGATATATTTCCCGGTCTCCTCCCGGCTGAGAGAGGGCAAGTGATACCGGATCGCAATCCGCTGGCGAAGCTGCTCCAAATCAGGACGGGCCAGAAGGGCCCTCAGCTCCGGCTGGCCCACCAGGATGATTTGCAGGAGCTTCTCCCGGGTGGTTTCCAGATTGGAGAGGAGCCTCACCTGCTCCAGGGCGCCTGGGCTTAAATTTTGAGCCTCGTCAATGATCAAAACCGCATTGTTCCCCTTCTCCAGTTCGGCAAGGAGAAACTGGTTCAGGGCATCGAAATAGTCCTTGCGCCGTTTCCCGGGCGGCTCAATCCCGAGGTCCTCGACAATCGTCTGGAGGAGCTCCACCTGGGAAAGTTTGGGGTTGAAGATGAAGGCGCTCTTGACCCGGCCCTCCAATTCCTTCAGGAGGGTCCGGCAGAGAGTGGTCTTCCCGGCGCCGATTTCACCCGTGATCTCGATAAATCCCCGCCGGCTTTCGATGCCGTAAAGCAGGGTCGAAAGCGCTTCGAGGTGATGACGGCTTAAATAAATAAAACGGGGGTCCGGGGTGACATTGAAGGGCGCTTCTTTCAGGCCGAAGAAGGATTCGTACATTCGAGGCCGTTAGTTGGACGGATTTTACTCCGGGCCCTTCCCAAAAGCAATCAGAAACTGGAGCAGAATCTTGTACCCGCTAAAATAAATTCCTCCACAAGGTCGCCGGCGGAGTCAGCTACCGGCCCCCGTTTTGAGCGGGAGCCGACAGGTTAGGGCTGTGGAGGGACCCCTTTCTTTCTCAAGAAACTCACCCAAGAATTGGTTCCTCCGCTTCCGGAATTCCGGAATTAGGCGATGTCACCGAAAGCGTCAGATGGCGGCTCCTTCCTCTTCAGGAATCGTAATCTCCACCGACTTGGCGACCGAACTGCCGGAGGCCGTATCCTTCTCGACTTCCAGCTTGGCAATGTCGCCTTCCACCACTTCGGCCAGAGAGGCCGCATCGCCTGAAAAGACGGTTGTGTCGGAAACAGAAACAGCAACCTTCTCCTCGGCGCCGGTCTGGGCGTTCTTGGTGGTAACCTCGAGTTTGTTGCCGTCGAGGTCCACGCTGGCCACGTTGCCTTCCACGGTCTCAGCAAGGACGATCCCGCAAGGAAGAACCATCAGGGCCAACACGGCCAACGCAATGAGCTTGTTGACTTTCATATCAGTGTATCCTCCTTTCCTTTTAGAGGCGGGATTATACCCCCTCTTGGGCGGAATTCAAGTCCTCTTTGGACTAGGGGCGGGTCGAAATTCAAAGACCCGGCCGTCCTTCCGGGAGAGGCTCACCGTAAACTTGACGGCCCGGTCTGAGTTCAAGACCTCTTTCTCGCCCGAAATGAGTTCCCGGACCCTCAACCGGCCCTTGCCCCGAAGGTAGGGAATGTGGATCAGAGCGCTTTTCTCTTCCTTGCCGTTATTGACGGCCACAAGGTAACACTTTTTCCCGCCCCGGCAGTAAAGCGCCGTCTTGACTTCCCGGGTGCTCGAGTAAGCGTAAAGCGGAATCTTTAGGAATTGCAGGACTTCAAGAATCATCTCGGCCGTGGGCTCGAAACCCAGATGAATGAGCTGGCCCTTCCCGATCCGTTTCCGATAGCCCACCGTCTGCCGTCCGTAAGGGCCCAGGGAGGCCTTGATCTTCTCACCTTCCGCCTGGTCAAAACAGTAAACGGAGCTCGTGATCGGAATCTTGGGCCGGTCCGGGGCAAACTGGAAATCAAACCTCCTTTTAAATTCGAAAAGGACCCGGGACGGTTCGTGAAAGCCGACGATGTTGCTCGGCTCAAAATGATCGTCCTTCCTCGGAAAATTCCGGAAGGCCACCAAAATACCGCCCTCTTCCACGTAACGGCGAAGATTTTCCTGGGCCTTCCGCTCGAGCCACTGGTTGCCGGAATAAAAAACCACTTTGGACCGGGTGACCCCCACTCGGGGGTCATAAAGCGAGTAATCGATATCGGCCCCGTAAAGGGCAACGAGAATGGGGCTATTGTGCGTGAGGGTGCGGGCGGCATATTGAATCGGATTGATCGTCACAGCCACGTCGCTCAACTTCTTCAAGGAGGGCGGGTTCATCTGCCGGAAAACCCGCACTAAATCCCGGAAGACATTATAAAGCTCGGGCCGGGTCCGCCCCCATTCATTGATCGGAGACATATACCAGTTGTCCCGGTTGACCAGCATATACCAGTTCCAGCCGCACACGCCGCCGAGAAGGGCGCTCAAGGTAATCAGACGGTAATGGTTGGGCGTGAGGACCCCGGTTTCATAGTGGCGGGCGTGCCAGACCCCGGCGGCAAATTCAGCGATGTAAGGGATCTTGGAAACGCTTCTAAGGTAGCGGACCTTGTCGATCAGCTTCCGCTGCTCGTAGTCATCCTCCGTGAGTTCGCTGGAAGGATAAAGATCGATCCCGATCAAGTCGGCCGCGGTCTGCATCTGAAGCCAGTCGTGCGCATAAAAGAACGGGTAGAGGTTCAGGTAAATGGGGACATTGATGCCGAGGTCCCGATAGGTTTTGACATTCCAGCGGGCGCATTCCAGGGAATAGTGGTATTTGAATTTGAAGTAATCGATGTTCCGATTGAGTTCCTTGTCGCCCTTGAGCGGGAGGCCCGGCTCGTCCTTGAACATGGTGGCAATGTAAGGGGCCACGTCTTTGAAACTCTGATACCGGGTCCCCCAACGTTCGTTTAAGAGTTGGAGATTCCCGCCGTAAAACTCCTTCATGAATTCCTGGAAGAGGCCCGGTCTTCCGTCGAGGCCGTATTGCTGGCCGAAGACGTCCGGCCAGGGATCGATCTCGTTATCGGCCTGAAGAAGGATGACGTGCCCGCCGGAACGGGTCGCCAGGAAGGGACGAATCACTTGCGTCACCCGGCTCATATATTCCCGGGCATACTGCAAAAATTTGGGATGAAGGCGGTGATACTTGTAAGCATAGGCCGGAACCCCTTCATTGGGCCATTCGCTGTAAATGTAGGGGCCGGGACGGATGATGACGTAAAATCCTTTTCGCCGGGCGAGGGCCAGGAAGGCCTTGAGATTCCGGGTCTCGTCGGTTTTCCCGGTGAAATCAAATTTTCCCCGCTCGTATTCGTGATAATCCCACGGCACGTAGGTGGCGACGACCTGAAGTCCCATCTCACGGACCCGGTTCAGAATCTCCTCCCAATAATTGGGATTGAGCCGCCAATAGTGGACTTCCCCGCTGACCAGCGGGATTTGTTTCCTTCCCACCCAGACTGTATTTTTCCGGATCGTCACCTGGGACATTTTCAAACCACCATGTTTAACAAGCGGTGCGGGACGTAAATGACTTTTTTCACTTCCCTGCCGTTGATCCATTCTCGGACTTTGGGATCCTGCAAAGCAAGGTTTTTAATTTCCTCTTCGGAGATTTGGCTCGGCACCTTCAGGCGGGAACGGACCCGGCCGGAGACCTGCACGACAACTTCCTCCTCGTCCCGCACAAGCGCCCGGGAATCATAAGTCGGCCAGGGAGTGCGGAAAACCGTCTCGGAATGGCCGAAGCGGAACCAGAGCTCCTCGGCAACGTGAGGAACGAAGGGGGCCAGGAGTTTGACGAGCGTTTCGAGACTCTCCCGCAGCAGCTTCTTTTCCTCAGCCGTGTGGGGCTCGAAACGATAAAGGCAGTTCAAAAATTCCATGCAGGCGCTGATGGCGGTGTTGAAATGGAAGTCGCCTTCAAGGTCGTCGGTCACCTTCTTGACGGTCCGGTGAAGCTCATATCGAATCTCGCCGGCTCCCAGCGCCCTCCCTTCCCGTTCCCCCGTTTTCTCAGACTCTTCCCGGGCGGCCATCCGCCAAAGCCGGGCCAGGAATCGATACGCCCCTTCCACGCCCTGGTCCTGCCATTCGGCGTCCTTCTCCGGCGGGCCCATAAAGAGGGTGTAGAGCCGGACCGTGTCGGCGCCGTATTTCCGGATCAATTCGTCCGGGCTCACCACGTTTCCCTTGGACTTCGACATCTTGGCCCCGTCTTTGATGATCATGCCCTGTGTGAATAGCCGGGCAAAAGGTTCTTTGAAGGAAATGAGCCCCAGATCGTAGAGAACCTTATTAATAAACCGTGCGTAAAGAAGATGCAGAATGGCGTGTTCGACGCCGCCGATATATTGGTCCACGGGAAGCCAGCGGTTCACCGCCTGCGTATCAAAGGCCCGCTTTTCGTCCTTGGGGCTGATGTAACGCAGAAAATACCAGCTCGAATCCACAAAGGTGTCCATCGTGTCGGGCTCTCTTCGGGCCGGGACGTTACAACGGGGGCACTTCACTTTTTGAAATTCAGGGTGGTCCTGAAGCGGCGAGACGCCCGTGGGTTTGAATTTGACACTCTCAGGAAGGAGGACAGGCAAATCCTTTTCCGGAACGGGTACGGCCCCGCATTTTTGACAGTGGATCATCGGAATGGGGGCGCCCCAGTAGCGCTGGCGGGAAATCAGCCAGTCCCGCAGGCGATACTGAATTTTCCGCCGGCCGATTTTGTTCCTCTCCATAAAATCGGCGATCTTTTCTTTGGCCGCTTCGCTTGGAATTCCCGTGAAGGCGCCGGAATCCACCAAAATTCCGGGATCCTCATAGGCCTCCTTGAAAGCCTCCGTCTTTAAAGATTTCCCGGGTCGACCAATCACCACCCGAATCGGCAGTTTGTATTTCTTGGCGAATTCGAAATCCCGGTCATCGTGAGCCGGAACGGCCATCACGATTCCTGTGCCGTATTCCATCAAAACGTAATTTGCAACCCAGAGGGGGATTTTTTCCTGAGTCATGGGATTGACGACAAAGCGGCCCGTAAAAATTCCTTCCTTCTCCGTCTCAAGCTGGGACCGCACCGTTAAATCTTGTGCTTTCATCCGATTGACGGCGGCTTCCACGTTCTTTCTCTCGGGAACATCACGGACGAGCTCCGAAAGCCTCGGATGTTCCGGAGAAATGACAACATAGGTGGCGCCGAAAATCGTGTCCACCCGGGTGGTAAAACAGGAAAGGGGACTGTCCCCCTTTGAGGGGACTGTCCCCTTCAGGGGAACCACGGGAAAATCAATTTCAACGCCCGTGCTTTTCCCGATCCAATTCTCCTGCATGATCCGAACCCGCTCCGGCCAACCCTCCAAAAGCTTCAGGTCCTCCAGGAGCCGTTCGGCGTAAGTTGTAATTTTGAAAAACCATTGTTCCAGATTTTTGCTTTCCACTTTCGCTTCACAGCGCTCGCACCTGCCGTCCACCACCTGTTCATTGGCGAGGGAAGTCTGACAGGAAGGGCACCAGTTCACGGCCGCCTTCTTTTTATAGGCCAGACCCTTCCCGTAAAGCTTGAGAAAAATCCACTGGGTCCATCGGTAATAATCAGGAAGGCAGGAAGTGACTTCCCGGGTCCAATCGTAGCCGCATCCCCATTCGCCGAGCTGGCGCTTCATATTTTGAACGTTCTGAAGGGTGGAAGTTTTCGGGTGGATATTGTTTTTGAGGGCGGCATTCTCGGCCGGCAGGCCGAAGGCGTCAAAGCCCATCGGACTCAGGACATTGAATCCTCTCATCATCTTGTAGCGGGCCACGGCATCGCCCAAAATGTAATTGTGACCGTGTCCCACGTGAAGTGAGGCGGAAGGATAGGGAAACATCACGAGGCAGTAATATTTTGGACGGGCGTCTTCGAGTTTGACCTCGAAGAGACGCTTCTCCGCCCACTGGCGCTGCCACCTGGGTTCAATTTCCCGGAAGGGATAAACAGGGCTGGATTTTTCCATAAAGCGGCCGTTATTTTAGCATTGGCGCCAGGTTCCGTAAAGGCAAGCTCCCCAGCCGAGAATTTCGAAACCAATGCTTGAAAAATAGGGAGTTTTGGTTAAGCTGATAGCCTCTTGGGCCGGCCCCTTGGTTACTTGGTGTGAGGGGCTGGCCTACATTTGGTTTTCGGGCCGGCCCCTTGATCGCTTGGTACGAGGGGCTGCTCGGTCAAGTGACGTGCGCATTAGAGTTGGCTGCCTCGAAATACGTTGGTTGCTTTTTGCAACGTTTTGTGGGCCGGTAGTTCAGTTGGGAGAACGCCACAATGGCATTGTGGAGGTCAGGGGTTCAACTCCCCTCCGGTCCAGAAATACAATTAAAAATTAATTGTTTTCAGCCGAAGTGGCGGAACTGGCAGACGCGCACGACTCAAAATCGTGTGCTCGCAAGGGCATGAGGGTTCGACTCCCTCCTTCGGCAGGATTTTCCTGTCCTCAGGTCCTCAGGCGCCCCCTCAAGTTTCAACCCGCCGGGCCGATTTATGCATAAGGTAAAACTTTTATGAACCCCGTCAAACCGCTTTATACGTGCTCAGGGTGCCATTGGTCAGGGGACGAGGCCCGCTTCGTCACAAAGATCCTGAGCATTATGTACCGGCCCCGCCACGAAAATATCCAGGCCTTCAAGCAGATCAAGTGCCCGAAGTGTCAATCGTTGGTGACGATCATCTTTGAGACCTTGAGCGGCACAACGGTCAAATAAAGGTAGGACTTTAAGAAACGATCTTCAGGCAGCGTTCCAGAATCTCCATCGCCAGATCCACTTCCTTTTGATTTACAACGAGCGCCGGCGAAAACCGGATCCCCGATTCCCCGCAGCCCAATAAAAGCAGTCCCCGCCGAAACGCCTTCTGGATAATTTTATTCCGTTCGCTCACGGCCGGCTCCTTCGTGGAACGGTCCCTGACGAGTTCGATCCCCTGCATCAGCCCCACGCCCCGGACATCGCCGATCAAAGGAAACTTGCGCGCCAAATCCCAGAGCCGGGCTTCGAGATAGTCTCCGACCCTTTCGGCATTCTTCATCAAACCCGACTCGACGAGATGAATCGTCTCAAGCGCCGCTTCACAGGCCACGGGATTGCCGCCAAAGGTCGTGGCATGTGAACCCGGTTCCCAATCGGCCAGCTCACTTCGCGCAATCATGGCGCCGAGAGGCATCCCGGAGGCGATCCCTTTCGCCACGGTAACGATGTCAGGCTCCACACCCCAATGTTCGATGGCAAACATTTTCCCCGTCCTCCCCATCCCTGACTGGATTTCGTCGACGATGAGAAGAATTTTGTGCCTTCGAGTCAGTTCCCGAAGCGCCTCATGGTAGCCGGGAGGCGGCATCACGTAGCCCCCCTCCCCCTGAATCGGCTCGACGATGATCGCCGCCACTTCATCGGCAGGAACCGTCTTCTTAAAAAGGGTGTCCTCCAGGTAAGAAACGCAGGAGATGTTGCACTCCGGATATTTCAGATTGTAAGGGCAGCGGTAGCAGTAACCGTAACCGGCGTGGACCACTCCGGGAAGAAGCGGCCCGAATTTTTCCCGTTGAACCACTTTGCTCGCCGTCAGAGAAAGGGCCCCGAGGGTCCGGCCGTGAAAGGCCCCGAAGAAGGCAATTAGTTTCTCCCGTTTGGTGTGATAACGGGCGAGCTTGATGGCCGCCTCAACGGCCTCGGCCCCGGAATTGGTGAAGAAGACTTTCTTCTTCCCCTTCCCGGGAGCCAGGCCTGCCAATTTTTCAGCCAGGCGCACTTGCGGCTCATAATAAAAGTCCGTGCCGGACATGTGGAGAAGCCTCGAGGCTTGCCGCTGGATCGCACGGACCACCCGGGGATGACAATGGCCGGTCGTTGTGACCGCAATGCCGGCGGTAAAGTCGAGAAATTCGTTCCCGTCCGGGTCTTTGAGCCAGACCCCACGGCCGGTCTCGGCCACAAAGGGGTAGGGGCGGGTTAGGGAAGGCGAGAGAACGTGTGCGTCACGCTGGATGAGGGCCCGGGCCTTGGGACCGGGAAGTCGGGGTGTCCGAATTTTCGGCTGCTTCATGCTTTAACTCATCGACGTCGATTTGCACCTTCTGAAGCTTTCCGCTGAAATCAACGCAGACTGTTTTCCATTCACTAAAAATGTCCAAGGCGGTCTGGCCCGCTTCCCGGTGGCCGTTTCCGGTATTTTTCACGCCGCCGAAGGGAAGGTGGACTTCCGCACCGATGGTGGGACCGTTAATGTAGGTGACCCCGGCTTCGATATCCCGGATCGCCTTCATCGCAAAATTGACATCCCGGGAATAAAGGGAAGAGGACAACCCGTAAGCGGTGTCGTTCACGCTTCGAATCGCCTCCTCGAAACGCTTGAAAGGGACGAGGCACGTCACAGGGCCGAAGATTTCTTCCTGCATAATCCGCATCTTGGGGTGGGCTCCCGTGAAAACCGTCGGCGGATAAAAGGACCCTTTATCCAGGCCCTTACCACGGGCAGGACCGCCGCCGATTTCAAGCTTCGCTCCCTCTTTCCTGCCAATTTCAACATATTCGTGGACTCTTTTCCTTTGAACCTCGCTAATAAGAGGCCCCATCTCCACGCCCTTCTTCATGCCGTCCCCGATTTTGATTTGGCGGGCCCGCTCGAGAAACATTTTCTTGAACCGGGAGAAGGTGTTTTCTTGGACAAAAATTCGGCTGGCGGCCGTGCAACGCTGGCCGGTTGTCCCGAAGGCGCCCCACACCGCCCCTTCCAGGGCCAGATCGAGGTCCGCATCGTCCATTACGATTTGGGCGTTCTTGCCGCCCATTTCCAGGGAACAGCGCTTTAAAGTCTTTCCGCAGTGTTCGCCAATCAGCCGGCCGACTTCCGAAGAACCGGTAAAAGAAATGAGGCGGACTGCGGGATGTCTCACGAGGGCCTCTCCTGCAGCGGGTCCCCCGTGGACCAAATTCAAAACACCTTTCGGCAACCCGGCCTCTTCCAGAATTCTTACCAGCTCGACGGCTGAAAGGGGCGTGTCCTCCGCCGGCTTGAGGACCGCCGTGTTGCCACAAATCAACGCCGGAAAAACTTTCCAAACCGGAATGGCCAGAGGGAAATTCCACGGGGAAATGAGTCCCGTCACACCGACCGGCATTCGGATGGACATCGCAAACTTGTCTCGAAGTTCACTGGTGGAAGTCTGACCGAAAAGGCGCCTCCCTTCTCCGGCGGCATAAGAGGCCATGTCCACCGCTTCCTGAACATCGCCCCGGGTCTCCCGAAGGACCTTGCCCATCTCCCTTGTCATGAGACGGGCCAGTTCTTCTTTCCGTTCCTTCATAAGAAGGCCTGCCTTGAGGAGGATTTCACCCCGCCGGGGAGGAGGCACGAGCCGCCATTCCGGGAAGGCCCGCTCGGCCGCTTCGACGGCGAGAGAAACGTCCTCGGCCCCGGACTCCGGGAAAAAACCGATCACGTCATCCCGGTCGGCCGGGTTCACATTGGGAAAAGTTTTTCCGCTTCGGGACGGGACCCATTTCCCGCCGATGTAATTTAGATACTTTTTGGGTGGGGCCACGGGGCTTTTTTCTCCTTCGCCCACTTTTCAAGGTTGGAAATTGAGGAATAATCCGTTTGGTCGAGCTTCAAAGGGGTGATGGCGACAAAACCTTCCTGGAGGACCTCCTCATCGGTGGTCCCGTCCGGGTCAAACACTTCGATCTCCCCGGCGAGCGAATAAATCCTCTTCCGGCCTCTGACATTTTCAAGGCTGAATTCTTCGATGAAACGGCTCCGGGCCTGCCGGGCCACCTTTACGCCCCGGATTTCGGATTCCGGCAGAGACGGAATATTCACATTTAACAGGATGTCCCGTGGGAGGGAACCCTCTTGATAGCCCTCCAAAAGCATTTGAACAAAAGAGCAGGCGTAATCAAATTCAGGTGAGATCTTGCTTCCGACGGAAACGGCCAAGGCAGGAATTCCATTGATGAGTCCCTCCCGGGCGGCTGAGATGGTCCCGGAATAATAAACGCTGACGCCCGTATTGGGGCCGGGGTTGATCCCGGAAATCAAAAGGTCCGGGACAAAATCCGCCTTGAGTTCGGAGAGGGCGAATTTGACACAGTCGGCGGGGGTGCCGTGAACGGCGAATCGTCCGGGGCCGAGTTCCTCAACGACAAATTCGTGTCCGAGGGAAATAGAATGGCTCGACGCTGATTTTTCCGAGGCGGGCGCCGCAACCAGAAGATCGTGATTCGCTTCCAGGGCATGAACCAGCGCCCGAAGCCCCGGCGCCTCAATCCCGTCATCATTGGTCAGAAGAATTTTCATGCGAGAATTATATCACGAGTCCCCACTGGCGCCGGACACGCCGCTCCAGGGGCGCAAAGACGAGTTGGTCAAAAAAGAGCCCGACGGCCACGATCACGAGCATCACGGCGATGACCTGAGCCATATCATTCAGTTCACGGCCGGTCTGAAGCAACTGGCCGAGGCCGAGACTCACGAAAAGAAGCTCCCCCGCCATCAGCGAGCGCCAGGCAAAAGACCAGCCGAGTTTCATCCCTGTCACCACCGAAGGAAGCGCGGCCGGGAAAATCACACGGATGTAAAGATCGAGCCCCTCGATTCCCATCGTTCGTGCCGCCCTGAGATAGAGGGGTGAGATGTTCTTGATGCCGCTGTCGGTGGCAATCGCGATGGAGAGAAGCGCCCCCATGACCACCACAAACTGGATCGCCATTTCATTCAGACCAAACCACAAAATCGCCAGGGGCAGCCAGCAAATGCTGGGGAGGACCTGAAGGGCCAGCATGAGCGAACCTGCCGTTTCATCCAGAAATTTGAAGCGTCCCACCAAAACACCCAGGCTCGCGCCCAGAAAGAGGGAAAGGGAGTAACCGATCAGAATCCGTTTGAGGCTGACCGCGAGGGCGATCGGAAAAGAGCCGTCACGGAGCCCAAAGATAAAGGCCTGAAAAACGTCCCCGGGTGAGGGGAAAAGGTAAGGAGGCCAGACCTTCAGCCTAAATACCGCTTCCCAGATCAATCCCAGCAGGACGTAGAAAATCAGTTTTCTTGAGAGTCCACTCATGGTCCACCTCTTCTCTTAATACCTTTTCAATTTCCTCGCGAAGTTCCCGCTGGATTTGCTGGGCGTAGGACAAGACGCCGGAACTATTGATATCGCGGGGCCTCGGAAGATCAATTCGAAATTCCTTTTTGATCCGTCCCGGCCGGGCGGTAAAGACAAGCACCCGATCGCCGAGGCGGACGGCTTCGCGCACGTTGTGCGTGACAAAGAGAACGGTCTGGCGCGTTTTCTGCCAAATGTCTTGAAGCTCTTCATGAAGGAGGTCCCGGGTCTGGGCGTCGAGCGCCGCAAAGGGCTCATCCATCAGAAGCACGGAGGGATTCAAGGCAAGAGCCCGGGCCAGGGCCACCCGGCTTTTCATCCCTCCGGAAAGTTCGTGAACATACGACTTCTCAAAGCGCCCGAGATGAACCAGGTTGAGAAAGGTGCGCGCAATCTCCCGGCGTTTTCCGGATTCCATCCGCCGAACCAGCCCAAACTCAATGTTTTGGATCACATTCAGCCAGGGAAAAAGCGCGGCCTCTTGAAAAATCACCACGCGGTCACTCCCGGGCGCGGTGACTTTGTCGCCGTTCGACCGGATCTCCCCGTGAGTCGGCGGTTCGAGGCCGGCCACCAGATTCAACAAGGTCGTCTTGCCACAGCCCGAGGGCCCCACAAAACAGACGAATTCTCCCGATTTGATTTCAAGGGAGGTTTCTTGCAGAGCCTGGAGTTTTCCCTGGCGGGTTTCAAATTCCTTCGCCGCCTGCCGGATCGAAATTTCCATTCTAATTCTCATCCTCCTGCGCCTTAACGGAATCAAGGAAACGAAGTTCGTAGAGGCCGGAAAGATCCGCATCGTTTCTCCCGAGGTATCCGACGATGGAGGCGTGCCGGGCCGACTCCAGGACCTGAGACTCCATCGGGTCTGAAGTGTAGGTGATCCGTTCGAAGCTGTGTTCTAGATAGTCGGGGGGAAGCGGTTTGCCGGTTTCGCGCTTCAATTCTTCATTGAAAATCCGTTTCGCTTCGGTGGTATGATCGTTTACCCAATGGATGATTTCCACGTGGCCCTCCACCCACCTTTCGACCCAATCCGGATGTCGCTCGGCGAAGCGCCTTCTTACGACAAGGAGAGTTGTCGCATATTTTGCATCCGGCCAAAGCTCTCCCTCTTCGAAGAGGATCTTTCCGTTCGCCTCCGAAACGAGGCGGGAGACCCACGGCTCCACCGTCCAGGCGGCGTCAATTTGTTCTTTCGCAAAGGCGGTGATTTGATCGCCTCCGGCGATATTAAAAATCTCGACATCGCCTCCCTGAGAACGGGGCTTCAAACCCTTCTCTTTCATCCGATAGATCAGGGAAACATCCTGTGTGTTCCCCTTCTGAGGCGTTGAAACCCTGCGGCCGCGAATGTCTTCAAAACGCTCAATGTTCGTTCCTTGCCGCACCACGAACGCTGCACCGCCCGACGCCACTCCGGCAATCACCCGTAGCGCATCGCCCTTTGAACGAATGAATCCGTTCACCGCAGGGTTGGGCCCCACATAGAGAATGTCGATGGCGCCGGCAAAAAGCGCCTCAATCGCTTCCGGCCCGGCGTTGAAAACGCTCCATTTGATGGGCGTCGTCTCCTTAAATTTCTCTTCAAAGTGCTGCTTCGCTCTCGCCACCAAAACAGGGGCATGCGTCACGTTCGGGAAATGTCCAACCCGGATTTTTTCCATATCGGCGTCAAGCCGCCCTGTCAGGCCCGATAAAATCGCAAGCGTTAGGCTTAAGATCTTTTTCAGTCTCATGGATTAAATGTAATACATCGGATGTGAGTTTTCCGAATGGCAGAGCTCACGGGATTTTTCGCAGATATCTGCCAAGGTTTTTTTGTCCACGATCTCGGCAATGGCATTCCGGACCTCCAGCAGGCAGGCGAAGAGCCCGGCGTGAGGGTCTTTTTTCTGAATCCTTTTCTCAATTTCCAAAGCTGTCCCGAAAGGGGCGATCGGACCTTCAATCACCCGAATGATTTCTCCTAGCGTTATTTCCTCAGGCCGGCGGGCCAGGGTGTAGCCTCCTTGTTTGCCCTTCGTGCTTTCCACCAGGCCGCTTCGCTTTAAAACCATCATGATCTGTTCCAGAAATTTAACGGGAAGTCTCTCTCGCTCCGAAATTTCTCTGAGAGAGAGCGACTTCTGCGGATAATTCGCCGAAAGCCTCAAAAGCGCCCGGAGTGCGTATTCGCCTTTCTTCGTTAGTTTCATCGAGAGTTCTTATCCTATAAAGTCTATAGGGTTAGTAGGATTATAACCGATACTCTTACCCTGTCAAGGGGTTGCACGATTTAAATCTGGCTAAAGTTAGTGAGCTCGATCTCAAACCGGGCGAGTTCCTGCCGTAACCGCCGGTCGCTAAAGAGCTTCAATTCCTTCTCCCGGGCTTCCCTCATCGAGCTTATTTGACGAAGTTGCCGGTCACAGAAGCCGGGATGGCAGGCAATTTCACTTGTTCCCAGGGGGAGATTGCGGAGAACTGAGAAAAGGGGATCCTTCTGCCAGTAGGAGGTGGCGTCCAGGCTCCCAAATAAATAATCTGTCGTCTTGGGAAGGAACGCCTGCCCCCTTTCGGGGGACAGGCAAATGAGTGACCGGCGGACCGGGAGCTTCCACCGCCTGGCCAATTGAGAGAGCGCCTGAAAAAAAAGCGGGTCATCGTGGAGGTGGTGGTGGGTATCCAGATGGTCGGGCGGTTTCCTAAAGCGTTTTTCAAAAAGCCGGATTTGCGCTTCGTATTCCCGAATCACCTCACCCAAGGCCGGTTTTTTCTCCCCATAATCAAACGGCCTTCTAAAATTCCCTTCCGGCTTCAAAAGGGATCGGATTTTCCCGGGGGGGCTGACGGGTTTTCCCAACGTGATGTTTAAGTGAAGGCCGACGCCGAGCCGGTTTCTTCTCGAGGCCTGCCGCACCAGCGCAAGCTCCAAGGGAAGGTTGATCAGGACCGTCGTGCTCGTCACCATGCCCTGATCGTGGGCCTTTAGAATTCCCCGGGTGACACCCGGGGTCAGATTGAAATCGTCGGCGTTGACAATAAGACGGCGCTTCACAGGATCAGCCGAAGAAAAAAAGGACGAAGGAGACGGCGTGGGCCCGTTCGTGCGCCATCGAAAGCTCAATCCGGGCCCCGGGGGGAAGCCCAAAGCGTTGGGCGCTTTCAGGGCTGAGGTGGATTTCGGGTTTCCCGGTAGAACGGCGGCGGACCTCGATCTCCCTGAAGCGGAACCGGTTTTTCGCACGGATTTCCATCGCCTTCATCATCGCCTCTTTGGCGGCAAAGCGGGCGGCGTAATGCTCAAACTTGTATCGCTTTCCTTCGCAGTAGGTTCGCTCCCCGGGGGTGAAAATCCGGTCGAGAAACCGGTCACCGTGGCGGCAGACAATTTCCTCGAAGCGTTTGACACTGACAATGTCAATGCCCTGGCGGATCTGCATCGGAAGGGTCAGGAACGGACGACCACGAAAAAGAGAACAGCGATCAGGAGAAGAGAAAGAATGTAGAAGTTGTTGAAACGCCAGAAATCCCGGACCCGGGCATACCAAGGAATGGAAAGATTGGCCTTCTGGCCGGGATGGAGTTCCTGCCTGAGGTTGAGGACCTCCTCTTTGCGGTAACGAAGGTAGGTCCCGCCGATCTTGTATGCGTGGAGCCTTCCTTTGGTGACAAATTGGTCCAGGTCTTTTTCTTCGACCTCGAGGAACTGTTTCACTTCCTCGGGTGAAAGCAGATTATTCACAGAGGATGATCTTCGTTCTTAAACGTCCGATGGAATGAGGTGTCAGCCCGAAACCCGCTCTTGCTGGATCCAGCGGTCGATGGCTGACTTTTTAAAAATCCACTCGCCGCTTTCCTGCTGCCCCGGGATCTTCCGCTCCCGGGCCCATCCCTCCACCACCTGGGCCTCGACTTCCAGATACTGGGCCACGTCCCTCAAGGTCAGGTTAACATCGGGGACATCGCCCTCCCGGACTCCCAGCATCCGCACCTGGCCTTCGAGAAGCGAACCTTCGGCAATGCTCAGAGAAGGGGTGGAAATGTTTCCCTCCACAACCGCCGGCGCCACGAGAGAAAGGCTGTGTGTGGCCGTCACATCGCCTTTTACCTTGCCGGCCACCACAATCCGGTCGCCGTGGATCGCCGCCCTCACCTTGGCATTTTCTCCGATGGTCAGGTTGCCCCGAGTGTCCAATTTTCCCTCGAAACTGCCGTTGATGCGGAGATTCACCGGGTCTTTGAAGGCAATGGTCCCCTGCATGCTTGCATCAACGTCCAGAATTTTTTCCTCGATCTCTTCCTTTTTTTTGGCCATGGAGGCCTCCGATTTTTCCGGTTTGTGAAACGGACGTTAAGGTAGCACGGCCTCCCCCGCCTTGTCAAATGACGTCACCCGGCAGGGCCACTCCTGGCCCGGACCTTCTGCTTGTTGCGGGCTCAACGATGTGTTAGATTCTGTCGCCTGAACCGGGTCTGATCCAGGAAGCTCCCAATGCCGACAAAACGCCGTTACTTTCTTTTTCTCATCCTTACGGTCACCCTGACAACTCTTTTTCTGGCAGAAAGCTGCATCCGTCTCTTTTCCGAAGCAGGCTATATCACGCCGGAAATCCTGAAGAAAAACTCGCTTCAATACGTCCCGGCCCCTTTTTCGAAATTTGCCCTGGCCCCCCAGGAACAGGAGGTCGTCAATTCCCTGGGCGCAAAAATTCACATCAATGCCAGGGGATACCGGGGAAGGGACTTTGAAATCCCGAAATCGAAGGGCCGGGTCCGGATTGTGTTTTACGGGGGCTCTTCGACTTTTGATATCGCCGCCTCAGAAGGCCAGGATTGGCCCCGGCGGGTTGAGGCCCGGCTCAAAGAGATGGGGTTTTCGCATGTCGAAGTGATCAATGCGGGGGTCCCCGGCTACAGCACCTTTGACGCCTTCGGAAGTCTCTTTGCCGAAGGCCACCTCCTGGATCCTGATTTCGTGATCCTTTACGACACGTGGAATGACATTAAATACTTTGGCCATCCAGAGTCTTTGCTGAGACAATATCGACCTTACAACGACCGGGACAATCCCCTCTTGGAATATCAGAACCTCATCGACCGTCTCCTGTGTGAGCTTTCACAACTTTACGTTCGACTCCGATACCGCTATTTTCTCTGGAAATACCCTTTCGGTCTGGAAGGTAAAAAGGCGGCGAGCGGGACAATCTCCGAAATCGCCCAGACCGCCCTCCGGCAATACCAGTTGAATTTAGAAATGTTCGTCGACCTGGCACGAAACATCGGGGCTGTCCCGGTTCTGATGACCGAGGCCCGCCTCGCTGATTCGCACAGTCCCGAAACCCAAAAAGAAAAAATCCATTTTGAGTATCACACGCTGACACCGGACTCTGTCTTTGAGGCCTTCCGGAAAAGTGATGAGATCATTTTTCGGGTCGCTGGGAAGAAAAATATCCCCTGGATCGATGCCTCCCGGCAAATGACCGGTCACGAGGACTTCTTCATCGATGAGGTGCACCTTTCCCAAAAGGGTTCGGGAGAGCTTGCCCATCTGACCGCCGAGGCCCTGGCCCCGCTTCTAAAACAAAAAGAGACCCTCAGAACCTGAATCGAATTTGAAAAGGAGGCCCCCGACCATGGCGAAAGAAGAAATTAAAATCGGCGGCACAGCGCCTGATTTCTCCCTCAAGGATGAGAAGGAATCGGTAGTCCATTTGAGCGATTTCAAAGGCCGGTGGGTCGTGTTCTATTTCTACCCCAAAGACAACACGCCGGGATGCACAATCGAGGCCCATGCCTTCACAAAATTCCTCAAGGAGTTCACAAAACAGAATGCCGTCATCCTGGGCGTGAGCCCGGATTCGTGCGGAAGTCACGTCAAATTCATCGGGGAACAAGGACTCAAGATCAGGCTCCTGAGTGATCCGGACCACAAGGTCCTTGAAACCTACGGCGCCTGGCAGCTCAAAGAGAATTACGGGAAGAAGTATTGGGGGGTCGTGAGGAGCACGGTCTTGATCGATCCGGAGGGGCGGATCGCCCATCTCTGGAAGACCGTCCGGGCGGACGGTCACGCTGAGGCCGTCCTGGAAAAATTAAGGGAATTTCTGCGTCAAGAGAAGCTTGCACAAAATCAGGACGACGGTCTCTGAATCTCCAAGATCACATTTTCGGCCGGAAAGAGATAGGTCCAGAATCGTTCGTAAGTATCCGGAAAACGGTTGGCCAGATATCTAATCCCGCACGCGCGAAAGGTTTTGTAAAACGTGATTTCCTGCAACAACACTTTGAAATCGATTCCTTTTAATAGTTCCGTAAACATAAAGTAGGAATAAAAAAGTTTATGTTCCGGTTCGGAATAGGCAACGCGGCAGGAAAAATGAGGGGTTTCAATGTAGGCGGTGCCGCCAGGTTTTAGGACCCGGCGGATTTCTTTGAGAAAGCTTCTTGGATTGTCCAAATGCTCAATGATGTGCTTCGCATAGATTTTATCGATGCTGCCTTCTTCGATCGGATACGGATAAAGGTTGAGGTCATGCAGAATGTCCGCCTGGCTCTGCGGATTAATATCAATGCCAATCGCATCCGGCATTTTGTTGGCAGCGCAGCCAATATCCAGAACTCGCATGGGTGTCTGTCGTGCAGCCTTGAGTGACTTATCCATTTTTGAATGAGTGCGTCCCCGACGGGATTCGGCTCCTCCGCCCCGATAACCGTCCGCCAAGAACCCTGGCGGACATCGGGGCTCCGGTAGGCCAGCCGCAGCCTCGTAGGAAGTCGGCGCTCCTTCAAAGTCGCGCCTCCTTCTTAAGGGCTCGGCTGCTCCCTTCGAATCCCGTCTTCGTCAGACAAAAATTCCAGATGGCAAATGCCCTCTGGAATTTTTGCGTCCCCGACGGGATTCGAACCCGTGTTGCCAGAATGAAAATCTGGTGTCCTAGGCCAGCCTAGACGACTTTTTAAGGATCTTCGATTGAGTTGAGGTTCGTTTGTTCTCGACCGCTGGTTTTTTTGACCGGATTCTTCAACTCTTAATTTTTCATTCTTAATTCTTAATTGTAGTTCTGAGCCCGGATGGATTCGAACCATCGACACCCGCCTTAAAAGGGCGGTGCTCTACCAGGCTGAGCTACGGGCCCACGTCTCGGATTATTTCACCACTCTCACGTTCTGCGTGTGAGGAACTTTACTGCCCACTCCCCTTTGCTCAACCGTCCCCGATAGGGGGCGGGCCCACGTCTCGGATTATTTCACGGACGGGATTAAATGCTCTTGATCTCCTGCTCTTTTTTCGCCATCGCCTGATCGATCTCGGCGATCAACCGGTCTGTCAGCTTCTGCGCCTCTTTTTGGCCGTGGCGGGACTCGTCCTCGGAAATCTTCTTTGACTTCTCCAGGGCCTTGGCGGCCTCAATGGCCTCGTGACGGACATTTCGGATCCCGATCCGTCCCTCTTCAGCGACACGGCGGATCACCTTCGCCAGCTCGAGGCGCCTCTCCTCGGTCAAGGAGGGGATCTGAATCCGAATCACCTTTCCGTCATTCATCGGTGTCAGCCCCAGGTCGGACTTCAAAATTGATTTCTCGACTTCGCCCAGCAGGGAAACATCCCACGGCTGGATCTGAATCGTCCGGGGGTCCGGGATCGTAATCGTGGCAAGCCCCTTCAGATGCGTCGGGGTCCCGTAATAATCCACGGTCAGGCCCTCCACCAGGCCGATCGAGGCCCGGCTGGTCCTCACATCCTGAAACTCCTTCCGGGTCAGGGCCAGGGCCTTGTCCATTCTCCTCTGGCAATCGTCCAGGATTTTTCGAATTTCGGGCCGTTCTGCCATTTGAGAGATTACTCCACCCGGGTACCGATTTTTTCCCCGAGGACGACCCGTCGGATGTTGCCCGGCCGGGTCAGGTTGAAAACCACGATGGGAAGCCGGTTGTCCATGCAAAGGGAAATGGCCGTCGAATCCATCACTTGAAGCCGCCTCTTGAGCACTTCCAAGTAACTGAGACGGCGAAACTTTTTGGCCCGGCGGTCTTTCACCGGATCCCGGTCATAGACCCCGTCCACCTTCGTGGCCTTTAAAATGGAATCGGCGCCGATTTCAACCGCTCGGAGAGCTGCGGCTGTGTCCGTCGTGAAGTAGGGATTTCCCGTCCCGCCGGCAAAAACGACGACCCGCCGCTTTTCAAGGTGCCGAACCGCCCGTCTGCGGATGTAAGGCTCGGCCAATTGGTGAATTTCAATGGCGGACTGCACCCGGGTGTGGACACCCCTTTTTTCAAGGGCATCCTGGAGGACGAGGGAATTGATGAGGGTGGCCAGCATTCCGATGTAGTCGGCCGTGGCCCGGTCCATCCCGGCCCGGGAGGCCTTCAGGCCCCGGAAGATATTTCCGGCGCCCACGACACAGGCGACCTCGACCCCGAGATTGTGGACTTCTTCAATCTGTTCTGCAATGGAGCCGGCCACCTTGGGGTCCACGCCGTAACCTAGCTCGCCCTGCAGGGCCTCTCCGGAAAGTTTGAGAACGATCCGTTTGTAAACGGGTTTTTGGGTGCTCACGCCTCAGAGCCGAACGATTGCGGGTTCTTCACCGACTTCAAAGCGGACAAAGTTTCGAATCACGATATTCTCCCCCAGACGGGCAATGGTCTCCGTCAGAATATCACGGACCGTCTTTGCCGGGTCCTTGATAAATTTCTGGTCCAACAGGGGGGCGTCCTCGGTCTGGGCCGCCACCTGCATCGCCACATCCCGGGCGAAACGTTGGAAGATCTCGTTCCGGGCCACAAAATCGGTCTCGCAGCTGATCTCCACCAAGACACCGATCTTCCCGCCGGCATGGACATAAGAAATGACTTGCCCCTCCCGGACTTCCCGGTTTCCCTTCTTCTTCGCAACTTCAATCCCCTGCTTTCGAAGAATCTCACAGGCCTTGTCGAAACTGCCCCGGGCCTCGGCAAAGGCCCGCTTGCAATCCATGATGCCGGCGCCGGTCGTCTCACGCAGCTTTAGAATTTCGTCTTTGCTCATGGCGGTCAGGCTCACTTTATTTTTTTCGGCTCTTTCGCCCGGACGGGACGCTTGGTCTTTAACCTGGTTTCGGACTCCAGCTTTTCCCGCTCAAACCGGGCGGCCAATTCTTCGGCCGTCTCAACCACTTCTTTCTCGGGCCCGGGAGAGGCAGCGGCCCCGCCCGTTTCAACCTCCGCTTCGGTCTCCTCGGCCCCGGCCTCCCTGCCGGGCGCTTCGGCCGTTTTCTCGACCCATCTTTCCTCTCCGGTTTTGAGGGCCTCCGGATAAAGATTCAGGAATTCATTGCGCCCGCTTTGAATGGCATCGGCCACCAGGTCGCAGAAAAGCTTGACGGCCCGAATGGCATCATCATTTCCGGGAATCGGGTAATCCACCAGCTCGGGATCACAATTGGTGTCGATCAAGGCAACGGTCGGGATCCCGAGGCGCCGGGCCTCCTTGAGGGCAATCTCCTCCTTTTTCGTATCAATCATAAAAAGGGCGTCCGGGAGCCGCTTCATTTGACGGACCCCGCTCAAATACCGCACAAGCTTCTCCCTTTCCTTCAAAAGCTGGGAGGCCTCCTTTTTCGTGATAAATTTCAGGTTCCCCTCCCGTTCCATTTGGTCGATCCAGTCAAGACGGGCAACAGATTTTCGGACCGTCTCAAAATTGGTCAGCATCCCGCCCAGCCACCGCTCGTGAACGTAAGGCATGCCGCATTTGATGCCTACCTCCTGAATCACTTCCTTCGCCTGTTTCTTGGTGCCGACGAAGAGGATGTCTTTTCCCCCGCTCGCCACCTTTTGCAGAAACGCAAGCGCCCGCTTGAGGCACTCAAGGGTCAGCTCAAGGTTAATAATGTAAATCCCGTTCTTCTCGCCAAAGATATATCGCTTCATCTTTGGGTTCCAGCGTTTGGTCTGGTGGCCGAAATGCACTCCGGCCTCGAGCAATTGCTTAAGGGTGATTTCCGACATTGGATTTAATTCGTAACTCCTTACGGTATCAATGGTTTTAGCGTTCCAAGCC
The DNA here is from genome assembly GCA_016179745.1 of Candidatus Omnitrophota bacterium. Classification (GTDB taxonomy): domain Bacteria; phylum Omnitrophota; class Omnitrophia; order Omnitrophales; family JACQLI01; genus JACPCP01. Next base: position 30,748 of record JACPCP010000022.1, read on the forward strand.
CTTCTTTCAGGAATCCGTTTCCTGCCAAAAGGTTTCGTATTATAACAAAGTTTCCCAAACGGGCAATGAGTTAAATCAAACAGCCCGGGGGGATTGAGCGCTGAGGGTCTTGGCCGCCTTGTCTGAAATCTCAAGCGTGCGGATGGGGAAGGGGATGACAATGCCTTCTTTTTGATAACGCCCGTGAAGCGCCTTGATGAACTCGTGGATGACCAGGTATTGGTCCGTGAATTCCCTGACTCGAAGGATGACGGTGAAATTGACGCTCGATTCCCCAAAGGTGTGGTAACGGATAAAAGGCTCGAAACTCGGGACCGCCCCCTGCACTCTCTTTTGAATTTCCCTCGCCACCTCAATCGTAATCCGCTCCACCTTCTCAAGGTCGCTTGCATAGTGCACGCCTACCTGGACAAGGGCTGCTAGTTCTTTATCGGGAAGGTAGTAATTTCGGATCCGGCTCGAAATGATCTGGTTGTTCGAGCCGATCTCCGTCACGTATCCCTTCTCCTGTGATTCGAGTTCGATGTAATCCCCGACACGAATCGGCTGATCGGCAATGATGTAAAGCCCGGCAAAGAGATTGACCAACGTCTCCTGGAGCCCCAACGCCACGGCCAGGGAACCGATCCCGAGAGAGGCCACGAGCGGCGTGATCGAGATACCGAGTGAATCCATGAGGATGAGAAATCCGAAGGTCAGAACCGTCAGCCGGATCAGCCCCTGGACAATCCCGCCCGAAAGGTCCACCGCACGCACTCGACCGGCGAACTGCCGGAGCCCCCCCACCAGGAAACGGTCCAGGAAAAAAAAGAGGGCCACGATGATGACGATCCGGACCGCCAAATCGGTTTGCCGGGAAATCTCTTCCGAAATGGGGAGAAACTTGAACAAAAGGCCGACGCCCACACCCAAGATCACGAGGCTCAAAGGAAGGTCGAGGCTCTTGATAAGAATGTTGTCCCAGCGGACCGCTGTCTTCTCTCCCCATCTTCTCAGCCGGTAGAAACAAAAACCCTTCAGCCCGTAAAGGACGACGAGCCAGCCCGCAAAAAGAACGGGCCCGTAGACCCAGGCGGAAAGAGTCAAACCCAAAATGTGAATCGAGGTTGTTTCCATCAAGATATCCTAAACGATGAGAACTTCGAGAAAGGGGCTGCTAGGCGACCGGCTTCGAGGCGACGAGCTCTTTTCTCACTTCCCGGGCAGCTTCCACGACGACACGGAGCTTGTCCTTGGCCTCCTGGACCTCCCGGGTCTTCAAGCCGCAATCGGGATCGACATAAATCTGCTCCGGCCGGAAGACTTCCAGCGCCTGTTCGATCCGTTTCTTCACCTCGTCTTTCGACTCCAGGCGGTGGGAATGGACATCCACGACGCCGAGACCGTTGGTGAAGGGGGTCTTCCGGATCAATTCAAAGAGATTGAAGTCTGAATTGGAGAGCTCGAGGTCGATCTGGTCCACGGGGATCTCCAGCATGCCGGGATAAATCTTCTGAAAATCGCCGTAACAAATGTGGGTCAGGGTCTTCGCCTTGAGGCCCTGTGTCACAATTCCCATCGCTTCACAGGCAAGCGGCAGTTCCTCGGGGCGGACGGAAACTGCCGGCTCGTCGATTTGAATGTACTGGGCGCCCGCCTTCTCCAGATCCACGGCCTCCTCATGGACCACCTCAGCCAACGCAAGCGTCAGCTCACGGCGGTCCTTGTAATATTCGTTAAAACTCCAGTCCATCACGGTGTAAGGCCCGGTCAGCATCCCCTTCACAGGCTTTTTCGTAAGACTCTGCGCAAATTTGAACCACTCGAGCGTGATCGGTTTCGCCCGTTTCACTTGATCCACCACGACCGGCTTCCGGTAATAACGGTTCCCGTAAGAGCGCACCAGGCCCGAGATCTCAAAACCCTTCCACGTCTCGGCAAAGTAGGTGACCATGTCTCCCCGATACATCTCGCCGTCCACGAGGATGTCGATCCCGATCTCTTCCTGAAACCGGATCCACTCCCGGGTGGCCCGCTCTTCAAGCTCCCTCAATTTCTTGGCTGAAATCTCCCCCCGGCTGGCCTGCGTGCGGGCCCGCTTCAGGTAATCAGGTTTCGGGAAACTGCCGACGGAAGTGGTCGGAAGAAGATTCATGCCTTCACCTTCGCTTCCCGGAATTCCCGGACGACCTTCGAAAGATGGGCGAGCTTTTTCCGGGCCGTCTCCCGGGGTAAAAATTCCAGTCCGTAATTGGGCGAGAGGGAAAGGTTCTCCGCCGAGACAAAATCCAGGGCCCGCTCGAGCCTTTCGTGAAGTTCCTCTTCGGTTTCCATCTTTGTATTTCGGGCGTCGACCAGGCCGGCCAAAAGCTTCTTCGTAAAAGGGGATTTCCCCAAGAGCCGCCAATTTTCCGGGGCCGTCGCCAAATCAAGCCCCACGGCGGTCACCGGCACTTCCAGAATCTGGGGATAGAGCCCCCGGAGGTCGCCATAGTTCAGAAAAAGGACCGTCTCGATCCCCTCCGGCAGAAGGCGGGCCAATTTGGTCCAGATTTTCTTGAAGACGGGAAATTCTTTTTTGAATTGAAGCAGCGCCGGCTCGTCAAATTGAATGATCGTAGCGCCGACCCGGGCGAGACGCTGGGCCTCCTCGCCCAGGATCACGGCCAGCCTGCCGGCAAACTCCTCAAAATCCTTGTAATGAAGGTCCTTGGAGAGTTTTGCAAGCGTGAAGGGCCCGGTCAAAAGGGCCTTGACCGGCACCGAGCTCAAGGCATTGGCAAATTGGAAGTCCTTGACCACGAGGGAGTCCGGCGCTTCCAGGTCCGCCTCACACACAGGCTGGCGGTAAAAAGTGTTGGTGTCGAAATAACGCAGGAGGCCGGTCAGTTTGAATCCTTTGATTTTCCCGGCCAGATAGGTGACGGCGTCATCCCAGCGGATCTGGCCATCGGTGACTATCTCAAGCCCGGCCTCGACCTGCTCTTGAAGGGCGTGGCGGGTCACCTCGTCTTTGATCCGCTCAAGCCCGGCCTCATCGATTTCCTTCCGGTCAAGCTGTCCATGGGCCCGCCTGAGGACCTGCTCTTCCGGCTTGTCGCCGATCTTCGGGTAATGACTGACTGCACTGAGGGTCAACATGATTTTTGTCTTATCGGTGTCGTCTTGGTTTTTCGAGAAAGGGCGTATTTTAGGCAACTCCCCCGCCAAATGCAAACGGTATTTACAGAAATTACCGCTTCTTGGGCTGAGTCAAGTTCCCGGGAGAAAGGACTTTGTCGAGGATGGACTTGGGGAGGAGTTTTTTATCGAGGACGACCTGGCGGAGCGGCTTTCCGGTGCGGACGGATTCTTTGACGCACTCGGCCGCCTTCGCATAACCGATGTGGGGATTCAAGGCTGCGGCGATGCCGTAACTTTCTTCGGCATATCGCTTCGCCTTTGCGGCGTTAGCAGTGATCCCTTCGATGCAGTGTGTCCGGAGCACCCCGCAGACATTCTTCAGGATTTCGATCGATTGAAACAAATTGTGCGCAATCACAGGCCGCATCACATTGAGCTCCAGCTGCCCCGCCTGCACGGCCGTAGAGATCGCCAGGTCGTTTCCGATCACTTGGAACGCAACCTGGGCCGTGACCTCGGGCATCACCGGATTCACCTTCCCCGGCATGATGGAAGAACCCGGCTGACGGGTGGGCAGACGAATTTCAGCCAACCCTGTTTTTGGCCCTGAGCTTAAAAGCCGGAGGTCATTGGAAACTTGAATCAATGACAGGGCGAAGGCCCGAAGCACCCCGGAGATGCCGGCAAAATCGGCATCGGACTGCATCAGCTCAAAAAGGTTCTTCCCGCTCTTCACGGGAAGGCCCGTCACCCGCCTCAGGTTTTGAATCACCCGGCTTCGGTAGGCCAGCGTGGTATTGAGCCCGGTCCCTACGGCCGAGCCCCCGATCCCGAGCTCGAAAAGATTTCTTCCCATCGCCTCCGCACGCAGACGCCCCTTCTCCAATTGCCTGGCATAACCTGAAAATTCCTGGCCCAGGGTGATCGGAGTGGCGTCTTGCAAATGGGTCCGTCCGGATTTGATGACCCGGCGGAATTCGCCTGCCTTTTTGGCGAACGACTTTTCAAGCGCTTTGGAGGACTCGGAAAACTCCCGGAGAAGCCGGCAGGCGCCAACCCGCAGGGCGGTCGGAATCACGTCATTGGTGGATTGGCCGGCATTCACGTGATCGTGGGGGCTCAAAAACTCGTAATCCCCTTTTTTCCGGCCCAGGATTTCAAGCGCCCGGTTCGCAATCACTTCATTGACATTCATGTGGCAGGAAACACCGGCGCCCGACTGCAGGACATCGGTGACGAATTGATCGTTCAGCCGGCCTACCATGACCTCCTCCGCCGCCCGGATGATCGCCCGGGCCCGGCGCCCGTCCAGGACCCCCCGGCTCTGGTTCGCCAGGGCACAGGCCTTCTTGATGGCCCCGAGGGCCCAGAAAAACGTGGGATGGAAACGAAGGCCGGAGATGGGAAAATTTTCAACCGCACGGACGGTCTCAGCGCCGTAATAGGCTTCTGCCGGGACGCTCTTCGCGCCGAGCGAATCCCGTTCCGTGCGCAGTCGAATGGTTTTTGGCATGACGGGGAATCTTATTGAAATTGTGAGAGGATTTCGTCCACCGAGGCCTTTCCCCGCTTCTGGATGGAGTCCTCTTGAATCTTCCGGGCCCGTTCGTGAAAGGCAGTTCGTTCCCGTTTGTAGATGACACCCAGCGGAATCGTCTCCCGCTCAAGCGCCAATTGAAAGGCCTTGAGCCGGTCGGTAGGGTCATGTTCGGGGCCGATGAATCGCACCCGCTGAGAAATCGGTTTGTAGATATCGTGAAACGTCGTGCAGGGGCTCAGCACTTCGACCAGGGCAAACCCCTTGTGCTCCACGCCCTGGATGATCAAGTCCGTAAGTTCCTTGGGTTTGGCGGAAAATCCCCGGGCCACGAAACCGATATCGTAAGCGATCGCCATCGCCACCGGATTCAGCGGTTCATCCATCTGGCCGTAAGGCGTGGTGCCGGTTGAAAATTCCTGCGGGGCGGTGGCCGAGCCCTGGCCTTTCGTCAGCCCGTAGACTTCGTTATCCATGACAATGTAACAGACGTCGATATTCCGCCGGGCCGCATGCGGGATGTGACCGGCACCGATCGAATAGGCGTCACCGTCGCCTCCCACCGCCAGGACTTCCAGATTCGGATTGGCCGTTTTGACACCCGTCGCCACCGGAAGCACCCGTCCGTGGACCGTGTGAAATCCGTAGGATTTAACGTAGCCGGAAAGCCGCCCCGAACATCCGATTCCCGCTACCACCACCAGATTATCCGGATTGATCTGTTTGGTGGCGAGCATTCGATAGATGCAGGTCAGCACTCCGAAATCCCCGCAGCCCGGGCACCAGACCGGGTGGACGTCTGTTTTGTATTCCTTGGCCGTTAAACCTTGTGTGTTTGTTTCAACCACGTTCCGCAAACCTCCTCAACCTTTTCCAGAATCTCGTTGGGCGTGAAGGGAAGCCCCGCCACTTTATTCAACTGGACCACGTCCATCAGATAGCGGGCCCGAATCTCCTTGGCAAATTGGCCGGTGACATTGAGTTCCGGGACAATGACTGTTTTCACGGATCGAATAAAATCTCCGAGTTCCGCCGGCATCGGGTGAAGCACCTTGGGATGGAAGGCGGCCACGCGGTATCCTTTCGCATTGGCCGCCTGCACGGCCTCCCGGATCACGCCTTCGCTCGAACCCCAGCCCACAATCCCGATGTCGGCATCGAGGGGTCCGTAACGGCGGAAAAGATCCGGCCCCTGAAGAACCAGTTTCATCTTCCGCCACCGCTTTTCACTCATCCGCCGGTGAATGTCCGGCTCGTAACTCAGCTCGCAATCCTCACCGTGCTCAATCCCGGTCGCCGAAAAGGCGCCGCCGGGGGTCCCGGGAACCGTCATGGGAGAGACCCCGGTTTCCGTCATCTGGAATCTTTTGTAATGATCCAGCTCGCCCGGTTTTGGTTTGAGAATTTCTTCAGCGCGCACCTGCTGGACATCGGGTTTGCGGACCGTTGCCGTCCGCTGCGCCAAGTATTGATCGGAAAGAACGATGACCGGCATCTGACAGCGGACCGCATAATTGAAAGCACGGATCATCCCATAAAAGGCGTCCTCGACACTCGTGAGCGCCATGACAATCCGGGGCGCATCGCCATGGCCCGCAGAAATGGCGTGCCGCAAATCGCTTTGCTCGGTCTTGGTGGGCATTCCGGTGCTGGGCCCTGCCCGCTGACAATCCACAATGACACAGGGGAGTTCCGCCATGCTCGCCAGACCCAGGAATTCTGTCATGAGGTCGATCCCCGGACCGGAGGAGGCTGTCATCGCTTTGACACCGGCAAAGGCCGCCCCCAACACCATTCCGACAGCAGCGATTTCATCCTCGGCCTGGATCAGCGTTCCCCCGAAGCGGGGAAGCTCCCGGGCCAAAAATTCCATAATGTCCGTGGCGGGTGTGATCGGGTAACCGGCGTAGAAACGCATCCCCGCCTGAATGGCCCCCAGGGCCACTGCCTGGTTGCCGGACAGGACGAGGCGATTGTCGCCCTTCCGGGTTTCGATCAGGCAGTCGTCTTTTTTCGTCAGATTTTTCTCAACCCACTGATAGCCGTGCTTCAGGGCCTGAAAGTTGAGATTCAGGATGGCCTCACCCTTTTTCCCGAACTTTTCGCGCAGGATGGTTTCCAGGATCGAGAAATCGACGCCGCAGAGCTTGGAAAGGACGCCGAGGAAAATAATATTTTTGGTGAGGTAATTCCGCATCTCGAGCTTTGCCATCTCGGAAACAGGGATTCCATAAAGAAGGGCGTGGATCCCCTCTTCCGGCTTGGTGGAACTGGAATCGTAGAGGATCACCCCCTGACCGTCTTTCCGGACATCCTTGGCATGACGATCGTAGGCTTCCTGATTGAAGCAGATCAGCACATCCACTTCACTGCCCTGGGAAAGCAGGAGTTCCCTGGAGGTCCGGACCTGAAACATGGCCGGGCCGCCTTTGATTTCGGCCGGGTAACTGCGGAAGGTGTAAATCTCGAGCCCCATCCGGGCGCAGGCGAGTGTTAGAATTTCACCGCAACTGATGACGCCCTCTCCCCCTTCCCCTCCGACTCTGAAAACAATGTCTGTCTTCATCCGGACGACTCCTTTTCACCTTCCTGGAGGAGAGGCTCACGGTAGGCATAACCCCGGCCCACTTCGTGCCAAAAGCCCACTCTCTCTTCCCCTAATTTCCAACAGAAGTAAACCACTCGCCCCTGATAAACGGCATAAAAATCCACCAACCCTGCTTCCGCATCTTTCAGAAAGCATCCCATTTTGTAAATCTCGTCGATGAGGGAGTCATACCGATCCACACATTCCTGGTAAACCTCGATTTCCTCTGCTAATTCCCTGGGAGGTTTTTTTTCTCTGCCTTTCGCTGAAACCAGCTCAAGGGCGTCAATCTCCACCTCTTTGGTCAAGATCTCCTGCTGAAGCCTCTGAATTTCGGTCACCTTCTCGGTTAATTTTGGAATAAGCCGGTTCGCTTCCTCCACCGTAAAAGTTTTAAGCTGATTCATCTCACCCATCTCTTCCGCCCGGCCTGTGGCACGGTTCTCCTGTTATATACGACTTCCCCGGTTTTAACTAAAGTCTAGAGACCGCAAGTATTATAACATGAGGCATTTTAAATCGCACAGGGGGCCCTTTTCTTCGAATCTGCTGACTTTTATGCCTGTTTTTGCTAAACTTCCAACTTCCTTATCGTCGGGGCGTAGCGCAGCCTGGTAGCGCACACGCTTGGGGTGCGTGCGGTCGGCCGTTCAAATCGGCCCGCCCCGACCAATTTTGAGCGAAGCGAAAAACGGGTCGGGACGACCCGGAGCTTCCACTGCAACCATAAAAATAGGGACAGCGACCTTTTACTGACTGAAATCGTAAGAGGCTGCTGTCCCTATTTTTTGCTCAATCCCGCTTCTTACTTCAGCGAGTTCTTGAGCTCGGCGCCGGCGTGGAACGCCGGAACACGGCGGGCCTTGATCTGGATCTGCTCCCCCGTCTTCGGGTTGCGGCCCAGGCGGGCCTTCCGATTCTTCACGAGGAAACTGCCAAATCCGACGAGCTGGACCCTCTGCCCCTTTTTGAGGCTCGACTTAATCGAGTCAAAACAGGCATTCAACGTCTCCAAGGCCTTCGACTTGGAAAGGCTGGCTTTGCGGGCAATTTCATTGGCGAGTTCTGCCTTATTCATTTAACACCTCCTTCCTTATTATCGATGTCGTTTTAATACTGCTTCCACTCTTCGCGTGCATCGCGCGCTAGCAAATCTTCGACCGCCCGGGAACAATCTTTACCCTTGAAAAGCACATTGTAAACCTCGGTCATAATGGCAAGCTTCACTCCCAGTTTGTCCGCCAATTCCACCACGGCCTCGGAGGTGTCCACGCCCTCGGCAACCATCTCCATCCCGGCCAGGACTTCTTGAATTTTTTTTCCCCTCCCGAGCTCCCGCCCAACCCGCAAATTCCGTCCGTGGGGGGAAAAACAAGTCGTCATCAAATCCCCCAGGCCCGAGAGTCCGAAAAAAGTGTTGGGGTTGGCCCCCATCCGGACGCCGAGTCGGGTCATCTCAAAAAGCCCCCGGGTCAAAAGGCCCGACTTGGTGTTGTCTCCAAAGCCGAGGCCGTCACAAATTCCGGCAGCAATAGCGAGAACATTTTTGAGGGAGCCTCCCAATTCCGTCCCAATGACATCCGTTTGAATATAAATCCGGAAGGTCCGGTCCCGGAGGGCCTCTTGGGCCTGGACGGCGCATTGTTCCTTTTTGGAAGCGACAACGACCAGGGTGGGAATGCCCCGGGCCACCTCTTCGGCGTGGGAAGGCCCGGAGAGGACCGCCAGATTGGCCCGGCCCAGGAGGGACTCCACAATTTCCGAAGGCCGGAGATGCGTTTTCTTCTCGATCCCCTTGGCAACACTCAAAATAATCTTCTTGGAAAGGTCGGCCTCCCTCAGCTTGTGAAGGACGTTCCGGATAAACTGGGTGGGAATGGCGATAATGAGGATTTCCCCGAACTCCACGGCCTCTTTCAGATCCGCAGTGATTTTGATTTCGGGAGGGAGCGGAATGCCGGGAAGAAATTTTTGGTTTTCTCGCTTTTCCCGGAGGGTCTTGGCGTAATCCGGAAAAGCGCTCCATAGAAGTGTAGGGTTATGTTTTCGCTGACTCACGAGTCCGAGCGCCGTACCCCATCCGCCATCTCCCAGCACCGTGACCCGGTAGTTCCTGCTCACTGTCTCACGAGATCCTGGATGAATGATTCCATTGAATGCAATCGAACTCTCCTTCCACCGAATTCTGAATCCGTCGGGAACCCCTGAAATTTAAGGCGTTTTAGCGGGGGGTAATGTAACACGCTGACCCGGACGGGTCAATCGGGAAATCCGGAAAATCCCAGTGGCGACAAGGGCCCCCAGGGCATCGGCCCCCCAATCCGTGAGACTCGCCACCCGGCCCGAAACGCCCCGCTGCGCCCATTCCAGGAACGCTCCATAAAGGAGAGAAAATACGAACGCCTTTTCTCCGGCCCAAAGGTGAAAAAACGGCCGGGGAGAATAAAAAAAGGCCCGAAAGGCCAGAAGGGCGAGGAGGAAAAAATCGAGGAAATGCAAAAGTTTGTCATTGGCCTCGAGAACGGCGCTCGGAAGCTCGTCCGGAGGAAGGGTAAAAAGAATGTAGAGAAAAAGGGCGTAGCTTAAAAAGAGGGACCAACGAAGGCCCGGGCGGACGATCAGGAGAAGAGACCTTTTTTCTTCGGGGTTGCCGGGGAGTCTTTTCTTTCCTTTGCCAGTTCCTGAAGGAGTGTGCGTTCCCGCTCCGTAAGACGGCTCGGGACTTCAATCTCGATCCGGACCAATTGGTCTCCCCGGCCGCCCCCCTGAAAAACCGGCATTCCCTTTTCCCTCAAACGGAAAACTTTTCCCGAGGGTGTGCCGGCGGGTATTTTGAGCCGCACCTTTCCCTCCAGGGTCGGCACTTCCACGTCGCCTCCCAGGGCGGCCGCCGTAAAGGGAACCCCGAGTTCGCAATAAAGGTCGCTTCCCTGACGTGCCAGCACGGGATGATGCTTGACGAGGATATGAACATAAAGATTACCCCTCGGGCCGCCCCGCTCTCCGGCCTCTCCTTCGCCCGTCACCTTCAGCCGGGAATCGGTATCAATCCCAGCCGGGACCCGGACACTCAGTTTTCGCTTCCGCTCAACGAGCCCCCGGCCCCGGCAATGAGAACAGGGCTTGTCGATCCGTTCTCCGGCCCCCTGACAACGGGGGCAGGTCCGGCGAAGCGAAAAAAAACCCTGTGTGACCCGGATCTCTCCGGCCCCCCGGCATTCCGGACAAACGGATTTCGAAGAGCCGGGCGCCACACCGCTCCCGCTGCAGGATTCACACGGCTCATGCCGTGGAAATTCCAGCGTGACCTCTTTCCCCCGGTAGGCCTCCTCCAAACTGATCTCCACGGCCGTCTCAAGGTCGGCCCCTTTGCGGCCCCCGCTCCGGGAACGAGTGCTCGTCCCGAAGAAATCCTCGAAGAGATCGCCGAAGATATCGCCGAACCCTCGAAAGTTTTCTTCAAACCCCTGAAATCCCGGAAACCCGCCGCCTCCCAGGGAGTGGCCGAACTGATCGTATTGGGTGCGCTTCTGGGAATCGCTCAGAACGGCGTAAGCCTCGGCGGCCTCTTTGAATTTTTCCTCGGCCTCCTTGTTCCCCGGATTCCGGTCCGGGTGATATTTGAGGGCCAGTTTCCGATAGGACTTTTTGATCTCCTCGACGGAGGAGTTCCGTGACACGCCCAGGACCTCGTAGTAATCCCGCTTGGTCTGCATGGTCATGAATTAGGTAATCTCTTCTTCCTTCTCTTCCGCCGGCTTCGAGCCTATTTTTCCCGGGCGGACCCGGATCTCAACCTTGGCGGGCCGGAGGACCCGTTCGTGCAAAAGGTATCCCGGAAGGATTTCCTTGATTACGACGTCTTCGGGGCCTTCCTCCTCTACTTGATCAACGGCCTCATGACGGTGCGGGTCAAAGGGCTCTCCCACGGAGGAAAAACGATTCAGCCCGTGACCGGCCAGGACCTTCAGGAGTTGTTTCGAGATCATCTGAATTCCGGTGGTGAGTGCTTTTAAAGAATCCTTGGCGTCGGGGCCGGACTCTTCCAGGTGAGGAAGGGCCCGCTCAAAATTATCCAGGATGGGGAGGAGTTCCCGAAGGAGCCTCTCCTGGCTGAATTTGATGAATTCCTCCCGTTCCTTCTGAAGCCGCTTTCGGGCATTGTCGTAATCGGCGGCATTTCTGAGAAGCTTGTCCCGGAGCGCTTCGAGTTCTTGATGGATCTTTTCGTCTTCCTTGTTGGGCTCCGTCTCCGGATTTGATTTCTCCGGTTTTTCCTGTGCCATCAAGATCCCCACCGCTCAAGCGTCTGACTGATCTGGCCGGCCATCTGGCGAACCAGTCCGATCATGCGCCCGTAAGGCATTCGCCGGGGACCCAAAATCCCGAGCGCCCCCACCGATCTCCCCCGCCACCGATAGGAAGAACTGACCAGGGAACAATCCCAAATGTCCCTGGAGAGCTCCTTTTCGCCGATGGCGATCCGAACCTGCCCCTCCGGCTGGGGCCGTGAAACGAAACGGATGAGCGCTGGTTTTTCCTCCAGGGCCGCCACCAAATGCCGGAACTTCTCGTGATCCTGGAATTCCGGCTGGTTCAAAACATAGCGGGACCCCTCCACAAATACCCGGGGGGTCCCCCAATGAGGAATGCTCTCTCGAACAATTTGGAGCGTCCTTTCATAGAGCCTCTTCAAAGAATCCCGGCGGGCCTCAATTTTTTTCAAAAGTTCCATTTCGAGGGCCTCAATCGCAACCCCTGCCAGTTCTTTATTGATAAAATTTCGGACCCTCTCCAGCTCCTCCGGGATCATCGGTTCCTCCAGGACCACCAGGCAATCCTGGATCAGACCCGAGGTGCTGCACCACACGGCGAGCACACGGTTCTCATCGAGCAGCAGCAAATTGAGCTCCTTCAAACACAACTGCTGCAGGGCCGGTAACACCATCAAAACCGCTTCCTCGGCGATCGTCGAAAGAATCCGGGAGGCCCGTTCCATCAGGCTGTCGAGATTCTTCGCCCCGCCTTCCATCTCCCGGGAAATCAATTGCAAAAAGGCCTCGGACACGGGCTCCTCGCAAACCGCCTCCTCCACATAGAAGTGATAACCCCTGTCGGTGGGGACACGGCCGGCGGAGGGGTGCGGGTGACCCAGGTATCCCCGCTCCTCCAGAACCCCCAGCTCGTGGCGGACGGACGCCGGGGAGAGACGAAAGGGGTAGCGTTCGGTCAGGGTCCGGGAACCGACCGGCAGAACGGTCTCGATATAGGATTCGATGGTTCGAATCAGGATTTCTTTTTGTCGTGGGGTCAGCTCATCCATGGTCTTGACAGCGGTCTTCAGAAGGGTGAGACGCCGCCCAGAATCCCCTGAAGGTCGGCCTTGTTTCTGCGAAAGAGCTCCAATTCCTCACGGGCCAGAATGCGCGCCAGAGGGTCGGAGACAAGATTCAGCTGAAGAAACTCATAATCGGAAAATTGGTAACTCCTGAGCAAATCCACAAATTCCCGGGAGGCCAGGTTGAGCAGATAAAGAACATCTTCATTCAGCGCCGAAGGCTGAAGGATCTGGGGGGTGTGGCCCTTGGGTTTGACGTCAAGCTCGAGCGAAAAATATTTTTGAGGGACGTCCTTCTGGTATCGAAAACTCATCCGGACTTCCTCAAAGGTGTTATGGACCCGCTCGTCCTGGGTCAAAAGGGCCTGGGTCCGCCGGGACAATTGCTCCGCCAAAAAGTCCCCCAGCCGGATTTCGGTCAGCGGAAACTCGATCTGCCAGGAATCCGGATCGGTCTGAAAATTAAGTTCATTGGAAAGGGGAAATTTTTGGATCGCCCCCGCCGCATCCAGATAGGAAATCGGAATCACACGCAGGATCCGTCCCGGCTCCGAGGCAAAGGAAACGATCATAAAATATTCCAGGGCGCTGCCCGCTGGGACCTTGAAGGCACCAGGCGCAACTTTTTGGGGGTCGTATTCCAGCTCAACCGGGACGTGGACCAAAACCCGTGTGGGCTCAACCAGCGTGCTTCGAAGCTCCCCCAGCCTCCAGTGCGCCGATCGCTCGCCGGAGGACTCCGGATTGAAAAAGAAAAGGGACTCGACCAGGGAAGGGGAAAGCGGCCTGACGAAAGAAGGCTGAAGGAACTCCAACGTGGGTGATTTTTCAAGCTCCCCGAAAAATTGGGTCACGGGACGGTGCCAGACGACCGCCCGGTTCAGCCGGATCTCGTGAAGGACCCGCTTTCGATATTCGTTCCGGGAGATGTCCCAAAGCCGGACCCGCTTGATGTCATCGACATAGCCGATCAGGATCAGTTGAAGGCCGGTCTTCTCAGTATCGGTCGCCTGCAAAACATAAAACTGAAGTTTGAGTTCGGTGCTGAGGAGGACACGGGAAATGGAGAAGAGGACATCTTCCACTTGATCGAGGGCCTCCGGAGAAGGATGAAAGAGGTCTTCTACGTCGGCAACGGTTTTCCCGGCCAGCAGGGTTTCTTTGAAGTCAGTCGCAAAGAGCTTTTTCAAGGGAAGGAAAACACCGATGGTGCTGCCGACGATTTTGACATCGATCTTTTCGATGCCGTATTCGGCCCGGCAGATCTCTTGAATGGACTCTTTGACCCGGTCCGGTGCATACGTTTGCGTGCAGGCGGTCAGGGCCAGGCCCAGGACAAACACCCCCGCCCCTCTTCGAACCCCACCCAGGCCCCTCATGGCTTTTCTTTTGAGCCGCCCTCTCCCGGGACCTTTAAACCGGAATTCTTTTTCTCCGTCTCCAGGGCCGTGCGGGCCGTCAGACGGGGATTGGCTTTTCCATACTCGGCAAAAATGGCTTCAATCTCGTCGTAATCGAGTTCCGCCCGGACCAGGAGTTCATGGGCAAACCGTTCAAACAGTTCATGTTCCTTTTTCAGTAAACCCTCGACCTCTGTCACGCAGGCTTTGAGGAGGGCGTCCGTATCCTGATTGAGCCGGGTCTTGGTTTCTTCCGATATCTCGGACTCCGGGATCGTCGTATAATCCCCCACCCATCCCGAAGGCCCCATCCCGAAACGCCAGACCATTTGATGCGCAATCCCCATGGCCTGCCGGAAATCCTGCGAGACGCCGCTCGTCGTTGTTCCAAACTTGATTTTTTCAGCCACGTAACTGGCGATACACACCTTGATGTCCGCCATCAAAGTTTCACGGTCTGCGCTGTGCCACTCTTCCCTCGGGGTGGGGTGGACAACCCCCAGCGTCCCCTTCCGGGGGACGATCGAGGCCTTAAAGACATCATCTCTCGGGTGCAAAAGATAGGTGGCGATCAGATGGCCTGTTTCGTGGTAGGCAGTCATCTCCCGTTCACGATCGTTCATCTTGAAAGATTGCTTCATCCCCAGCTCGATCCTTTCAATGGCCTCGGAAATTTCCTTCAACGTGATGAGTTCCTTGCCGTTCCGGACGGCAATCAAGGCGGCCTCTTTGACAATATTTTCAATTTCGGCCGGAGTTTTGCCCACTGCCTTTCGGGCCAGACGGGCCGTATCCACGGAGGCCTCATGTTTGACCTTGTTCAAATAATACTTGAAGAGGGCCTCACGCCCTTCCAGGCCGGGTTTGGTAATGTAAACCTTCCGGTCAAACCGGCCGGGACGAAGGAGGGCCGGGTCCAAAATATCTTCGGAAGCGTTGGTGGCGCCGATCACAATGACATTTTCAGCCTTCCCGGTGAGCCCGTCCATTTCGACCAAAAGCTGGTTCTGGGTATTGTTGGTCTCCGCCCCGCCGAATTGATTGAAGACACGGCGGTGGCCCAGGGCATCCAACTCGTCGATAAACACCACGCACCCGCCGAAACCATAGGCCAGACTCCGGGCCTTTTTGAAAAGAGACCGGACACGGCTCGAGCCGACCCCTACAAATACTTCATTAAATTCGCTGGCCGCCATCGAAAGAAACGGCAGTCCCGCCTCCGCCGCAATGGCCTTCGCCAAATAGGTCTTCCCGCAGCCCGGGGGGCCGACCATCAAAATGCCCCGCAGAATCTTTCCCCCGATTCTCTTGAGGCGGGCATGATCCTTGATGAGCTGGACAACCTCCCAGCATTCTTCCTTGGCCTCATCAATCCCGATGACATCGCTGAAACGGACACTGACATCCCGGGCCTTGATATTCTTCTTGTCAATTTTGGTGAAGCCGCCTCTCAGAACCAGCGCATACATATAGACAAACACAAGGCTGTTCACGATCACCAAAAGGATGGAGATGGGCATTTGGGCGAGCGTAATATTCCGGTAATAGCTTTCAAGAGACATCATTCCATAAATGGAGAGGATGACGAGAAGAATGATTCCCAGGATGACAAACAGCTTGGTCCGGTGGTTCAAGAAGTGCATTTTAAGCCGTCTGTAGTGATTCATACTTTCTCCTATCTCTTTTGGGATTCGGTAGTTACGTCGTGCCTCTTGTGGCCTTTTCTGATGAAACTATATCCGTTTGCCCCTTGGGTGTCAAGAAAGGGGCCTGGAGGGGGCTCTTCTTCCGGCCATTCTTCCCAGCTATCGTCTGTTTCCAAGTCCGGCTTGACCTCTTCCTCCTCCTCGAGCTTCGACCGCTCGTCTTCTTCACGTTCCGTCCCAGCTTTTTCTTTTTCGAACGGGCCTTGTGTGAGAAAACGCTCCTGAGGGTAGAGCCGGATCGCAGGCGACGGAGAGCCTTTTTTGCCTTCCGCCTGTTCTTTAGCCTTTTCCTGGTAGCTCGCCGGATTGGTTTGCGTGAGTTCGATGGCATCTTTTTTCTTAACCACTGTGCCCACGGAAACGAGACCGATGGCAATCAGGAGCCACGCCCGAAGGATTCTCTTTATCACAAAGATAAGGTTAGCCTCTTAAGAGGTAAAAATCAAACGGTTACCTTCCGCTCCAAGTGGCGCTTCAGGCAACGGCCCGTGTGGGAGGCCGGGCACTCCAGGATCCCCTGCCGGGGCCCCTGGTAGACAATCCTGCCGCCGTCTTCGCCCCCCTCCGGGCCCAGGTCAATGATCCAGTCAGCGCATTGAATCACTTCCATATTGTGCTCGATGACGACGAGGGAATGTCCCCGCTCCAGGAGTTCCTCAAAGGCGCCCATCAAATAGGAAATATCGTGGTAATGAAGCCCGGTGGTGGGCTCATCAAAAAGGTAAAGAATCCGTTGGTAAGGACGGGACGACATTTCATGCGCCAGCTTGAGGCGCTGGGCTTCGCCGCCCGACAAGGTCGGGGCCGGCTGACCCAACGCCAAATATCCGAGCCCGGTCTTCTGAAGGAGGGTCAGCTTCTCCCGGAGAAGCGGCCGATCGTGAAAAAAAGCCAGGGCCTCGTCAATCGTCATCTGAAGGACATCGTCAATCGATTTGCCAAGCAATCGCACTTCGAGAATCTCAGGCTTGAAACGCCTGCCCCGGCAGGTCTCGCAAGGAAGGTAGACGTCCGCCAGAAAGTGCATCTCGACCTTGATCCGGCCGTCGCCCTTGCAATTCTCACACCGCCCCCCCTCCACATTGAAGGAAAAATTCCGGGCCGAAAAACCCTTCTGCCGGGCGGACTCACTCGCTCCGAAAATCTTCCGGATTTCGTCGAAGGCTCCGAGGTAAGTCGACGGGTTCGACCGGGAGGTGCGGCCGATCGGACTTTGATTGACCAACACGATTTCATCCACCCCGTCGAAGCCGGAAATTTTTTTCACGGCCCCCAGGTCTTGGACGGGGCGGCCCCGCCACTTCTGGTAATTTTGATGGAGGACATCGTAAACCAGCGTGCTTTTTCCGGAACCTGAAACCCCGGTCACCACGACAAACTGTCCGAGCGGGATTTCAACGTCTACGGATCGGAGGTTGTGCTGTGCGGCCCTTTCGATCCGGATGGGCCGGGCGTCCGGCCGATTGAGATTTTGTTTGCGCCGCCGCCAGACAATTTGAAGTTCCCCGGCAAGATATTTTCCCGTCAAGGAACGGCCTTCCCGGGCGAAGCCCTCCACCTTCCCCTGAAAAAGGACCTCGCCCCCTTTTTTTCCGCCAAGCGGCCCCAGATCGATCACCTCATCCGCCGCCTCGATCATGGTCCGGTCGTGCTCGACCACCACCACCGTGTTCCCAAGGTCCCGAAGTTCCTTCAGGAGACGGATTAAAAGTTCGTTGTCCCGTTCGTGAAGGCCGATCGAGGGCTCATCCAGGACGTAGAGCGTATCCACGAGGCTGGAACCCAGCGAGGTTGCCAGATGGATGCGTTCCACCTCTCCGCCGGAAAGCGTCCGTGAAAGCCGGTCGAGGGTGAGATACGTGAGCCCCACCTCCTTCAGAAATCGAATCCGTTTGCGAAGCTCCACGAGCACCGGCTCCACCTTCGCCTCCTCCCCGGCTTCCAGCTGCAAGGTTTCAAAAAAGGCGTGGAGCCCGCTGACCGGGAGGGCTGAGAGTTCTGCGATATTTTTTCCCGCCACACGCACGGCCAGGGCTTCGGGCTTGAGCCTTTTCCCGGAGCAAAGACGGCATTCGACAAACGCCCGGTAGCGGCTCAGGAAGACCCGAATGTGCATCCGGTAGGTCTTCTTCTCAAGCGACTCGAAGAAATCCTTCACGCTGAAATAATCGTCTTCCTTTTTTCCGAAGCCTTCCAGAACCCATTGACGGTGGACTTTGGAAAGCTCCTGCCAGGGTTTCTCGACGGAAATTTGCCGACGTCGGCAGAATCGGAGGAGCTGGCGAAACTCCCATTTTGAGCTGGGTTTGGTCCAGGGCTCAACGGCCCCCGCTTCGATCGACTTCCGTGGATCGGGAATGACCCGGTCCCAATCCAGGGTAATCACCCGCCCGAATCCCTGACACTCAACGCAGGCGCCCAGGGGGCTATTAAAGGAAAAAAGATTGGGCGTAGGTTCCCGGTAATCGATCCCGCATTTCGCACACCGGAAATGAGCTGAGAACCGGATCGGCTCAGAACTTCGTGGACAGGCCACGGCCGCCTCCCCCCGCCCCTTTTCAAAGGCCAGCTCAAGCGAATCAGCGAGCCGCTTCCGGTTCCGCTCCCGAAGAGCGAGCCGGTCCACAACGACCCAAATCACCGGACCCTTGAAAACCCGTTTTGTTTCCGGGAGAGGACAGCATTTCCCCCCCTCAAAAATTTCGGTGAAACCCTGCCTTGCGAGTTCCGGCAGGAATTCCCGAATCGAGGCCCCTCCCTTCTTTCCCAGGGAAACCGGAAAAAGGACTACGGCCTCCTCGGAAGGAAAGGTCTCCAAAAGGAAACGCACCGCCCGTTCCGGTGTCTGGCGGGTCACCTCCTCCCCGCAGCGAAGGCAAAACGTCCGGCCGACCCGGGCCAGGAAAAGCCTCAGATAATCGTTGATCTCTGTCTGCGTTCCGACCGTCGAACGGGCATTCGTAATCACATTCTTGGCTTCGATGGCAATGGCCGGAAGGATGCCCGAGATGCCGTCCAAGTCAGGCTTTTCCATCCGTTCGAGAAATTGGCGGGCGTAGCTCGAGAGGGACTCCACGTAACGGCGCTGGCCCTCGGCATAGAGGGTGTCAAATGCGAGAGAGGATTTTCCGGAGCCTGAGACCCCCGTGACCACGGTGAGTTTTTTGTGGGGAAGAATCAGATCAAAATTTTTGAGATTGTGGGTCCGGACCCCTTTGAGAAGGATGGCGTCCAAAGTATATCGGCCCTGCGGGGGAATCGGTCGAGCTAGCGAAGGCTGGCTTCTTCGGAAAGGGCGGCCTGGATCAATTTAAGAACTTCGCCGCCGCCGACCACCGCCTGTGACTCGGGGGCCAGCCGGACCGAGCTCCCACCTTCATCTTCCCGCTTAACGAGAAGGACCATCGACCGTTTGTCCGCATCGGCAAAACTCGAATAGCGGGTGTTCTGGAGGTGGATCACGCCCTTTTCCTTGTCCGTCCAGTTCGGTTCCCAATCGGGGTGGGTATCCGCCGCCTCAAGCACCCTTAGAAAGGTCAGGTCGTAGGGAAGGGAAAAAACAAGGACTTCATCGTGGATGGGAAGCAACGGGGCATGGGCGCAACCCCCCAGAAGGAAAAGCCCCAAGGCCAGAGAAAAAACAGATTTTAATTTCATGACTCCCCTTGCCGGATGGGTCATACCTTTCCGGTCAACCGGATAAAAAATCCGCTCCGGCTGAAATCGTTTGTGTTCCTGAGATCGTCATCAAAATCGGTAAAATTATAACCCATTCCAAGCCGAATGGTATCGTAAAGTTCACGGTCGACTTCGACCAAGGGACCGTGACGGAGCGAATCGGCCGTGTTCAACTGAAAAAGCATCCGGTATTCGGCCCCCACGTCCCACTTGCGGGTCACATGATAGTTAAACCGGTGGACCCAGAGAAAGGTCCCCAGATTCAACCGGCTGACGGCGGCCGTGCTCATCGAAGACAACCGGTAGGCCCATTTTTCGACCGCCTGAAAATATTTCGTCAGTTCATAGGCCCCCTCCAGAGAAAGGATGTGGGACCATTCATCCACCGCCACGAGCCCCGAATCCGCCGCCCCTTCAAACTGGGCGTCGTTGGCCCTCTCATGGAGAAGCGTGTAACGGGTCAGCCAGTTCAAACGGTCCGAATCGACGGGCCGATAAGCGAGCCCCGTGCTGAATTCGAAAAAACGGGCCGTCAAGTCGCTCGGGTCGAGGAAACGGGAATTTCCGAAATTGGCACGCCCCAGAAAACTCAAATCCTGATTGATCCGCCACTCCGCCGAATTTTGGGTGACCCACTGCCGGACCTCGGGGGCATCGGGCTCAAGACGGATTTCGATGGAATCATCCCACTTCCATTTTTCCGGCTCCGTGTAACCCACACGGAGGGCCAGCGTATTAAAGGAATTGGTCCGGGTTTGGTTATCGATCGCCTCGTCGCCCAGAAGGCGAAAGTCGTCCGCATCCAAATGACGCCGCTCAAAACGGAGTCCCATGTCCCAATGTTTTGAAAAATGGGTCTCATAGCCGTAAATGTCGGACGCCCACAGGCCCGAGGAACCCTCGCTCCCAAGAAGCGTTGGGACGAGACTGGGCGGGAGATTTCCCGAATAAGTCGAATACTGCCGCTCGGAATAGATCCGGCTCTTCTCGCTCAACTGGTGGCTGGAACCGAAGGAGGCGGAAACCTCCCGGGCGCCCAAACTCAAATCCCGGGATTTGACAGCGGCGTAACTCGTGGTCTTCTCGTCCTGCCGGTGGTTTACCCCGAGGACCGTGGCATCGCCCGCCCGTCCCATCATTTCTTCGAAAAAGACCTGGGTCTGGTCTTTCACCTGAAGCTCCAGACCGCCTCCCGCCTGAAAGTTATTCTTTCCGGAGAAAGCGTATTGGGTCTTCACGTAGGGGGAGAGCCATTCCGACACCCGGCGCTTGACCCTGAGGCCCACCGCATTCCCAAAGGGCATTTCGGAAAAAAAGGAATTGATCCGGTTTTGGAGGGGGATGTCGAGGTCCTGGTGGAGATACTCCCCGATCACATTCCAGGACCCCTGATTGAAAACGGCCTGTCCGGTCGTGGATTGAATTTTTTCAAAGGTGGCAGAGACCCCCCGTGAAGTCAAAGGCCGGAGTTGGGCGGAAACCTCGCTCAAGTCGTGCCGGGCCAAAAGATGGAAAGAGTCAGAAACTTTCAGCCGGGCCTGGAGGCCGTATTTACGGAATCCCTCCTGGCCTTTGATCCGGTCGGCCGAAAAGCCCGGCTCCACATTCTGAAGATAGCCGGAGAGCTCCACGGGCTCAAGCGGCCGGGTCTCCCCTTTGAGGAGATAGGCCTTCTCCCGGCGCCGGCGGGAGGGAAGGAGCGTCTGATTTCGAAAACTCAAACCGCCGTCAAAGGAGGTGGACTGACTCACCTGCTGAAATTTGGCCTGCCCGAACTCGGCCGTGATCTTGGTATTTCTCCCCGTCCGGAAGGTGGCGTCCACGGCCCGGAGGTCGTAGTCGGTATTGAGCCGTTTTTCCTCAACGGCCGTGCCCCCCAGCCGAAGATGATCCCCCAAATGAGTGAACCCGTGAAATCCCCGGGGCTGGTCGTCGTTCAGGGCCCGGAAATTTTCGTATTCGTAATCGACAATGAGAAAAACCGGATTTCCGTCGAGGATATCGTTCGTGATAATTGTCTCGGAGGCCGAAATCGAGGACAAGGGGTTCTTCAGGAGAATCCGCCCCTGTTTGTAGTCAATCTCATAATCCCCGCCGTAGGTGAGGTCCCGGCTTTCGACGGGAAGGTCCTGGATCTTGTCTCGAACCTCGATCCGGATCTTCTCGCTCCCCGACACCACATTTCGATTCCTCAAATAGTAGAGCGATCCTCCCGTGGCCCGAAACTCGTTGTGGTCGGCCGCCGTTCGGGCCTTGGACATGAAAAGCGTGAAGCCCCGCTTGGCGTCGCCATACCGGGTCGTGCTGAGAGTTTCATGATGAAGCTTGAGGCCGGAGAGGGTCCGGTTGTAACGGGCAAGCTCGGTCTGGGTGAAATCGGTCTCGTAACTCCCCCACTTCAGGAAGGAACGGTCCATCTCCACCAAAAGATAGAGCCGCTCCTGGGTCTCCTGGCCCTCGTATTCAATCTGGGAGTAATCGCCGTAGACCGGATAATAGTCATCGGGGTCGAGCCGGGTAAAAAGCTGGGAGCGCTTGTCCCCCGTGTCGTAACGGGACTTCACCAGAAATTTCCCCTTGAGTTTCGCTTTTAAATAATAGGAAAGCCTTCCGTCCTGATAAAAATCCTCGTGAAAGGTTTCGTCCCGGCCGACGGTTTCAAGATTGCCTGTCATATGATTGAGGCCGAGCTCTTCTTCCCCCAGCGCCACGAGGAAGAAGATGCTGTCTTTGACTGTAATTTTTTCCTCGACCGTGACCACCTCCCCCTGGGTGTTGGCGGCACTGACAACGATATTTTTCTCCCCCGCCGTCACAAAAAACTCCTTCTCGAATTCTCCCGTCGGCCCCGCTTCCACCGGCTGCCTGCCGATAGAGACCCGCCGCCCGGGTTCGGTCTTTCCATAGATCCGGATGGAAGGCTTGGCCACGAGCGGGATCGTCCGCTTTCCGTCCCGGGCAACATTGAAGTCCCCGAGGGCGGGGATCTCAAGTGCCTCCGCCGGCGAATCCGAAAAATCCCGGGCCTTGTGCACCACCCGGAAAAATCCAAGGGGGGTCCAGTCCTCGTGGTCCTGGGCGTCCCGGACAATCAGGCGATAACTGTAAATTCCGGGGTGAATCATCTCTCCGGCATCGGTCATCCCGTTCCAGAAAACCTGGGGCGGAGGCTCCGAAATGCCGACGCCCGACCAAACCCGCTCACCCATTTCGTCCCGGACCTCCAGGCGCCAGCTGGCTATATATTCCCCGTAGTTGGTATTAATCCGGAAGCGGGGTTCTTGCTCAAAACGCCCCAGGCCGACCTTGAGAAGCTCGGGCTCGAGGGACACACGCAGATCCGGCTGTGTGAGATCGATGCCCTGCGTGACCCAAATTTGAAGTTCCTTTTTAAATTCATCGGGAAGGGCCGATTCCGGCACCAGGACGGCAAAACGGACTTTGCTGAGAAGTCCCGGTGTGGTCTTCACAACGAGCGACTCCTCCGTGATAAAACGAGTGCCTGCCGGAAGCGTATGGCTGTCAATTTTCAGAACGTGCCGTCCCGGCCGGACCGCGGGAAGATGAAAGCGGCCGTCTTTGTCCGTGACGATGCTCACCCCCTGCTCCGTATAAAGGCGGACCCTCGGCACCCCGATTTCCGAACCGTTCTGAACGCCGTCTTCATTGCGGTCGTCAAAGACCTTTCCCAGAATGGTCCCCTCATCAAAAACGGGGTCCGTCTCTACCTCGATCACGACGTGAAGGGTTTCTGACAGAGTGTTTGTGGCCGAGCGGGCCAGGAGGGTCACTTCATAGCGTTTTCCGGGTTGGGCCCCTGAACTGATCAAGACCGGCAGGGCCAGGATGGAACTCTGACCGCTTTGCAGGGTCCCCAGGGAAAAAATGACGGAACCTTCCCGATGGGCGGGGCTCGTACTGTCAAAAGCGGTTTTGTCCGCCAGGATGTCCAGGCCTTCCGAGGCGGTGGCCACGAGTTCGACACCCGTCAGGCTGTCGGCGCTGACATTGTCCACTCTCGCCTGAACAAGCGCCATCTCGCCCGGGTGCTTGGCGCCCGTCCCGCCTCCCGCCGAAAGGGTAACGGGAAAGGTGTCGATGGTCCCCTTCATGTCATCAAAATCAACCTGGCTTGTCCCGCCGACGGCGGACGGCTGAATCCGGATGACAAAGGAGATTTGTGCAGTTCCGGCCGGCGCTGTGCCGCTCACGAAAATTCGGGAAAATGCGGCGGAGGTCGTTGTGACCGAGACATTTGTTGCGCTGATATCGGCGCCGGCCGAGTTTTCAAATTCGATACGAAGCTGTCCCGCATCTCCGACGTCCAGCGTATTGGCTCGCACCAGACCGCTGAAGGCAACCCGGTCTCCCGGTGCGGCTCCACTGACCGTTTGAAAGGTAAAGGCCCCGGCCGTCCCGGCAGCGAGGAGTGCCTCATCCAGCCTGAGAAACCGGTTGCCCTCGGGCGCCCCGCCCGTCTGGATCGCAATCCCCCGATTTGCCGTGTTGTCCCAGTTGTTGGACCCCCCGATGTCACTTTCAAAACCGCCGTTTTGAGTGCGGAGGGTAGCCGAATAGACAGGGCTTTGACAGACAAAGAAAAACCCGATGAAAAGGAAATAAATCACCCGATGGCGTGTCATTCTCAAAATCATTAAGTCCTCGGCGAGGAGGCTAGAACCGCCTCAATGAAAATGCGACCCCGAGCCGCCAGTCCTCATCGGGATGGGGCCGGGAGTCGTCCTGTTTTAAGTTTTGAACTTTCCCAATTCCGAGCCACTCCGCAAAAACCTTTGTCTTCGCAAGCCATTCGTTATTCTGATACCGGTAGGAGCGGAAGGGCATCCAGCGAAGGCCCAAGCCCAAAAAGTAGCGGTTGTCCGCCGGGTTCGAAAATTGGGTGTTGGCAATCAAACCAAAATGCAAATAGGGCATGAGGCCAAATTCCTCCAGAAAGGGATTTTGGGGAAGCTTGAACGAAGGGGTCTTGAGGCCGAGGAGCAAGGAGGTGTCCAGGATCCAGGAATCAAAACTTTTATGGACGGTGAAGTTTGTTTTCCGCCATCCGTAATTGCCGAAATATTCGCCCCAGACATAATCCCTCAGAAAACCGGAGAAACCCCGGCCGCCCTTTTCGCCCAGGGACGGGGCCTCGACGCCCCATTCATAGAAAATATCCACCCCGAAACGGAAATCCTCGTCGTGGATATTGGCGATTTCGTCCTTCAGGTTCCTCCGGTCCAGGTATTCCACATAAAACCGGTAGTTCTTGATCCACTTGAGATAAGGGATCCCTCCGGGTCTGAAATTCTCAAGCGCTGCGCTTCGTGCCAAGGGCCGCCATTCCAGCCCGGCCACCGTATCCAGCTGGCTCCCGCCGTCGTTGGGAGAGGATTCCAGGGCGCCCGTGATTTCAACAAAGGGATCCACGGTGTTGATGGGAAACCAAAGGCCTTTAAAGACAAGCCGGTTGGTCCAGAATCCGACCTGTGAATTAAACCTTCGTTCGGCCAGATTGGTGGTCCGGAAAGTGGTTTCCCCGAAGGACTGATAAAGGATTTGTTCCCCGGCCGAAGTTCCCTGAAAAGGGCCGTAGAGTTTTTCGCCGATCTCCAGGTGGTCGAGCCAGCGCAGTGCGATTTCCTCTTCTTTCTCGGTTTGAGACCGGACCCGGGCCGCTTCACTCGGCGTCACCTGTCCGGGCTCCATGAATTCTTCCGAGAGGAGGAGGGCTTGATTAAAATCCCCGCCCTGGGTTTCAATGATCGATTTCATCATGGCGACTTCGGCGGCCGCCTCGTCAAAGGAACGAAAGCCCCGGTGCCCCACCCAGTAAACTTCTTCCGTCTGGCCGTTCGCAAGCTTGAGCGGAAGCTCTGAAATGGAAACCCCCTCAAAAGAAGTTGTCTTCTTCTGCTTTTGAATCCATTCCTTGGCCTGCTCCACGGATTGGATGTCCCTGAGCACCCGGGTCCTCAAGGCCCGGGGGCCGAAGCCGCTGACAAGGGCGATATTGGAATTCCATTCCGGAGACGGCTGCTCGATGACAAGGAAGTCATCCGCCGCAAATGTGTTGAAATAAACTTTCTGTGAGGGGGCGAGGTAAAATTGATCTCGAAAAAGAAGGTTCACCGGAGCGTCTTCGGGCGTGGAGGGTTTGGCCCAGAGAGAGGAAACGGGGAGGATCAGGACTCCGCTTAGGATGAGTGCACGGACAAAGAGACGCATGGCCCCCCTCTTTTTATAAAATGTCCCGCATATTATAGAAACCTCTCTTCTGACTGGCAATAAACTTTGCCGCCCGGAGCGCCCCCCGGGCAAAGGCGTCCCGGGAGGTGGCCCGGTGACAAAATTCCACCGTCTCCCCCGGACCCGAAAAAGACACCGTGTGGTCGCCCACCACCTCCCCCTCCCGAAGGGCGTGAATCGCAATGGATTTTGGGTCCTCGCCCCGGACCTCGGCAATCTGACGGGCCAGCTCCAGGGCGGTCCCGCTGGGGGAATCCTTTTTCATTTTGTGATGAACCTCGGAGATCTCGACGTGATAACCTTTTTTCAACACCTCGGCCGCCCGGGCGACGAGTCCAAACAGCAAATTGACGCCGGGACTCATGTTGGGCGATTGAAGAATGGGAATTTGAGCCGACGCCTTCCGAAGGGCCTGGAGCGTTTCCTCCGAAAGCCCCGTGGTCCCGACCACCATCCCCTTGCCGAGTCCGAGGGCTCCGGAGGGCCTCTTCGGGACGGGAAGTGACTTTGATGCCAAGCGGGCCTTGACCAATCAGGGAGCCGACATCCTCCCCCAGGCCTTCAGCATCGGGGCGCTCCAAAGCCCCGGCAATTTGAAATTCCGGATCCCCGGCGGCCAGGGCGAGAATCCGCCGGCCCATCTTTCCGCCGGCGCCCGCCACGGCGATGCGGACCGCTTTCATCGGGCCGGGGGCCTTTTTTTATTTCGAAGCACTCCCAGGTCCGCCAAAACCTTTCTCAGTTTCTCCCGGTTTTCGGCGCCCATCTCACAGAGCGGCAGACGGAGCTCTGGATGAATCAGCCCCATCATCCCCAGCGCTGTCTTCACAGGAATGGGGTTTGTCTCCACAAAAAGAATTTTTGACAGCGGGTAATGCTTCCGGTGAAGATCCCGGCCCTGTTCAAGATCGCCATTCAGCATGGCATGCACCATTTCCCGGACGAGCGACGGGACGACATTGGCCGTCACGGAAATCACGCCCTTGGCGCCGATCGCCATCATCGGCATCGTGAGCGAATCTTCCCCAGAGAGGACCGTAAGGTCGCAAAGTTCGAGGATTTGGTCGACTTGATCGAGGCTCCCGCTTGCCTCTTTGATGGCGACGATGGTTTCAATTTTGGAAAGCCGGGCCACGGTTTGAGGCGCAATCGAGACCCCGGTCCGCCCCGGCACGTTGTAAAGAATCATCGGAATCTCCACCTTGGAGGCGAGGGTGGAGTAATGCCGATAGAGACCCTCCTGGGTGGGACGATTATAGTAAGGGGTAACAACCAAAACGCCGTCGGCCTTGATTTGTTTCGCATGGCGGATGAGACCGAGGGCCTCTGCCGTGTTATTGGAACCGGTGCCGCAGATCACGGGAACTCTTCGGTCAACAAACTCCACCACAAACGACATCACCCGGCGATGCTCTTCGTGGGAGAGCGTCGCCGATTCCCCCGTCGTCCCCGTGGGAATAATGGCGTCCGTCCGGGCCTCGAGGTGAAATTGAAGAAGGCCTTTGAGGGCCTTCCAGTCCACCTTGCCGTTCCGGAAAGGGGTCACCAAAGCCACCATGGAGCCCTGAAATAATGTTTTCATCGGTTTCTTCCCGCCCACCTTCCTTCGAAGATGAATGTCGCCTCCCCTTCCAGAAAAATTTCCCGGAGGAGGTCTCCCTTTTTGGCAAAATCGATCGTGAGAATCTCCCCGCCCGAGGTCTTCACCTCGACCGGCGGGTTGACGTATTCCAAATGCGCACTGACCACGGCAGAGGCGGCTGATCCCGTGCCGCAGGCCAGCGTTTCCTTCTCCACTCCCCGCTCGTAGGTCCGCACCGAAAGGGACCGGGGCCCCGTCACTTCGACAAAATTGACATTCGTGCCGGCCGGCCGGAACCGGGAATGAAAACGCAGTTCTTTTCCCAGATCAAAAACCGGGATCTTTCCGAGCCCCTCCACGAAGACCACCACGTGAGGCACGCCCGTATTGACGAAATAATAATGGATTTGGCGGTCAAAAACCTTAATCTTTTCCGGTCCTGTCAGACGATTTGGATTCGCCAACCGAACCCGCACCCGCTTCCCCTTGACCTCGGCTTGAATCATTCCGGAGAGGGACTCAAATTGTTGCCGGTTGGGAAGCCCCAATTTTTCCTTCGCAAACAAGGCCACGCAGCGAAATCCGTTGCCGCAGGCTTCCGCTTCCGAGCCGTCCGAATTAAAAATCCGGACCCGGAAATCGGCCTTCTTCGAAGAAAAAGGGGACTGTCCCCTTTTTGGGGGGCCGTCCCCTTTTTCCTCCGCTAAGGGTTCGAGCAAGAGGACCCCGTCAGCCCCCACGCCCCGGTGCCGGTCGCAAACGGCCCGGGTCAGGGCAGGCAAATTTGAAACTTTCCGGGCACGGTTGTCGATCACCACGAAATCGTTTCCCGATGCCGCCATTTTGTAAAAGGAAATTTCTTTCATCGGAGGAAAGGCGGGACCTTCTCCCCCCGGAGGAGATCGCCGTGAGTCTCCCGTTTCCGGATCACGGCAAATTCGCTGCCCTTGACCAGCACCTCCGCCGGCCGGGGACGGGAATTGTAATTGCTCGCCATTGAAAAGCCGTAAGCGCCGGCGCTTAAAAAGGCAAGGCCCTCCCCGGCCCGAAGCTCCTGGGTCGAGCGATCCCGGGCCAGGAAATCTCCGCTTTCACAAACAGGGCCCACAAAGTCGTAAACCCTTTTCTCCCGCCGGGGATCCTTCTCAAGCGGCCAGACCTCGTGGTGTGAATCGTAGAGGGTCGGCCGGATCAAATCATTCATTCCGGTGTCCAGCACCGCAAAATTTTTCACCGGCGTCTTTTTCAGATAAAGGATTCGGGCGGCCAGGATCCCCGCATTTCCCACAATGAAACGCCCCGGCTCAAAAATGAGGCGGAATTTTCGATGGTGAAAAAGCGGCAGGATCTCTTGGGCGAACTCCTCGGCGGTCTGCGGTTTTTCATCCGAATAGATGATCCCGAGGCCCCCGCCCAAATTCAGATACTCGATCTTGCAGCCCTCCTTCTCAAGGCTCGTGACAAAAATCAGGACCTTCCGGAAGGCCTTCAGGAAAGGCTCTCCCGTCAGGATTTGAGAGCCGATGTGAACGTGGATCCCGCAAATGGAAAGCGCCGGATACCCGGGACTTTGGATGAAAACGGCGTGGGCCGTGTCGAGATCCAGGCCGAATTTGCTCTCCGGCTTCCCCGTGGCAATGTGCCGGTGGGTCCCGGGATCGACGCCGGGGTTCACCCGGAGCGACACCTTTACTTTTTTCTTCAGGCGGCCTGCGATCCGGTTGATCTCACCGAGCTCTGCCGTGGACTCGATATTAAAAAGAAGGATCCCGGCCCGGATCGCTTCTTCAATTTCTTCCCCCGTCTTGCCGACACCGGCATAAACGATTTTCCGGGCCTCACACCCCGCCCGCCGGGCCCGGTAAAGTTCTCCGCCCGAAACGATATCGAGACCCGCCCCTTCTCGAACCAGCGTCTTCAAGACCGCCAGGTTGGAATTGGCCTTCATCGAGTAACAAATGAGCGGGCGAAGGGACTGAAAGGCCCTCTTCAGTTTCCGGAAATGCTCGACAATCGTCCGATGGCTGTAAATATAGACGGGCGTCCCGACCGCCTGGACAATGTCCCAGACCCGGACCTTCTCGCAGCAAAGGTCCCGGCCCACGTAATAAAAATCGTGGAGCCTTACACCCCGCTCAATCTCTTTTTCCAGACCCGCAGACACTTTTTGACCTCCCTCGGATGGGTGCTCCCGGGCGTTTTTTTCCGGCTCACGGAGCTCCAGGGGTCCAAAAGCTGATAGACCCCGGAATCCACGCCGGGCAAAAACTTGCGAAACTCCGAAAGTGAAAGCTCCCCCAAATTTTTCTCCCGGTCCGCTGCGTAGCGGACCAGACGTCCCACCCGCTCGTGAGCCGCCTGAAAAGAAATCCCTTTTTTGACCCAATGCTCCAGGAGGTCTGTGGCATAAAGAAAATCATCCTGGGCGGTCCAATTCCGGACCTTCTCAGAAATCCGGCACCGGTCGATCGTGACCGCCAGTGCCTCCAATGCCAGCGATGTCTTGTGGATCGCACTGAAAAGCGCCGGTTTGTCCTCCTGCAAATCCCGGTTGTAGGCAAAGGGCAGACCCTTCAAGAGCGTAAGCGAAGACAGAAGGTTCCCGAAAATCACCCCCGCCCGGCCCCGGATAAGTTCAAACACGTCCGGATTTTTCTTCTGGGGCATGAGGCTCGAACCCGTCGCCACGGAATCATCAAGCCTCACATAGTCAAAGGCTTCGGAGTTCCAAAGGATAAAATCCTCGGCGAGGCGTGACAGGTGCACCCACAGGATGGAAAGACCGGCCAGGGTCTCCAAAACAAAATCCCGGTCGCTCACGGCATCCATGCTGTTTTCGGCCACGCCCTTGAATCCGAGCTGGCGGGCCACAAATTTTGGATCGAGGGCAAGACTGGAGCCGGCCAAGGCTCCTGCCCCGAGCGGCAATTTGTCCATCCGCCCCAATGCATCACGAAGACGGGAGCGGTCCCGGTCCAGCATCCCCACGTAGGCGAGCAGATGATGGGACAGGAGGACCGGCTGGGCCCGCCTCAAATGCGTCAGGCCCGGAATCACCACGTCGAAAGCCTTCTCCGCTAAGTTCACAATCGCCTTCTCGAACTTGGCAATTTTTTGGTCCAAGACCGGAAGAGTTCTTTTCAAATAAACCAGCGTGGAGGTCACGACCAGATCGTTCCGTGAACGGCCCGTGTGAATCTTCTTCGCCAGGTCTCCGACCCGCTTGGCAAGCTCCGACTGGATAAACGTGTGAATGTCCTCCGTATTTTTCCGGTAATGGGCCAAGGGGTCCTCGTGAGGGTCTTTCACTTCAAATTTTTTTCCGATTTGGGCAAGGGCCGACACCAGCCTCCGGCCCTCGGCGGCCGAAATCAGACGCACCCGGGCCAGCATCCGGGCATGGGCCTGGCTCACGGCAATCTCCGCCTGTAAAAGCTCCCCGTCCACAGCGAGGGAGTAACTAAAACACTTCACCACGGGATCGAGATCCTTTTTGAAACGTCCTCCCCAAAGTTTTCCGGCCATTTTAATTTCCTTTCGTCCCTTCGTAGGGAAGGCCCCAGATTTTCATAAATCCCTCCGCCGCACGCCGGTCAAAGGCGTCCTTCTCGGAGTAAGTCGCAAGACGCTCGGAATAAACCGAGTAAGGCGAAGAGCGGCCGACGCAGACGGCCTCGCCCCGGCTCAATTTGATCCGGACTTTTCCTGTCACCCGTTTTTGGTTCGACTGAAAGAATTGGTCGAGCGCCTGTTTCAGGGGCGTGAACCAAAGCCCATAGTAAACCAGCTCCGAATATTTCTCGGAAAGGAGCCGCTTGTAATGCAGAAACTCCCGGTCCATCACCATTCCCTCCAGCTCCTCGTGGGCCGACAAAAGCACCGTGGCCGCCGGCGCTTCATAAATCTCCCGGCTTTTGATTCCCACCAAGCGGTTTTCAATCTGGTCCAATCGGCCCACGCCGTAAGCGCCGGCGAGTTGGGTGACCTTTTGAATCAATTCGACCCAGGGCATCCTCCGCCCATTCAAACCGACCGGGATCCCCGATTCAAATTCGATGACCAAATACTTGGGCGCCCGGGGCGCTTTTTCTGGAGAACGGGTGATGCGATACGCCGCTTCCGGCGGCTCCTGCCAAGGGTCCTCCAGAATCCCCGCCTCGATTGCCACGCCCCAGATGTTTTGATCAATGGAATAGGGGCTCTTTTTGGTCGCCTCGACCGGGATTCCGTTTTCCCGGGCATAGTCCACTTCCTCTTCCCGGGATTTGAAGTCCCATTCCCGGAGGGGCGCCACGATCTTTAAACGGGGGTCGAGCGTGCGGACCCCGACTTCAATCCGAACTTGGTCGTTTCCCTTTCCACTACAGCCGTGGGCCACGGCCTCCGCCCCTTCCTTCCGGGCGATCCGCACCAAATGCCTGGCAATCAGGGGCCGCCCCAAAGCCGTGGCCAGCGGATACTTGCCTTCGTAGCGGGCGTGGGCCCAGAGGGCCGGAAGAATAAAATCACGGGCAAATTCCTTTTTCAGGTCTTCAATATAGATCCGCTTGGCCCCCGCCCGAAAGGCACGTTTCCTCAAAACGGACGGATTTTTCACCTCGCCCAAAAATGCGGAAAAACAAATCACCTCCGCCCCGTAACGCTCCTGGAGCCATTTCACGGCGCAGGAGGTATCAAGCCCCCCCGAATAGGCCAGCACAATTTTTTTCATTCGCTCTCCTCACTGGAATTTTGTCCGCAAAGCTGAATCAAAACGGCCTTCTGCACATGCAAACGGTTTTCTGCCTGATCGAAGACGATCGAAGACTTTCCCTCAAGGACTTCTTCGGTAATCTCCTCGCCCCGGTGCGCCGGAAGGCAGTGCAGCGCCTTCACCGACCGGGAGGCCCGGCCCAGCAATTCCGAATTGACCTGAAAACCCTTGAAGCTTTTTATTTTAGTCTTCCTCTTTTTTTCCTCTCCCATACTGACCCAGACATCGGTGTAGACAAAGTCAGCGCCTTTCACGGCCTCCCTTGGATCGGTCAAGGCTTCAATCGAAGCACCGCTCTTCCCGGCAATTTCACGGGCCTTTTTCACCAGACCGGCATGCGGCTCGAAGCGGCCCGGGGTGGCGTAGCGGATCCGGCCGCCGAGCTTCGCCGTCAAGAGGATCAGGGAATTCAAAACGTTGTTGCCGTCGCCCACAAAGGCCAGCACCGGTTTTTGCGGTCCCTTGAAATGCTCCCGGATCGTCAAAAAATCAGCCAGCGCCTGACAGGGATGCTCGAAATCACTCAGGCCGTTGATGACGGGCTTGTGAAAATAGCGCTCAAAAGTCGTGATCGTCCCGTGCGAAAAAGTGCGGAGCACGACCCCGTCCAGATACCGCTCCAGGACCCGTGCAACGTCCTTCACCTCTTCCCGGACGCCCAACTGAAAATCGCCGGGGCCCATAAAGATCGTCCCGCCCCCCATGGACTGGATCCCGACTTCGAAGGAGACGAGGGTCCGGGTCGAGGGTTTCTCAAAAATCAGCCCGAAAACCTTTCCCTGAAGTTTTTCCCGGTAGGCCCCCGGATTTTTCTTGATCCGGGCCGCAAGCGAGAGAATTTCTCCAATTTCCCCGGCCGTCAAATCATCCACGGAAATTAAGTGTTTCATCCCAGTTCCTCGAAAACTTTCCCGAGGGTCCAAAGCCCCCGGTCGAGCCACTTTTTTGAAATCGTGATCGCCGGCATGATCCGAAGCACCTTCTCCTGAGTGCAATTCAGGAGAAGGCCTTTTTCCCGGGCCCGATCGACATAAGGAGTCCCGGGCCGATCCAGCTCCACACCCAGCATCAAACCCATTCCCCGGACTTCCCGGATACTGGAAAATTTTGCCTTCAATTCCAAAAGCCTCTCCTTTAAATAGGCGCCCAGGCGCTCGGCATTTTGAAGAAGCCCCTCCTTGCGAATGGTTTTAAACACCGCCAGGGCCGCCGCACAAACCAGGGGGTTTCCTCCGTAGGTCGAAGCGTGCGTTCCGGGGGTCAAAACCTCCTTCTTGATTTTCCGATTCACCACCAGGGCGCCGATCGGAACGCCGTTTCCAAGCGATTTTGCCAGGGTCACGAGGTCGGGCTCCAGGCCGTAATGCTGGTAGGCAAAAATCTTTCCCGTCCGTCCCATTCCGGTCTGGACCTCATCTAAAATTAAAAGAAGGTCTTTCTCGTCACAAAGAGAGCGCAGGCCCTGCAAAAATTCCCGGCTCGCCACGTGGATCCCGCCCTCTCCTTGAATGGGCTCTACCATCACGGCAATCGTCTTCTCCCTGACCTCCCGCTTGACGGAATCCAGGTCATTGAACTCGCCGTAACGAATCCCGGGAAGGAGCGGATCAAAACCCTGATGCGTTTTCTCCTGGCCCGTGGCCGTCATGGCGGCATAAGTCCTTCCGTGGAAGGAACGCTTCACGGTGATGATTTCAAACCGCCCCGTCTCCTGGCCGTAGCGGCGGGCAAATTTGAGGGCCGCCTCCACCGCCTCAGCGCCGCTATTCGAAAAAAAACACCGGGCCGGAAATCCCCACTTTGAAATCTCCCGGCCGAGCTCGGCCTGTTTCAGATTCAGGTAATTATTTGAAATGTGAACGATCTTCCGAAGCTGGTGCTTTACGGCATAACCCACGGCCGGATGACAATGGCCCAGGCCCGAGACCCCCCACCCCGGAAAAAAATCCACATATTCCCGGTTCTCCAAATCCCAAACCCGGGAGCCCTTGCCCTTCACGAGGCAGACCGGCACCCGGGTCACCGTGGGAAGAATAAATTCGGTGTAGAGCGCTTCAAGTTCCCGGGTGTTCACTGGACAATCTCCGTTCCGATCCCCTGATCGGTAAAAATTTCCAAAAGCAGCGAATGCTTGATCCGGCCGTCAATGATGTGGGCTTTCTTAATGCCCCCTTCGAGGGCCGTCGTGCAGGCCGTCACCTTCGGGATCATCCCGTCGGTGATGACCTTTTTCTTGATGAGTTCCTCGACATCGCCCACGTGAAGCGAAGAAACCAGGCTTTTTTCGTCGACCGGGTCCCGAAGGATCCCCTGGACGTTGGTCAGGATGATCAATTTCTGCACTTCCATCGCCGCCGCAATCTTGGCGGCCGCCTCGTCCGCATTCACATTGTAAGTTTCGCCCGCCTTGTCGATCCCGACCGGGTAAATCACCGGGATCACGTTAAACTCCGTCAACTCCCGGATGGGGAGCGTGTTGACCGAAACCACCTCCCCCACGTAACCCACATCGCCATTGGCCCGGTGTTTGACCACATTCAGGATTTCCGCATTGTGGCCCGAGAGGCCGACCGCCTGCGCCCCAAAGAGATTGATGTCGTGGACAATCTCCTTGTTGATTTCAGCCAGGGTCTCCTCCACCACCTTCATGGTCTTCTGGTCCGTCACCCGAAGCCCATTGACGAATTGCGACTGGATTCCTTTCTTTTTCAAATTTTCCGTGATCGCCGTGCCGCCCCCGTGGATCAAAATCGGACGGATCCCGACAAAATTCATGAAGACGAGGTCGTGGAGCACGTTCTCCCGCACCTCTTCATAACTCATGGCGGCACCGCCATACTTGATGAGGATTTCCTTGCCCCGGAATTTCCGGATGTAAGGAAGCGCCTCAATGAGAATACTCGCCTTTTCGACTAGTTTTTCCATGGGATAAGATCAGGACGAATAGGAAGCGTTGATGGCGACGTATTTCTGCGTCAGGTCCGAGGTGATAAATTCCGCCCGGGCATGTCCTTTTCCGAGCCCGATCGAAAGATCGAACTGTCTTTTTGCCAGCACCCGGCGGGCCTTGGGAAGATGAGTGACCCGGAGTTTCCCGTGTGAGAGGACCGGCACGTCGAAGTCCCAATCTGACGGGCCACCCGCTCGGCCTCGGTCGGGCGCTTGGCGCCTGAAATGTGGAGCGTGCAAACTTTGGTGACTCCCTCCCCGTCCCGCACCAGTCCTTTGGCCACGTGGCGGCAAATTTCCTCCAGGGCATCCCGGAAATGCCGATACCGGCGGTCCACTTTTGTAATCGTGGGATTTCCTGCTTCCCCATTGGCCAGGATAAAAACCGTGTCGTTGGTGCTTTGGTCGTTGTCAATGGCGATCCGGTTGAAGGTCTCGTCCACCGCACGACGAAGGGCTCGGCGAAGCAGGCGCTTGGTGATTCGAACGTCGGTCGTGATAAAACAAAGCATCGTCGCCATCTGGGGATGGACCATCCCGGCCCCCTTGGCGATGGCCCCGATTGTAACACGTTTCGTGCCCAAATAGAACGAGAGGCCCACCTCCTTGGTTCGAAGGTCCGTAGTCAGAATCCCCTGGGCCGCCTGACGCCCCCCGTCCCGGGAAAGGCGCTTCACGAGTTTCGGGAGGGCCCGCTTGAACCGATTGATGGGGAAGGGAATCCCGATCAATCCCGTCTGGGCAATCAGAATTTCCTCCGGCGCAATCTTTAGAATTTTTGCCAGCGTCTCGACGGACTCCTGAACGGCCGCCCGTCCGCCGGGGCCGTTGAAACAATTGGCGTTTCCGCTGGAAGCGAGGATCGCCCGGTGTTTGGCATTCCCGATGGATTTCATCGAATGAATCACGGGCCACGCCTTTGCCCGGTTCTTCGTGAAAGTCCCGGCGGCCACGGCCGGCACCCGGGAGAAAGTCAAAGACGAATCGTATTTCTTTTTCTGTTTGATCCCCGAACGGATCCCGGCGGCCAAAAACCCGAGCGGGGTCGTGATGGTGCCGCCCCGCCTCTTTTCAAAGACGGGCTTCATCGGAGGAGGCCCTCCTCTTCCGGGAAACCGGCCCGGACATTCAGATTTTGAACGGCCTGCCCGCTCGCCCCCTTCACCAAATTGTCGATGGCCGTGACCACGATGAGCGTGTCCGAACCGGGGTCCGAAGTAAAACCGATCTCGCAGAAATTTGTCTCCTGGACCTTTTGGAGCGTTGGAAATTCTCCGTCCGGCAGAACCCGGACAAAAGGCTCATCGCCGTAAGCCTGCTCAAAACTCTCCCGCACCTTCGAGGCCCGCACGCCGGCCCGCTTCTTCAAATAGATCGTGGCCAGGATCCCCCGACGGAGCGGCAACAGGTGAGGAACAAAGGTCAAACGCACGTCCGTCCCTGCCGCCTCGGAAAGGACTTGTTCCATCTCCGGCGTGTGTTGGTGACGGCCGACCTTGTAAGCATAAAAATTTTCGTCCACCTCGCAAAATTGAGTGGCGGGATTCAGCTTTTTTCCGGCCCCGGTGACCCCGGACTTGGCGTCCACCACGATCGAGTCGAGTTCCACGAGTCCGTCCTTGACGAGCGGTGCAATGCCTAGACAGGCGGCCGTCGGGTAACAGCCCGGATTGGCAATGAGGTCCGCCTTCCGGATCTTGTCTCGATAAAGTTCCGGGAGCCCGTAGACGGCCTTCGGCAAAAGCCTTTTGGCCTGATGCTTCACGCCATACCACTTTTCGTAGACAGCACTGGAGCGCAGGCGGAAATCCGCTGACAGGTCAATCACGATTTTTCCCACCCTCAAAAATTTCGCCGACAGGTCCATGGCCTCGGTGTGGGGAAGCGCCAGAAAAACGACGTCCGCCTTTTGCTGGATCTCGGGAAATGAAAATTTGCGGACCTCGAGGGAGTTCTTCTTCGAAATGCCCGGAATCAGATTTTGAAGAGGAATCGACGTAACTTGGCGTGTGGTGAGCGCCACCAGGTTGACACGGGGATGACGAAGGAGGATTTTGACCAGCTCGGCCCCAGTGTAACCTGTTGCTCCAACGACGGCACAATTTAGCATTTTTTCGCCTTTACAAAGCTCCTTGAAAAAGGGCGGTCATTATAGGAAAATACGCTATCTTTTGTCAATTTCATAACTTACGGAATTCGAACTCCGATCAGTCAAATCTTGAAGCAAACAGCCAAACGCAAGCCGAAAAGGCCCCGCCGCCCCTCGCTGGGCCTCACCTTCTCAAACCCCAAACTTCTGGAGGCGGCGCTCACGCACCCTTCCTACCGCAATGAAAACCCTCTCCTCCACCTCGACGATTTCGACCGGCTCGAATTCTTCGGCGACAGCATCCTCAATTATGTGATTTGCTGCGAATTGATCGAGGCCTTCCCGAAGGCCAACGAGGGGATCTTGAGCCGGTTTCGCTCCACGCTTGTCTCCCGAAAAATCCTGGCCCGGGTGGCGGGCGAGATGGGTCTGGTGCGTTTCCTCAAGCTCGGGCACGGTCTTCAGGAAGACAAGGGGCTCCAGAAGAGTAAAATTTTGGCGGACGCCCTGGAGGCCCTGATTGCCGCCCTTTATGAAGATCAGGGACTCCCGGCGGCCCGGGACTTTATCCTCAAACACCTGGCCGCCTACATCAATCCCCGCCGGCTCCTCCGTCTCGACCCGAATCCCAAAAGCACCCTCCAGGAACTCAGCCAGAAAAAATGGAAGAAAGTGCCCGAATATTCCTGGAAGCCGGTCCGTCTGGGCATTCAGGTCCAGGTCAAGGTCGGAAGAAAATACCGTGTGGCGGTGACGGGAAAAAACCGGCGGGAGCTGGAAGAGAAGGCGGCCCGGGAGCTTTTGAAAAAATTAAGGCTCTCTTAAAATCTTTCGGAATCGGCGGGAGTCGACCGCCTCGAGAAAGGGCCCCAGAAGAGTTTCATCCGTCCGCACTTCCGGCTGGGAGAGGCTTCCCACCAGGAGGAGGGGAAGGGGCCCCAAAAGTTTTCCGTCACTCATCACCGTCGGCCCCCAGGACTTGAGAAACCTTCGGGTTTCGGGATCCGAAAGATAAAGGCTGAGCCTCGCATTGAGCGTCCGGTCAAGCGCCAGATTCCCCTCCCCTTCCACCCAGAAATCGCCGGTATTGATAATGTTGTCCTTGGTTTCGAATTTTCCCTGGCCATAGGTCCATCTCGAGGTCAAATCGCTAAACGGGGTGGAGCCGGAAGTCCGATTCGAAAAGTCCTGGAACAGGGTTTTCCCCTCTCGGGCCCGAAGCGCCCCAAGGGGTTTCGCCAAATCCAGGCCGAACCATTCCCCGTTTGTAATCGAGACGGAGCCCTGGCCGGAGAGGATCGTAGAAATTTCCGCCAGCGTCCGGCCCGTGCCTTGAAACCGGCCGTTAAAAAAAAGGTTTCCTTCAAAAATTTTCCCCTTTGGGTCTTGTTCCTCAAAGTAACGGGCCAGGCGGACCCGGTCTGAATTGACTTCAAACCAAAAATTTGGATTTTCTGACGGCCAGTCCCTTTCTCCGTGAAACTTAAACGTCCCATCGAAGGCCCGGAACTCGAGATTTTCAAGGAGGAGTTTATCCGGGCCGGGACGGATCTTCAGTTCAAAATCCTCCAACACGGTGGAAGCCGGAAGAAAACCTTTAAGAAGAGTTTCGGTTGAAGAGACCTTTTGAAGCCAGACGGGCGGGACCTTGAGAAGGGTTGCCAGCTCCCTTATCTCCTCTACGAGGGAAAAAATTTCAAGATGGGACGAACGAAGAGTGACCGTGGGTTTCGGCGTCTCGGCCGGGGTCGTGATTTCCGCTTCCATTTCCACGGGAGAATTTTTGACTTCAAAGCGGGTGTCCCGGAGCTGAAAGCTCAAGGGGCTGGTATCCAGGTAAAGATGGGCATTTCGAAGGCCCCGGCCCGAGGGAGAAAGGAGCGTTACGTCTTCAAGAGTGAGGTTCAGCATTTTCTGGGCCCGGTTGAGATCCGTCAGGTTTCCCTTCCAGTTCACCAGGACTTTCGCCGCTCCTTGAAGGGTGCATCCCGAGAAAGGGATTACAAGCTGGTTCCAGCCTTCCAGGTCAAATTTGTTGGTAATGAGCGTGAGCTCCCCTTCTCCGGTCTTGAAATCAACATCCACCAAAGAGCCTTTGACGGTGGTCTGACGGATGCGGAGCGAGAAATCCCCCCCGAGGAGGTTCCCTTTCTTTAAAAGGAAATCAAAATGGACCCCCAACGGGAAATCCTTGGGCTTGGAAAATACCCGGCCGAAGGTGAGCACGGCGGGCGTGAAATTGAAATTGCCGTGGAGCCCCAAATATTCCAGCGTGCCCCTGAGGGAGACATCGAAGTCGCTCAAGCCGGAAAAGCCGAACTCCACGGGCAGGGCTTCGAAGAGTTTTGGGAAGTTCCGGACGAGCTCCTCCAAGACGATCTTTCGGCCCGTCAAACGCACCTCCCCGATTTCCCCCGTCTCCACATTGAAAAGGCTCCGGCCGTCCAACCGCCCAAAGGGAGACTCCAAAGAAACCTGCTGCAATTCAAACGAGTGATTCTTAAGGTCCCAGAGCAGGCTCCCATTCCCGGTGAGAGACAAACCGGACGTGGCCCCGATCTTCAATCCTTCGGCGAGAAGCTTGATCTCTCCCCGAAGGACATTGGCGCCCCTCTCCTTCTCAACCCGAAGCTTCACCTCCAGCTCTCCCGAGAACCCTTTCGGAAAATACTTCAGCGTTCCTCCCTCCGCCAATTCGGCCAACGAAAAATGGAGGAGCGAGGCCTCCATTTTGAGACCAAAATCCCGGATCCCATTCCCGGACGGGTTCTTGAAGCGAAGGCTCCCCTTCCCCTGTAAGGCCTGTAGACCGCCTGCCTCGCCGCCCCGGAGGGCCCCTTTCCATTCAAAGGGAGCCCACCCGTTGGGACTCAATCCCTGAATTTTAAAATCGACTTTTTCAACCGGAATTTTCCAGAGATGCCCGGTAGCGTTTTCCATCCGGAAGCCTGAGAGCCGGACACGGCCCCAAAGGAGAGGGAGCCCCTGGAATGAAAATTTGACCTTCCCGGCGGTGACGGGCGGAAAGGCGTCCGTGGCGGACTCCAGCCGGACCTCCCGGGCGTGGAGTTCCGGGAAGGGGGTAAAAACAAGTTTTGTTTCTCCGAGGGAAAGGTCGGCGCCGAGTTTCTCTTCGAGGCCGGTTACAAGGGATTCTTCAAGGAATTCGGGATGCCGGGCAAGGCGCTGGAAAGAAAATAAGAGGATGGCAAGAAAGACTGCCGGCAGCAGAAGAAATATTTTCTTCAGAATCAACCCGAGGTTTGGGAGGTTGAAATGGGCTGGTATTGGTAGTCCTCAAAAAAGGCCGCACAGCCGGTCACGCTGAAGAGAAGAAAGAGAGCCAGAAGAAACCGTATCACCGCTTGGTGTATTGGAAGCTTCGGCGGGCCCCTTTGTGTCCATACTTCTTCCGCTCTTTGGCCCGGGGGTCCCGGGTCAAGAGGCCGCCCTTTCGAAGGGCCGGCCGGAGGTTCTCGTCAAACTTGACTAGGGCCCGGGCAATTCCCAGCCGGACGGCCGCCGCCTGTCCCGTGGGGCCGCCGCCTTTGACGATCGCACGAACTCCGAAACGGTCCGTAAAGTTGGCCGCCTTCAAAGGCTCCTGGATCCGGATCCGGTCTGCCTCCCGGGGAAAATAATTCTCGAAAGAACGGTCGTTGATTTGGAGGCCCTTTTGTCCGTCTTCGAGCCAAACCCGGGCAATGGCCTCCTTGCGTCTTCCGGTGGCGTAATGAATACTCATT
Source organism: Candidatus Omnitrophota bacterium (assembly GCA_016179745.1). Classification (GTDB taxonomy): domain Bacteria; phylum Omnitrophota; class Omnitrophia; order Omnitrophales; family JACQLI01; genus JACPCP01. Next base: position 71,464 of record JACPCP010000022.1, read on the forward strand.
TCTGTGGGATCTCCAAGAGAACGGGTTTTTGGGCCGCCTGACCGTGCTCGGCGCCGGGATAAACACGAAGATGGCGCAGGATCTTGTCGCCCAGTTTGGTGTGGGGAAGCATTTTTCGAATGGCCTCGAAAACGGCCTCGGTCGGTTTCTCCGCCATCAAGGTTTCCAGGGTCTCGATTCGAATGCCGCCGGGATAGCCCGTGTAGTGTGTGTAAGTTTTCTGTTTCGTCTTCCGGCCGCTTACCCGAATGTCCCGGGCATTGATCACGATCACCTGATCCCCGCAGTCGAGAAACGGCGTGTATTCCGGCTTGTGTTTCCCCATCAAAAGCGTCGCCACCCGGGTGGCGAGGCGGCCCAAGATCTGCCCCTTGGCGTCCACCAAATGGGTCTTCCGTTGAATATCTTTCTCTTTAAGCACAAAGGTTTTCGTGTTCATCTTGAATGGGAGTATCCCAAAAAGGGTCTGAACTATATCAAAACCGTCCCGACTTTGCAACTTTCTTGTGAAAAAGGCGCCCGGCTCAATTCTCCCGCCGGCGGGACAATTTGACTTCAAAGAAGGGTGAAGCAGTGAAGGCGGGGGTTGGGATGAGAAAGGAAGTCACCGAACCCGTTTGAGAGTTGGCCTGAACCGGACGTGAGTGCAGGACACGTTTCTTTTTCTTCTCCGGGCGTGAAAAGAGTGAAAGCCGGTCTTTATCCTTGCCCCGGTCCCACTTCTTTTCTTCCGTCCGTTGCCCTAACGCATCCCAAATCAAGGGCGTGTAAAAAACCGGCTGCGGAAGACGAACTTCGGAACGCGGCTTGGCTGAACCGACGGTCGGTTGCAGTGAAGGCTTGGGGGGAAACGGCAGAGAGTGCGGCAGACTCAAATGATGACTGGCAATAGCCGCTTCAGATTTAGCGCCCTCGTTAAAACTCCCTGTTCCGGAGACGGCAACTAGGCCGCTTGCACTGGATGAGGTTCCGGACGGCACCGTCCCTGTAATCGCATATTGACCCACATCGCCGTAAGACCCTTTGCTTTTGACGGCAAGATAATAAGTCCCCGCTGTCAGGTCAATGTCGGAGAAACTCTCTTCAAGGCTTGTGGTGTCGGCAGAAGCAACCGTATTCCCGTCGGAGTCATACAGAAAAAGTGACAGGTCCAGCATTGTGCCGTAAATAGCGACATCCGCCATGAAGCTTACTTCTCCATCGGACGTGGTCGTGAACGTGAAGTAATCTTTATCATCCGTGCTTCCGATAATCCCCGCTGCCGAGACGGCCGTCCCGTGAATCGTCAATTCAGAAGCCGAGTCAGAGTCGTCCCCGTGGTCATCAGGACGATAACCAAATCCGTTCTGGGAACGAGCGATTACGGTAATGTCATTCTGGATGCAGGTACTGCAAGTGGACGACGTTCCGTTCCACCAAAGACCTCGCTGGGAAAGATAGGACGAACTTCCCATGATTGGAGCTTTGACGCTCGTTCCGGGGTTGTATTCACGCGTTTTGTTGCCGTTGGTATCGTAAGTGCTCTGGTGCTGCAGACCGAATCCGTGCCCAGTTTCATGGGCGGTGGCTTCGGCCGTATATTTGGGATCCCCGCCCAGGTTATCCGCCATGATATAGACAAGATTCTCAATGAAATTGGTGAACGAATTGACGTAAGCGAGCCCGCCAACCGCAGTGCCATACCAGCTTCCATCTCCTCCGATCATCGCCGCAAGAACCCGGTTATCCGTGTAAAAGGTGTCCCGATCCTCCCATTCGTCAGCAAGCGTGGGGTACTCCTGCGTAGGGATAAAAGGATCCAGGGCCGTTACCCAGACACCAAAAATGATAAATTTTTCAATCAACCGCTGCCAGATCTCGGCAATATTGAGTTGTTCGCCGTCATTGAAACTTGAGTCGACGCCGTCTCGATCGTAGGGGGGGGTCGTAATGTCAGAATAGGATCCCCATTCGGAAACATAGCTTCCATTAAAATCGAGAAAGAGCGTCGCATAATCCGAACTGAGGGGCGGGGTGTTGTTGCTCGACCAAGTGCCCGGAAGCACCTCAAGAGTCTTCGTTAAAGTAAGGAGAGGGTCCACGCCATTATCACCCGTCAAGATGACTTCGTAGGCCCCGGCTGCTTTTGTCCCGAAGTCGATCACAAGATCCTGGACGGCTCCCGTACCGGAGCTTGCGACGGTCTCATTTCCATCTAACATATAGGACCACTGCCACGAAAAATCAGGGTCGGGATCCTGGAGATCGCTTGAAAAAGTCACTTGATGTTCATTCCCCTCCTGAAAAATCTGGATACCTGAACGAACGTAATCGCCGTCCAAAACATCAACATACATCGCTCCCGCAACGGGAGTGAATTTGACCGCTGTATCGTTTACCGGCAAAAGGGTGTAACGAATACCCCCCGTGCCTGCGGAATCTTCGAGTCCGACCTCTGTGACCGGCCCGGCCGTAACCGTGTCATATTGGAATATCAAGGCTCCACCGGCTTCGAGGATAAGTTGAAAGCGCTGTGCGACAGAATCATCATAGTTGGGAACATTGTCCCAAGTGACCACGAATTGGTCCGCACTCGAAAGATAAGTAATCTCCCCGGCTTCGCTCGGATCGAGATCCCGCCAGAGGGCCGCTGCGATCCTATTGGGAGATTTGCTGTTCGGAATGACATCGGGGCTCCAATCGATGCAGCCACTGCAGGATCCGAACTGGATGAAACCCTTACTTGTGATTTGGATCTCCGTATAATCGGTTCCAAAGAAACGGAAGGTGAATGGAAGGGTAAAACTTTCAGCGTCATCAAGTTCAGTCACTCCCGTCGCCGTAGAGGTGGTCACCCAATCAAACGGAACAAAGCTGGCATCATAGGCCGTGGAGTGACCCGTATCGACGGGGAGGAAGGTGATGGTCCAGGTAACCGTCCGCGAATTCCCAGCCCGGTCCGTAAAAGTCCGGCTGATTGAATTCGAACCCTGGATCAGGGTGATTTGTTCAGTAAAGGTGCGCTCGCTATCTATGTTGTCAGCCAGGGTATAGTTCAGAAGATACTTTGTGTGATTTACCACGGTGCGGCTGTTCAGGATCGTTGAGGGTGCTTCCCGGTCAAGAATAATGGTGTCGGAATAAGTCTCTGAGGTGCGGTCGACCTTGTCTTTAATCTCGTAATAGACCGTCTGCTCCCCGTCCTCATCGTCTAACTCGATTTCCTTGGTCGTGGCGGCCTCTTCCCAGTCACTCCAGTCCCCCTCTCCCACCTTGTAACGGACCTCTTTCACCCCGGAGCCTAAGTCTTCCTGGGTGAGGGTTAAGGTGACGGTCTGGGAGGTTGAGAATTCGTCGCCATCATTGATTAAGATCGTGCCTGTGGGGGCATCTAAGTCCAGGATGATGGTGTCGGAGAAGATTTCGGTGTTGCCGGCTTTGTCTTTGACCTCGTATTGGACTTCTTTTTGGCCGTCTCCGGCGGGGAGGGTGAGGTCTTTGGTATCGGCAGGATCTTCCCAATCCGTCCAGGTGGTGCCTCCATCCGTGGAGAAACGGACTTGGTCTACCCCGGCGGTGACATCGTCTGAGGTAAGGGTGAGAGTGACGTCCTGAGAGGTGGTAAATTCATCATCGTCATTAATCACTACCGACCCCGTCGGCGCCGTGGTGTCGAGGGTGATGGTGTCTAAAATCGACTCTGAAGTATTCCCGGCAACATCTGTAATGGTAAGGGTCGCTGTTTTCTCTCCATCCCCGGCAGGGAGCGTGACTGAATAATTTTTCGTTGTTTGTCCGTAGGGCCAAGTGAAGACGTAGGTGCCCCCCTGCCCTTGAAACTTGATTCTGACCTCATGCACCCGGCTTGTTTCATCCGAGGCCGTCACGGTCGCTGTGACATTCCTTGACTGGGTGTAAGCCGCTCCACTGTTAATATCGAGGGAGCCGGTGGGCGCCTGAGTGTCAAGGAGGATCGAGTCTTCGAAATCTGTGAGATTCCCGTCTTGATCCTGATAGCGGACCGTAACGGTCTTGACACCGTCTTCACCCGTGAGCGCCAAAACCTTAGCGACACGGAAAGGTTCGAAATCCGTAAAGGTCTCGCCATCGTCTTCAGAAAAAGCCATCGAGATCGCGTCTCTGGTTCTGAGTTCCAAAACTACTTGCGGGACATTGGTGTAAGGCCTTGCCTGATTAATAACAAGACCGGCAGCTTCCGTTTCGAAAAGATAGGCGGCGCCGGCGCTATCAGCCCCGCTATCGCCATCTCGAAAATCTCCGATGACCACCTGTCCCCCCTCAGCCGCAATCGCACTGCCGAATTCTTCACTTGACGCTGCAGTTGGATTAAATAAGGTTTGGACCCATTTGCCGAACCGCTCGTCCGAAGGATCTCCCTCAAATGCGTAAACGACTCCCGGATTGTTGATTGGGCCTTTGGCTCCGATGAAAAGCCGGTCTCCTGAGACAGCAATCGACTGTCCGAACTTTTCACCATTTCTTGGGCCGGGGCTGGTCAATTCAGCGAAGACTTCACCAAATTCTGGGCTGTCAGGATCTCCTTCAAAAACGTAAACAAGCCCGCTGTCATCCTGCCAAGTGTCACCTGCCGGAGCGCTTACAAGGACCTTCGTACCGAGAAACTTCACGACCTCTCCGAAATTATCCTGCTTCTCGGGATCGGGGCTTGAGAACGTATGAAGCAGCTCTCCTGTTTCGCTGTCAAAAAGGTAGGCGGAGCCGGCATCTTGAGCGTCTGCATCATCCAGCTTGGCACCCACAAGGACTTTTTGACCCTGGATGGCAACGGCCGATCCAAATTCGTCACTCGTCGCTGGATTGGGATTCAAGATCGTTTGAATCAGGTTTCCTGTCGTTGTGTCAAATACGTGAACCACTCCGGCATCGGTTGCTCCTTCGTTGTCACCGGGCGCGCCCACTACAAGGCGATCTCCGTCAAAGGCAATTGCGTCACCGAAACGGTCAAAATTAGCAGGCGTTGGATTTGAAAGGGTCAAAAGCAGATTCCCGAAAGTCGGACTGGCTGAGTCCACATCATAGAGATAGACGGCTCCTTTGAGAGAGCTGGCGAAAGGCGCCCCGACCGCTAGTTGGGTGCCGGAAACAGCCAGGGTGTCGCCAAACCGGATGGCACCTGAGGGAGCAAGAATCTTTTTTAGAAGCTCTCCGGTGGACCCTGAATAAATGTAGACCGCCTCCCGTGTAACTCCGGCCTCTTTATGATTGGGGACCCCCACGACAACGTTACCGCCCACAAGAACCACATCAGTCGCGAATGTCTCGTTCGCAACGGGAGAAGACTTAGAGAACGTCTGGGTGTGCAGGTAACCGTTTTCTACTGCGGGAGCATTGTCTTCAAGCAGGGTCACCGTAAAACTTGCGACCCGCTTCTTCCCATTGACGCCCGTGGCCTCACGGACAAACGTAGTCTTCTCTTCTGTCAGGGAAACTGACTCCCTCTTTTCGACCCCGTCAATCGAGTAGACAAGAGTGTAGTTTGGATCCCGGGTGAAGAGAGGAGAAAGAAATTCTAGTTCGGGAGCGAGATCCTTCAAAACAGAGGTGGGTAAAATGCTGATTCCAGAACGATATCTGGTTGCCAGATCCCAAGCGCTTTGAAATATTTCCAGGCGACCATTCAGTCCCTCGACCCAGTCCTCTTCTTCCGTCGGATCCCCTTCTGGGTCGTTCACCACCACAAAGCCGACTGAGAAATCCTTCTGGCTAAACGGATGAGGTGGTGCGCGAGGAGCCTCTATCGCAAGAATGTCCTCAATAGAAACATCACGCCGTCTACCAAGAACTGTGTATCCCGGTACAACGAAAACTTCCTCTGTGCTTCCGTCAGGATTAATGGCGTAACTTCCTGAAACGGAATCGAGGACGAGCGGTCTCCCATCCAGCGTCCTTGGGTTATCAATCACAAAGGAGGGAGCAACTTCATCGGGCCCCAAGAGGCCCATTGCATAGAGATCGAAATCATTAAAAGGAAGGCTGTTATCTCTGTCCAATATGGTGAAGCTTCCATCTCCGTTGTCTGACCACTTGTTCCCATTCATAGGGGAATCGTCTGCATTGAAATCGTCGTCCCAGTGACCCAAACCTCCTAAAATCCCAAGATAATTTCCAGAATCCGAGCGACCGTAACCGGCACCTGAGGTCAAGTGAGCCAACCAACGATGTCCGTTTTCGTGAAGGAAGAGGGATTTTAAGACCGTGTTGGACGTAAGGGGTTCTGAAAATCTGAAACCTAAAAGCGTAATTTGATCTAGCTCCCGATCTGGAGCCGTTGATCCAAATTGAGCACCCGCGTCGTAGAGAGATTGTCCGATACCTCCCTCTTCGTTATGAAGCGGAATAGCAAGCCCGCTTTGTATCCCTACTTTTAGGACTTGAGCGGCGGCGACCGTTGGAACAAAGACGAGAAAATCGTAAACGTCATCGAACATCGAAAGAAATTTCTTTGAAACCTCCGCCGCTGCTTCTTTGGTCGTTGCGCTAGCAGCTCGAATCAAATCATCCAAGTCAATCTTAAAGAGCCCCGGTTTGGCAGTTTCAGCAATATCAGAGTTGAGGGTGACGGTGAAATTGATGGTGGTGGATTCATCATTGGAGTCGGTTTCAGTAATTTCAAGAGCGTAGTCGCCATCTCCCTGGTC
>JACPCP010000023.1 GCA_016179745.1 Candidatus Omnitrophota bacterium
TGGATAAGAGCGACATTCGCCAGTTTTTGATGATGATTAACAAGCTAAATGAGCGTGGGTTCTTGACCCTCGAGGATTTATCCCGCGCCGAGGTGCGGAGCGGCTTAAGGCACGGAGAAGACCCGAACCTTACAGAGCCTCTCCGGAAAGCCGAAAGGCCTTGGTTGCAGGATAATGAGTTATTAAAGTGGAATCTTAGAACTACGACGACCCGTACTTTAAAGTTTCTTATGGAGAGGATAGATGAAAGAGGAATCTTCAAGCCGGAAGAGCTGGAGGGGATTGTGCTGATTGGCGGGCCGGGGTTCAACGACACACAAATTCTCGAAATCGCTCGTCGATTCACACGCGCTCAATTTGTTGCAGTGGACATTGACGGTCGTTCAATCAAATTCCTGAGAAATAATGTTTTAAAGGCAGATCCGACTCTGGCCGGTCGAATAAGATTTTTAGAAGGAGACCTTAGGGACTTACGCCACTTGGTTGACGCAGATGAGTCTGTTATCGAATTGCCGGATCAGTCTGTCGCAGTGGCCATTTACCCGGCGGTTTTCGATATCTATCAGAATGACTATCAGGATGACTATGTGCGCCTCCGGGAGCTGGGGAAAATCATCTCCGAATCACGTCGAGTGCTAAAGGCGGGTGGCATATTGGGAGCAGCACCGTTTTCAGATGCGCCACACAAATTGATGCAGAATTTAGGCTTTGAGGATTTGGATCCAGACGACCGGAAACACGAATCCTTTTTGCTTTACCGGAAACCGGAGAGTCCAAAATCCATTTCCGGAAGTGAACCGCCCACTGCCCGTTCTGAGATGCGGTCTGCTTCGCCCGCCAGGGGCGAGCTTCGCAGAACCGATGCCTCTGCGGTGGAGGTGGCGGTAGGAGCGCTGTTTGGGGTGATGGCGAAGGAAGTTTGGCAAGGACTGAATAGAAGCGAAACACGTGCGCTTTGGATCACGATTCGGCCGGCGAGCGTTCGGGTCAGAAGGGACGAAATGACAGGGCAAAAGACCTGGAGACAAGCCCCCGGGTCCGAGAGCTCTCAGATTGCTTTTCCGCCACAAGGCGTGGCGGCTCGCAATGACAGACGGGCAGGGCAATCTTCTCGTGCCAGGCAAGTGGTATTTCTCAGCCCCACGGATCAATGGATTACAAGCCAGGCTGAAACCGCCCCGGTCTTTGCCTCCGCCGCCTGAACCCGAACCTGATATGACAAAAAGGTCATATATTATTCACACCGTGAATGAAAATCATTCAGGATCTGAATTAAAATACAAGCCCCGCAGATCGGCCGAGGCTCTATTATTGGCGGACCGTCGGCGGGAAGGAGATTGATTTTGTGATTGAACATGGCAAGAGGCTCCTGGCCGTAGAGGTCAAATCTTCGCCCACAGTCCGTTTGTCGGATACGGACTCCCTCACTCTATTTTTAAAGGAATATCCAGAAACCCTGGGGGGTGTCTTGGTCTACTCAGGTTCTGAGATCAGGCGCTTGCACGAGAAAATTGTTGCCGTGCCCTGGCATCTTTTAGGCTAGAAGACCGCACTGCCCTTTTGACAAAACGGGGAATTGTGGAATAATGCCGGAAATGGCGAATACCCTCCGCACCCTCAAACGGGATTTTCAGGCTTGTTTTGAGCGGGACCCGGCGGCCCGCACGACACTCGGCTTCCTCGAGGTTCTTTTCACTTACTCGGGCTACCACGCCCTTCTGGCGCACCGCTTGATTCACTTCCTTCATGCCACGCTCAGGATCCCGGTCCTTCCGAGGATCCTCGCCCAAATTGTCCGTTTCCTCACGGGAATAGAAATTCACCCCGGCGCCCGGATCGGCCCCGGCTTTTTTATTGACCACGGAATGGGCGTCGTGATCGGAGAGACTGCGGAGATCGGAGAAAACGTGACGATTTATCAGGACGTGACGCTCGGCGGGACCGGCACCGAGCGGGGGAAGCGCCACCCCACGATCGGCGGCCATGTGGTGATCGGCGCCGGGGCCAAGGTGCTCGGGAATATCACGATTGGCAGCCATGTCAAAATCGGCGCCGGCTCGGTCGTGATTCATCCGGTGCCGGATAATTCCACGGTCGTGGGCGTTCCGGCCGAAGTGGTGCGCCGGGAAGGCGTTCAGAAGGCCTCCGCCGCCCTCGATCACGGCGACCTCCCGGACCCCGTTGAGGAACTTAAGGATCGGATCCGGGCCCTTCAGAAGGAAATTGAAGCCGTCGAGGAAACGCTTAAGAATCAAGCCCGGAACAAGAATTAACCCTCCTTCGTAACCCCTTTAAATCCAATCTGGTTAAGAAGTAAAAACCCCTCCCAAGTTTTGACAACTCCAAGGCAGAAGGTAAGCTTTATCGTGGAGAAAAGAGCGTTAGAGATAGGAGGTGAACCGAGATGAAATTTGACCTGAGCCTGATTACGGGGATTTTCCTGGGTGTCACGGTTGGGCTCGTCTACACGGGTCAGCTGGTCGCCTATCTGCCGTTCTTTGTGATCGGCGCCGTGATCCTGATTCTGCGGTATCTGCACGCTGTCCGCTGATCGGGAAGAGCCTGAAGTGAAGCAAGCAAGATGAAGCGGCTTTGAGGCCGCAGAAGGGAGGTGTCACTCCAATGCGTTTCGATGACAGCCTTTTGACCGGACTGTGGCTCGGCATCACGATCGGGCTGTGGTATGCGGGGGCCTTGATGACCTTCATGCCCTTCTTCGTGCTGCTCACGATCCTGTCCCTCGTCCGGTATCTGCACGCCCGCTAATCCTCGAGCAAGGGGATGGAGGGGGGTTTCGCGCAAGGTACCGATACTTTCCATTGACAGGTAAAGACTACCCTTTTACACTTTCTCCAATCGAAAAATTTCTCCTTAAAACACACCGTTTCTCTCTCCAACATTCGGAGCTGGGGCTTTAGAGGTGAAAAAAGGAATTGTATTTTCAGACGGCGGCGCCCGGGGTAATCCCGGCCCGGCGGCCATCGGCGTGCTCGTTTGTAACTCCAAAGGCGGGGTGCTCCGGGAGCACAAGGAGCGGATCGGCGAGACGACGAATAATGTGGCCGAATACCGGGCAGTCTTAAAAGGCCTTGAGCTGGCCCATGAGTTGGGCTTCGAGGAAGTGAGCTACTTTGTCGACAGCGAACTGGTGGCCCGCCAGCTTTCCGGCCGCTACCGGGTCAAATCGGACCACTTGAAGGAGCTTTTCCTTCAAGCCAAAGAACGGGAGAAACCCTTTCGGAAGGTTGTCTACCAGCAGGTCCCCCGGGAGCACGAGAAAATCAAATGGGCGGACCGGCTGGTCAATCGGGCGCTGGATTTTTTGGCGCCTAACTAAGGAGGACGAACCATGCGGTGGATCGGGATCGGACTCATTGGACTTCTGGGCGGATGGGTGAGCGGGCTTTTCGGCGTGGGGGGCGGGGTGATTTTTGTTCCGCTCCTGGTGCTTTTCCTCGGTGTGAATCTTCATGTGGCGATCGGGACGTCCCTGGTGACGATTATTCCGACCGCTCTCGTTGGCGCTTACCGGCATTTTCTCGGGGAGGGCGTTGACCTTAAACTGGCGCTTCTCCTGGCTGTTTTTGCCATCGTCGGGGCGTGGCTCGGGGCCGGGCTCTCGCTCAAACTGGATGTGGCTTTGCTCCGGAAATTTTATGCCGTCTTTCTGGTTTTGGTGGCGCTCCGCCTCTTTTTTGAATGATCACACCTCTCTTCCGATTTTTTGCCTCTCTCAAGTTGGCGATTTTTCTCCTGCTTGCCCTTGCCCTGGTCTTTGCCGTCGGGACCTTTGTCGAGTCGGCCTACGGCGCCGGGGCGGCCAAGCTTCTGGTCTATGACACCCCCTGGCTTACCGTCCTCCTCCTTCTCCTGGCTTTGAATGTGGCGGCCTCGGCCCTGGATCGCTTTCCCTGGCAGAAGCGGCACGTGGGTTTTGTGGTGACCCATTGCGGGATCCTCCTGATGCTGGCCGGCTCGCTCGTGACCCGGGCCTTCGGGATCGAAGGACAAATGGCGATTGAGGAAGGCCAAACCCAAAGCCGGATGACCCTCAGTCAGCCGGTCGTGGAATTTTTCTCGAGTCGTCACGGGGAATCAACCCCCCTCTTTCTCAAATCCAACGCCTTTGCCTGGCAAGGGCGAAAAAAATTACACAGCGATCCCGACATTTGGCTTCTTCATGATTACCCGAAGGCCCGCCGTGAGGAAATTCTCCGGGAATCCTCCGAGGGGTCTGCCGCTCTCGAGGTCAGCCTGGAGAGTTCTTTTACGAACGTCCGTCAGACGCTGGTGCTGGACGATCCCGAACGGAGCCGGGTGAATCTCGGCCCGGCCGAACTCAGTTTCAGCCGGGAGCCCCTGGTGGTCTCCCGTCCTGGCGGGGCGCCCTCGGAGGACATCCTCGAATTCCGGTTTGAGAAGTCCTCGATCCAGGTCCCGCTTCCCAAAAGCTTCCCCAAAAAAGTTTCTCTCAAAGGGACCCCTTACGAAGTGACGATTCTGCGGGTTTTGAAAGACGCCGTGGTGGATGACCAAAAAAATGAACTCGTGGACCGTTCCGGAGAGTGGAACAATCCGGCGTGTGAATTGATGTTGAAAGGGAAGGGGATCGAGGAAAGGCACACGGTCTTCTCGAAATACCCGGACTTTCCCACGATGCACGGGATGAAACCGAGCGGGGCAGGGGTCCGGATTTTCTTCCACCGCCACGGCGGAGAATCTTTGGATTCGAAGAATGAGTTGCGATTTGTCTGGTCAGAACGCAGGGGCGAGGCCGCCCCGCCCCTACGCTATCAGATTCGTTCGGGCGAGAAGATCACGGAGGGAGAGGCCCCGGTGGGCGAAGAGGTCCCGATGGGCTGGATGGATTTCAAGTTCCGGGTGGAAAATTATTACCCGCACGCCGAGATGAGCGAAAATTTTACCCCCCTCCCGGCCGAAACCCGGTCGGAGGAACACCCTTCGGCCCTTGAGCTTGAAATGGAAAACGGGGGGGAAAGAAAATCCTTCTGGCTCGCTCAGGGCGATCATAAAACGATTAGTTTGGGAGATCAGAGCAGGGGCGGCCCGCCGGGTCGCCCTTACGAATTCGTTTACGGCCTGAGGACGCTCCCCGTGGGCTTTCGCCTCGAGCTGAAGGATTTCAGAATCGAGAAGTATCCTGGCACGAACCAGCCGGCGAGTTTCGAGAGCGACGTGATCTTGAAGGACGATTCCACGGGGTCCCGCCGGGAAGTGAATATCAGTATGAACCGCCCCCTCCAGCACCGGGGTTTTCGGGTGTTTCAATCCGGTTACCAGCAGCCTGAGGGCAGGCCGGAGATTTCGATTTTCAGCGTGGCGAAGGACCCCGGCATTCCGCTGAAATATGCGGGCTCGATCATTTTGGTCCTGGGCACGCTCTTGATGTTCTACACCCGGAAATTTTCGAACCGGGGCCAGGCGGAATTTTCTAAATCTCAAGAAAGGGGTTCTGGTGTGATGAAAAATGCATTGAAGATCTTGTTGGTTTCCGTCCTCGGTTTCATCGTTTCGGCAGCGGCTTCCCCGGACCCTTCTCAAAGGTCCACGGAGGCCCTTCTCGGGAGGATCCCGGTCCAGAGCGGCGGCCGGGTCAAGCCCTTTGAAAGTTTTGCCCAGGAGATCCTGGTCTCCGTCACGGGAAAGAAGGCGCTGGCCGGCGAGAAGGCATCGATCGTATTGTGGAAATGGATTTCCAATCCGGAAGAGTGGCATACGAAGAGTTTTATTCCCGTGAAGCACAAGGCCCTTCGGGAGGAGTTCGGGCTGATGGTGATCGCCGGAAAAATTTCACCGGAGCTCGCCCTGTCCCACCAATCCTTTCTCCACAAGGTGGAAGAGGCGTCGGCCCGGAAGGAAAGGAAAGAGCCGATCACCCTTCTTGAAAAGAAAAGGATCGAGCTTCACGAACAGGCCCATCTTTTTGAGGCCATTACCCGGGGCGTTCTTCCCGGTTTCATCCCCCATCCCGAAGACCCCCGGGAATCCTGGTTTCCGATTGAGGCCCTCGCCACGCCGGGAGGGCAGGAGGCGCTTGGGAAATATTATTCCCCTGAACTCGTGGCCGAAGTTCATGCCGCCCTGGGAGCGCTTGTCAGGCTTCTTCATGACGGGAAGGAGGGCGCCTCTTCTGCTCACGAATTTGCCTTTTCCCTCGAGCACCTTCGCTCGTCCCGGGAAATCGTTCTGGATCAAAACAAAATCAATCTCGAATTGGCTTACAATCACCTCCGCCCCTTTCACTGGGCGTGGATTTTGTATCTGGCAAGCGCCGTCCTCTGGTTGCTCCTAGGGGACAGTCCCCTTAAAGGGGACAGGCAAAAACGGGTGTCCCCAAAAAGGGGACTGCCCCCTCTTATCTTTGGTTTGTTCCTGAGCGGATTTATGTTTCACACGTTTGGTTTTGTCCTGCGCTGCCTCGTGGCCGGCCGTCCGCCCGTGAGCAATATGTATGAATCCATTATTTGGGTGGCGTGGGCCGTGGCCTTCTTTTCGATCCCGCTCCGGTTTTTCTCCAGGAACCCTGTTTTGTCGGTTGCGGCGGCGGCCGTGGCGAGCCTGGCGCTTTTGATCGGCGAAAGTTTTCCGGCCGTCCTCGACCCCTCGCTTTCTCCGCTGGTCCCGGTTTTGAGGAGCAATTACTGGCTCACGATCCACGTCCTGACCATCACCTTGAGCTACGGGGCCTTTGCCCTGGCCTGGGGCCTGGCGCACGCCAATCTTTTTAACTTCGCTTTTCATCCGGAAAAAAGGGAAGAGCAGGAATCCCTCGGTGCGTTTCTTTACCGGGCGCTTCAGATCGGCGTTGTCCTCCTGGCGGCCGGGACGATTTTGGGCGGCGTCTGGGCCAATGACTCTTGGGGACGTTTCTGGGGCTGGGACCCCAAGGAAACCTGGGCCCTCATTGCGCTCCTGGGCTATTTGGCCATCCTCCATTGCCGCCACATGCGCTGGATCGGCACCTTTGGAACGGCCGTCAGCTCCGTCCTTGCCTTTCTCGGGATCCTGATGGCGTGGTATGGGGTGAATTTTGTCCTGGCGGCCGGGCTCCACAGCTATGGATTCGGCGGCGGCGGGTTTCCCTGGGTCTCCGTGGGGGTTTTGATCGACCTGGCCCTTGTCTCGTTTTTGGTGTTTCGTTATCACCGGTCCCGATCGGCTCTTAAAGTATAAAGCATGACGGACGAGAAGGCGGCCCCTCCGGATCCGAAGCGAAAATTATTTTTCGGCCTCTTCGTTTTTCCGCTTCTCGTCGCCGTGGGAATGGCCGCACTCCTTTGCATGGTGGTCTTTCTCACCCACGAGGAAGAGACTCCGGAGACCCTAATCACGGCCATCAAGACCGGCAGCCCGAGCAAGCGCTGGCAGAAGGCCTTTGAGCTTTCCAACGAGCTCAACCGCCGGCCGGAGATGATTCGTAGCAAGGGGGTGATGGGGGAGATCCTCCACATCCTGGGCGACTCCGAACGTTATGACTCCAAGACCCGGTCTTATATGGCGATGGCCCTGAGCCGGTTTCAGGAGCCGGAAGCGGTCGAGGCGGTCCGCAAGCGATTAAAGGAAGAGACCGAAGAGGTTCAACTCTATCTGATCTGGGCGCTCGGGAACCTGAACGCCCGGGAAGCGGCAGGGGATTTGGAGCCCTTTCTGGCGAGCTCGAATCCGGACTTAAGGCAAATGGCCGCTTATGTTTCCGGCGTTTTGGGCGATAAAGAAACGGCTGCCAGGTTGAGGCCGCTCTTGAAGGATCCCGTGACGGACGTTTCGTGGAATGCGGCCCTGAGTCTGGCGAGGCTCGGCGATGATTCCGGCGCCGGAATTCTAATGAAGATGCTGGATCGAAATGCGCTTACCGAGAACCATCGCCTTTCGAAAACCCAAGCCGAAAAAATTATGGTGAATGCCGCAAAAGGGCTGGGCAGGATTAAAAATCCGGAGTCGGACTCCCTGCTCCGTTCCCTCGCAGAAAACGACGAAAGCCTTCAGGTGAGACAAGCCGCCCTGGAAGCCTTAAAAAAAGAAGAGGTCTCCCGTGCCTGAACCTGAGATTTCAGGACGCCCGACGCCTGCCACGCCCCCTTTTCCGCCCTACGGGCCGAAGATGACCCGCCGGCAGTTTTTTTCCTGGTTCACGGTGGCGTGGATGAGTTTTGCCGCCGCCACGGTGGGCGCTCTGTCGCTCGTGGCCCGGTTCATGTTTCCCAATGTCCTCTTCGAGCCCAAACTTTCCTTCAAGGCGGGTTACCCCGACGATTACGAAATCGGGGTAGACGAGCGTTGGAAGGAAAAATTCGGCGTGTGGATTGTCAGAACCCTTGAAGGGATGTATGCCATTCTTACGGTCTGCACGCACCTGGGCTGCACGCCGAACTGGCTCGCCAACGAAAATAAATTCAAATGTCCCTGCCACGGCAGCGGTTTTTATTCGAGCGGAATCAATTTTGAGGGCCCGGCCCCGAGGCCGCTTGAGCGGGTGGCGATCAGCTTGGCCGAAGACGGCCAAATCTTCATCGACAAAAGCAGACGGTTTCAGCAGGAGAAGGGCCAGTGGAACGACCCCGGCTCTTTTTTACCTCTTTGAATAAAATTTATTCCCTCCTCATCCGGCAGGCAAAATCCTCCCCGCCTCCCGGGGCCTCATATCAGAGCAGCCAGACACAGCAAGCCGGGACCTCCGGCCTCCGGCGGACGCTCGTCTGTCCGACAACAGTGGTTTGTAAGGAGAAATTCTCCGGCGCTCTCGGCGCTCAATCGCTTTGGATTCGGAAAGGTCTAAGGGCGATCTCGCTGGGGCCCCTCGCCGTTCCCCGTCCAGTCTCTGCCCGGGGCCGGCGCTTCCCCCAGCGATCTCGCCCAAGACTTTCTCGAATCCTCCGCGATTCGCGCCTCGCACGGTGCCGGATAACCGAGCGGCCGATCGCCGCTTGTTCAACCGGCGCCGGACGGGGCATAAGGGCCGTCGGGGCGAAATCGCAACATTTCGCCCCAGGCCTGCATGAGCGAGGCGGACTCAAAGCGTCCATCGATCTTGCTCCCAATACTCGTCCGCCGAGTGTCCCCGGGAGGCGTGGGAGATTCTGCTGCGAAGAGAACCGGGCGGAGGGGAAGGGAGAAATTCTCCTTACAAACCACCGTTATGGAACAGCCGGGCGTTCCCGGGAGGCGGGGGGATGCTGAGAAGGAGGTTGATGGAAAATGGTTGATCCGACACCTGGAACTCCGGAGCCGGGGAAGAAATTGAAGCTGCCGTTTGCGCTGCCCAAAATCAATTGGGACGAGATGGGGAAATCCTTCCAGCGGAGCCAGATTTACAAGTCGATGTTCCGCCACGGCTATTCGACGGACGAGCGGGACCGGGCGCTTACCGTTCTCACCAACGTCTTCTTTCACCTCCATCCGATCAAAGTCCGGAAATCGGGCGCCCGGTTCGGCTTTACGTGGTGCGCCGGCGGGCTTTCATTTTTTGTCTTCCTGACGCTCGTCGTGAGCGGGATCCTTTTGATGTTCTACTACCGGCCGACCGTGGAATATGCTTACAACGACATCGTGGCGCTTCGGGAACATGTGCCGTTCGGAATTATGCGGGAACTTCACCGCTGGGGCGCCCACGCCATGATCATCACCGTCTGGCTTCATATGTTTCGGGTCTTCATGACCGGTTCCTACAAGCCGCCCCGGGAATTCAACTGGGTGATCGGCGTGGTGCTTCTTGTCCTGACGATGCTCCTCAGTTTCACAGGTTACCTTCTCCCGTGGGACCAGCTTGCCATGTGGGCTATTACGGTGGGGAGCAATATGGCCCGGGCCACGCCCTTCCTGGGACACGAAGGGCCGGGGGCTTCGCTCCTCAGCCTCGGTGACATTCAATTGATTCATTCCGGATCGGACGTCCGCTTTGCGCTCCTGGGCGGCCGGTTTGTCGGGGCGGGCGCCCTGCTTCGGTTTTACATTCTCCATTGCGTGGCCATTCCGACTGTCGCCGTGATTTTGATGGCCGTCCATTTCTGGCGCATCCGAAAAGACGGGGGGATCAGCGGGCCTTTATGATCGAAACGTTTAAGGCCGCCGTCGATAATTTTTCCTCACCTGTTACGATCTTTACCTCAGCGGCCGCCCTCTTCGGTCTCGTCCTCGCCTTCCCCCGCCAAGCGACGAACAAATGGGTGGCCGGGACCGGGCTTCTTCTGATCCTCGGTTTCTTCGGGATCGGGCTCACCGACGCCAATTTCAAAAAAATTGTCACGGCGCCGGACAATGTGCCGATCGTGGCGATGATTTTTATCTTCGGCTACTTCACGTGGTTTGCGCTCCGGAAAGCGGTCGAAAACGATCGGCGGATTGAAAGAGGGGAGCCCACCGTGGAGCAGACCGAGACGAACGAAAAAGTTCTCGTCTTCCCCTACCTCATCTTCATTGAATTTGTGGTGGCGCTTTTTTATGCGATCGGGCTTGTCCTCTGGTCCCTTCTCTTAAAAGCCCCCCTCGAAGAGCCGGCCAATCCCACCATCTCGCCCAATCCCAGCAAGGCCCCGTGGTATTTCCTGGGGCTCCAGGAGATGCTGGTCTATTTTGACCCCTGGATTGCGGGCGTCCTGCTGCCCACCCTGATCATTCTCGGGCTTTGCGCCATTCCTTATCTTGACAAGGACCCGAAGGCGTCGGGCTTTTATTCTTTCAAGGGCCGGCGCTTTGCCGTGACCACGTTTCTTTTCGGGTTCTGGATCCTCTGGATCCTTTTGATCGTGGTCGGCACCTTTCTTCGGGGGCCCAACTGGAATTTCTTCGGGCCGTTTGAGACCTGGGACGTCCACAAGGTGGTGCCGCTTTTGAATGTGAATCTGTCGGAATATTTCTGGATCAAGGGGCTCGGCTGGGGGCTTCCGAAATTCTGGCTGGTCCGGGAATTGCCGGGTTTTGCCGTGCTCGCCGCTTACTACACGGGCGTCCCCTGGCTCCTTTCCAAAACCGTTTTCAAGGGTCTCCCCACAAGGATGGACGCCGTCCGTTACTCGATCCTCATGATCCTCTTTCTCACGATGCTGGCGCTTCCCCTCAAGATGTATCTGAGGTGGGCCTTCAATTTAAAATACCTCGTGGCGATCCCGGAATTCTTCTTCAACATTTAGAGCCGACCCCGTGGCCAAACCCGCTCCCTTGCTCTACAGCGTCGCCAAGACCTTCGTGTGGTTTGCCGTGGCGAGTCTCCTCCTCACCGTCTCCCTCCTTTGGGTGGTCGGCCAGGATTACTCCCGGGAGTGGAAGGGCTGGCAGAGGAAATTCATGCGCCTCAAGTATGAGTCGGCACAGGCGGAATGGAAGGCGGCCCGAGCCAAAGTGGACCCCAAGGAATTCGAGGCGCTCCAGGGCAAACTCAAACAGGCGGATCAGGATTTCAAAGCGAAGAAGCCGGAATCTAAAAGGCTCGAAAGAGAAATTCACCAGATCGAAATTCATCTGACAAAGGCCCGGGCCCGTTACCAGGATTTGAAGCAGTATCAGGATTCTTACAAATATTTCCTCGAAGAAAGCCGGGCGCACCACGATCCCCGGGCGGGTGAATTCGAAGAGAAACTGAGGACGCTCACGCCTGATTTTGAGTCAGCCCAACGGGAGGTGGACCGCCTCGAAGGAGAAAAGGAGAAAAAAGAGACTGAGGCCGATCTGCTCAAGGCCGGGGAAAAGAGGATTCAAAAGGAACTGGAGCGGATCACGAAGGAAATCGATCTTTCCAAAAGGAGGATGGAGAGCGTAAGGCCGAGTCTGGTCAAGGAGCTCCTCAATCTTCCGATGTTGGACTTCCTTCGGCCCACGCTTCAAATCCAGCAGGTGGTCCTTGAGGACCTTTACGACGATTACCACTTCACCAAGGTCCAAAAGGTGGACCGCTGCACCACCTGCCACTTGGGGATCGATCAAAAAGGCTTTGAGGAGACCCCCCAGCCCTTCCGGACTCACCCCCAACTTGATCTTTTTGTCGGCTCGGACTCCAAACACCCGCTTGAAAAATTCGGCTGCACGATCTGTCACGGCGGGAACGGCCACTCGGTGAGTTTCAAAGATTCCGCCCACACCCCGCAGGATTCCGCACAAGGGGCGGAGTGGCAGAAGAAACATCGCTGGCACCCGCTTGAAAAATGGGAGGCCAAGATGCTTCCTTTGAATCACGTCGAGGCCTCCTGCGCCAAATGCCACAAGGGTGTGGTCGAGGTCCCGCAGGCGGAAAAGTTAAACCGGGGCCGGCGCCTCGTTCAAACCTTCGGCTGTTTCGGCTGCCACAAGATTGAAGGTTTCGAAGACCGCTGGAAGGTCTGGCCGAGTTTTGAGCATTTGAAAAGCAAGGTCGACCGGGAGTGGATCCTCCGCTGGCTCCAGGACCCCAAGGCCTTCCGCCCCACGACGCAGATGCCCCGCCTCTTTCATCTGAGCAACACGAATTCCCCCGAGGACCGTGAGAAAAATAATGCGGCCATTCAAGGAATAGCCGCTTATCTGATTCAACGGTCCACGCCCATCGACCTCAAAAAACCGTCCCTGTCCGGAGACGCCCAGGCGGGCGAGAAACTTTTCAAGGAAACGGGCTGCCTTGGCTGCCATTCGGTGGGAGATTACGGCGTCAATAATTTCGGCCCGAACCTTTACGGTATCGGTTCCAAGACCACGGACGACTGGCTTTTCACGTGGCTCAAAGACCCCAAGCATTACCACCACGAGACCCGGATGCCGAACCTCCGCCTCACGGATGACGAGGCCTCGCACCTCACAGCCTACCTCCTGACGTTGAGGAATGAAACCTTTGAGGCCCTGCCCCTTCCCGAAGCCAGGCCGGAGGTGAGGGACGAGATGATCCTGAATTTTATGAGGACCCAGATGCGCCTCGAGGAGGCAAAGAGCAAACTTTCCAGAATGAATGACGAGGCCAAGCTTCTTTACCTCGGTGAGAAGATGATCGCCAACCAGGGCTGTTTCGGCTGCCACTCGATCCCGGGGTTTGAAGAGTCCAAGCCGATCGGCACCGAGCTTTCCAACGAAGGGGCGAAAGAAATCGAACGGCTCGATTTCGGTTTCGTCCCGATTGAGAGAACCCGCCACGCCTGGTTTTTCCAAAAATTGAAACAGCCGAGGAGCTTTGACGAGGGAAGGATCCGGGACTACTTTGAAAAGCTCCGGATGCCCGACTTCGGCTTCACGGACGAGGAGGCCGGGGCGCTCACCACGTTTCTCTTGAGCTTGGTTGAGGAACCGATTCCCCTGGAGATGCAGCGGCGGCTCAATCTCAAGGAAATGGAAGTGGAGTCCGGCCGTCTCCTCACGACGAAGTTGAATTGTCAGGGCTGCCACCTTTTGGAAGGGAAGGGGGGGAAGGTGAAAGAGATTTTGGAAGATCCGGGCCTGGCGCCGCCGCCCCTGGAGGGGGAGGGAGCGAAAGTTCAGGACACCTGGCTTTATCACTTCCTCAAAAGCCCGGCCCCGATCCGTCCCTGGCTCAAATTCCGGATGCCGACCTTTGGCTTTCATCACGAGGAACTGATCCGCCTCGTCCGCTACTTCACGCTCCTTTCCGACGCTGAAGAACCCTATGAGGAGGAAAAAGCAGCCGGTGAGGCGGGCCCCTCGCCGGAAGCTATCGCCGCCGGGAAAAAATTATTCGAAATGTTCCAGTGTATAAAGTGTCACGAGCCCAAAACCGGGGCCGCCCTCGGGGCTTCCTTTCTGGCGCCGGACCTGACGCTGGCCCGTGAGCGCCTCAAACCCCGCTGGATTGCCGACTGGATGAAAGACCCGCAGGTTTTGCAGCCCGGGACCATGATGCCCACTTTCTTTCCCGACGGCCAAACCCCGGCGCAAGACGTTTTGGGCGGCGACACGGCCAAACAGATCAAGGCCCTGCGTGATTACCTCCTTCACTATTCGGCGGAAGCAGCGCCCGTTGCCGCTCCTCCTGGATCCGAGACGAAATAATCAATGAGCCAAGCCCCGTTTTCTCTGGTAAGAAATCCGCTTCAAGCCGTGTGGAATTTTTTTGCCGAATTGGGCCGGATCGCTGAATTCACAAAAACCGGTGTCGCCTCGGCCTTCTCACCCCCCTACAAACGTTCCATTACCCGGCTTCAACTGGACTCGATCGGCGTGGGTTCGCTTCCGCTTGTGATTCTCACCGGACTTTTTATGGGGCTTGTCCTGGCGCTCCAGGCGATCGTGGAGCTCAGGAATATCGGTGCCACTTCTTACATCGGACGGGCGATCGGCACGACCGTGGTCCGGGAGCTGGGGCCGGTCCTGACTTCGATGATGGTGGCGGCCCGGGCGGGATCGGCGATTGCGGCGGAACTCGCTTCCATGGTGGTCGGGGAACAGATCGACGCCTTCCGGGCCGAGGGGAGCGACCCCGTGAAAAAACTGGTGGAGCCCCGGCTCGTGGCCTGCACACTGGCCGCCCCGGCCCTGACCTTGGTCTGCTACGGCGTGGCCTTTTTCGGCGGCTGGCTCGTGGCGACCAGTGTTGTCCAGGTGACCTCCACCTTTTATTGGGATTCGGTTTTCGAGGTCCTGACCCCGGCCTTCGTCTGGGGCGGCCTTCTCAAATCGCTCACCTTCGGGTTTGTGATCGGGGTCGTCTCCTGTTACTCGGGAATGAAAACGGGGTTCGGTTCGGCGGCCGTCGGGGAGTCCACGACCCGGGCGGTCGTAATTTCCTCGATTTCCATCCTGGCGATTGATTTCCTTCTGACCAAATTATTCATCGTGACGTGGTGGTGACCGGTGACCCCCTCCAGGGATTCGATCATTCGACTTCGCAAGGTGACACTCCATTACGGCGGTGATGAAGTGGTGCGGGAGGTTGATCTCGATATCCGGAGGGGCGAGACGAAGGTGATCCTGGGCCCGAGCGGGGTCGGGAAGACAACGATCCTCAAGGCCATCCTCGGTCTCCTTCGGCCGGCTTCCGGGGAAATCGAGGTGGACGGTGAGGAAATCTCGAAGCTTCCGGAAAGGGAGCTCGTCAAAATCCGCCTCAAGATGGCCATTGTGTTTCAGGGCGGGGCGCTCTTTGATTCGATGACCGTCGGCGAAAATGTGAGCTTCCGCCTGAGGGAACACGGCCTCGCCCCGCCCGGGGAAATCGAGGAGCGGGTCCAGTCGGCGCTTCAGTTTGTGGGGCTTGCCGGCGCCGTGAAATTGAAACCCGCCCAGCTTTCGGGAGGGATGAAGAAGCGGGTGGCGATTGCCCGGGCGCTGGCCGCCAAGCCGGAGGTGATCCTCTTTGACGAGCCCACGACCGGTCTCGATCCCATCAATGCCTTTAATATGGAGCTCCTCATTCTCAAGCTCAAGGAGAGCCGTCAGGTGACGATTGTTATTGTGACGCACGATGTCGGGAGTGCGCTCCGGCTTGCGGATTCGGTCGCCATGCTTCACGAGGGAAAATTTATTTTCGAGGGGAGCCCCGGGGAATTGCAGCAGTCCAGCGAGCCGGTCGTCCGGGCCTTTCGGGAGCCCGGTAGTATCGTCTTATAAAAGATAAGGAGAGCCCCAAGATGCCAAGCGCCGGTTTAAGGAAGTCCTGGAGCGATGTCCGGGTCGGACTGTTGACCTTCCTCGTCCTCATTCTTCTTGTTCTGGGAATTACCTTTGCCGGCGGCGACAAGGGCCTTTTCCTCCAGAAGACCTCCTTTCTCAAGGCCCACCTTGCTGATGTCGGCGGATTAAAAAAAGGCTCCTCCGTCACGATGGGCGGGATGACGATCGGCCGGGTGACTGACATTCACTTTGTCACGAATCCTGAGGACCTGATTGAGGTGGCCTTCCAGGTCCGCTCCGACATTCGAGGCCGGATCAAAACCGATTCCATTTGTTCCGTGAGGACCCAGGGGATGCTGGGCGACCGCTACCTCGATATTTCTCTGGGCACCAAAGAAGCGCTGACGTTGGCCGAGGGTTCCGTCCTGGGAGGAAATCCCGCCACCGATTTCGATGCCACGCTCCGGCAGGCCTCGGACGTGCTGGGGGAGACCGAGAAGGTTTTGACGGCGGTCAATGAAAAGCAGGGGACGGTGGGGCAATTTTTCTACGACGGGGAATTCTACCGGGAACTGACCGACCTCATCAAGGATTTCAAGAAGCACCCCCGCAAATACATCAAATTCTCCCTCTTCTAAAAATCCAACCGCCAAATCTCCTTCGCTTCCCTGAGATATTCTTAGTAGAGTCGCAATCCGGTCCCTCCGGCCTCCGGCGGACGCTCGGCCGACGAGTGTTTCCGTGGTCCAAGGAAACAAATCCGGCCTTTTTCCAAATCTCAAGGGAAGGGATGAGAAAACAGAAGGGACTTCGGCAACTGCCGTATAAGATTGATAACGGTTTGAGTCGGCCTCGCTCGTCTGGGCCGGCAGGGCCGATTTTTCCGATCGGCCCTGACACGGCCCAATGCCGCCTCCGGCCTGGGAGGGACCGGATTGTAACGTTACGAAGGAGAAATTCTCCTTCCCCGACGCCAATCAGGGGCCGATTGAGTCCTACAACTCTTGCGATTTCGGGGATGGGAAAACCCGGCCGAAGTGCTGAAGCGTAGGACCGGGTGGGCCCCGTCCCCGGAATCGCTTAGAGTTGTTGTAAGGAGGCCCCGGCGGAGGGGAAGGGAGAATTTCTCCTTGCAAGCTACTATGATGAAACAGCCGAGCGTTCCCGGGAGACGAAGAGATTTACCGGTGGGAGATTCGGATGGCTTTTTGCCTGAGAGGCTTGACAGAGGGGGACAATTTCGACAAACTCTCGTTTTCCGATGAAATACTACGGCTGGGGACTTCCCTTTGATGCGTCGGCCCACGGCGCCGCCATCGACCGCCTGATCTATGTCATCCATATTTTTATGGCCGTGCTCTTTCTGGGGTGGGCCATTTTTTTAATCCTCTCCCTCGTTAAATTCCGGGCCCGGCCGGGCCACAAAGCCAACTACAAGCTGAACCACTTCAAGGCGCCGACCTATGCCGAGGTCGGGGTGGCGCTTTTTGAGGTCCTTCTGCTCGTGGGTTTTTCGTTCCCCATCGTGAGCCAGGTCCGGGATCAATTTCCATCGACGGCTGAAGCCCTCGAAGTGCGGGTCGTGGCCGAGCAGTTTGCCTGGAATTTTCATTATCCGGGCCCGGACGGTGTTTTCGGAAGTTCCGACATTCATTTGATCAGCCCGGCCAACCCGGTGGGGCTCAATCCGGAGGACCCGGCCGGTCAGGATGACGTGACCACGATCAATCAGTTTCGCATTCCGGTGGGCCGGCCCGTGATCGCCCACCTTTCCTCCAAGGACGTGATCCACAGCTTTGCCATTCCCGTGATGCGGGTGAAGCGGGACATGATCCCGGGACAGGTGGCGCCCATCTGGTTTGAGGCGAAACACACCGGCAATTTCGAAATTGCCTGCGCCCAGCTCTGCGGCCTCGGCCATTACCGGATGCGGGGATTCTTTACCGTCCAGACCCAGGATGAATTTGAAAAGTGGATGAATGGCGAGGTGCAATCCAAACTCGGAGCGGCCGTTCCTCCGGCCTCTGCACCGGTGCCCGCAGCATGAAACACGACTCTCACCCGCTTCCCTTCTGGCGGAAATACATTTTCTCGACCGACCACAAGGTGATCGGTGTTCAGTATGCCGTGACGGGTCTTGTTTTCCTTCTCTTCGGTTTCGCCCTGATGATGCTGATGCGCTGGCAATTGGCTTACCCGGGCAAACCCTTTCCGGAGTGGATTGCCAAAATGTTTTCCGACCAGCAGATGATCTCGGGGATCATGCTCCCCGAATTTTACAACCAGCTTGGGGCGATGCACGGCACGATCATGATCTTCCTCGGGGTGGTGCCGCTGGCGGTGGGCGGCTTCGGAAATTACATCCTTCCGCTTCAAATCGGGGCGCCCGACATGGCCTTCCCGAAACTCAACATGATGAGCTACTGGTCTTACTTTCTGGGCGGCGTGACGATGTTTGCCAGTTTCTTTGTCCCGGGGGGAGCGGCCCAGTCCGGCTGGACTTCGTATCCGCCTTTGGCCGACATTGCGACCGTCGGGCAGACTGTCTGGCTCTTCGGAATGGTTTTCCTGATTACCTCCTCGCTTCTGGGCTCGGTGAACTTTATTGTCACCACGGTTCAGCTCCGGGCCGACGGCATGAGTTTCTTCCGGCTGCCCTTTTTTGTCTGGGCCCAGTTTGTGACGAGCTTCCTCCTTTTACTCGCCTTCCCGCCGCTTGAGGCGGCCGCTGTCCTTCAATTAATGGACCGGCTGGCCGGGACGAGTTTCTTTCTGCCTTCGGGTTTGGTCGTCGCTGGAAAAGTCCTGGAGCGGAGCGGGGGAGGGAGCCCGCTTCTCTGGCAGCATCTTTTCTGGTTTTTGGCGCACCCCGAGGTTTATGTCTTGATTCTTCCGGCGATGGGGATCGTGGCGGAGGTCCTCGCCTGCAACACCCGGAAGCCCATCTACGGCTACAAGGGAATGGTCTACTCGGTGGTCTTTCTGGGGTTTATGTCCTTCATTGTCTGGGCCCACCATATGTTTTTGACCAGCATGGGGACCGTGATGAGTTCATTTTTCCAGATCACGACGATGATCATTTCCATTCCCTCGGTGATCATCCTGACGGCCCTGGTCTTGAGCCTCTGGGGCGGCTCCATCCGGTTCAATACGCCGATGCTTTTTGCGATTGCCTTCCTTCCGATGTTTGGGATGGGCGGGCTCACGGGTCTGCCCTTGGGTCTCGCCGCCGCTGACATTCACCTTCACGACACCTACTATGTGATCGGGCACTTTCATTATGTGGTGGCGCCCGGGACGATCTTCGCCCTCTTTGCCGGGATCTACCATTGGTTTCCGAAGGTGACGGGCCGGAAGATGTCGGAATTTCTCGGCAAGCTCCATTTCTGGCCGAGTTTCATTTTGATGAACGGGATCTTTTTCCCGATGCTTTTGATGGGCCTGGCCGGCGTTTCGAGGCGCCTCTGGGACCCCACACAGTATGCGCACGCCCTGCCGACCCAGCCCCTGAATGTGTTGATGTCGTTCTGTGCCTGGGGAATGGCGCTGGCGCAAGTTCCCTTCATCCTGAATTTTTTCGGGAGTATTTTCTTCGGAAAAAAGGTGAATGAAAATCCGTGGGAGGCCACGACCCTGGAATGGTCGGCACCTTCCCCGCCTCCTCACGGGAATTTTGAAAATCCGCCCGTGGTTTACCGGGAACCCTACGAATACAGCGTCCCCGGTCAAAAGCACGATTTCTGGCCGCAGGGGATGAAAGAGGAGAATTAAGTGTCGGCACTGATCCGTTACATCTCAAAACCCCATCCCCTCACGGGCGTCACAAATGCCAAGCTCGGCACGTGGTGTTTCCTGGCCTCGGAGATGATGCTCTTCGGCGGCCTCTTTTCCGCTTATGTCCTGCTCCGTGCCGGTTCCACGGCGTGGCCCCGGGGTTCCGAGCTCTTGAATGTCCCGCTGGCGACGCTCAATACCCTGATCCTCATCACCTCGAGTGTCACTATGGTGATGTCGTGGGCCTCTTTGATAATGAAGCAGGAAAAGGGGACAGGCACCTCAAAGGTGCCTGGCACCTTTTCTTTCTACATGGGTTCGACGATTCTCCTCGGCCTGGCATTCCTCGTCGTCAAGGCCTTTGAATACGGTTCCAAATTTTCCCACCATCATTTTCCGGGCACGGACATTTTTTACGGGATTTATTTCACGCTGACCGGCCTCCACGGCCTCCACGTGATCGGCGGCATTCTCTTAAATACCTATTTTTTATTTCCGGGGAGCCGGCTTTGGCAGACCGAGCCCGAACAATTTACGGGGCGGATCGAATGTGCCGGCCTTTACTGGCACTTCGTGGATTTGGTCTGGATTTTTCTCTTTCCGGTTTTGTATCTGCTGTGATTGAGGGGTAGAAAAAATGGAACACGCAGAAGTTCAAAAGCACGTTAAAATTTACATTTCGGTTTTCGTGGCGCTCGCCGCCCTGACGGTGATTACGGTGGCCGTTTCTTATCTCCATCTTCCGTTCAAGCAGGCGGTTTTGGCGGCGCTTGCGATCGCCGGCCTCAAAGGTTCGCTGGTCGCCGGATTTTTTATGCACCTCCTTTCGGAGAAACAAATTATCTTTTCAGTCCTCGCCCTGACTTTCATTTTTCTGCTGGCCGTTCTTCTGCTTCCCGTTATCTCAGTCTAAGGAGGGGAAAATGTCTCTCAAGATCGTCCACATTTGTTTCATTCTTTTGGCGACGGCTTTGGCGGTGGGATTCGGCTTTTGGGGAATCCGGGAACCCGGGGCTGCCGGCCGCACGGTTAATTTTTATCTGGGCCTCGGCTCCCTGGGTTTGGGGGCAGGGCTCGTGGTTTATCTTTTCTGGTTCCTGTCAAAGATGAAACTCTTGTCAAAGTCGTAGGTCACACTTAAGTGTGACCTACTTATGATGTGGTATCTGGCGGGCGCATGAAAAATTGGATCCTGGCCTGTTCCGTCTGCTTCGGCGACCCCTCCTCCAACCTGAGCCGGGGGGCTTTCTGGGGCGCCTCCTTCCTGGCCGGCGTTGTTTTTCTGGTCCTTGCCTCGATCGCCTGGACGATCCTTGTCTGGAGCCGCCGCTCGCACAAGGTCTGACGGATCCCTCGGCTTGACAACCCCGACAAAAAAAGTAAGATTAAGCAGGAAAAACATCTCCCATGAATAACGAAACCCAAGCCCACAAAAGGAGTTGCGCTCTCTCTCCCTCTGTCGAAAAGGAGCTTGAAGACTACCGGGATTGGATCAAAAAATTCCGATCCGGCGAGATCGGGGAGATCAAGATGCAAAAGCTCCGGCTCCAGCTCGGGACCTACGCCCAGCGTCAGGAAGGGGTCCAAATGGAGCGGATCAAATTTCCGGGAGGGACCCTTTCCTCGGATCAGCTTTTGTGTCTTGCCGATGTCGCAGACAAATACGCCAGCGGATTCATCCATTTCACGACCCGGGAGGACGCCCAGCTTTATTACCTCAAGCTTGAAGAATGCCCGGACATGATGAAGGACCTCGCCTCGGCCGGGATCACGACCCGGGAGGCCTGCGGCAACACCGTGAGGAACGTCACGGCCTGCTACCGGACGGGCGTCTCGGCCACGGAAATTTTTGACGTTGGACCTTACAACAAGGCGCTCTTCCGGTTTATGGTCCGAAACAAATTCAACCAGGTGATGCCCCGCAAATTCAAGATTGCCTTCGAGGGATGCAGCGAGGACCATTCAGGACTTCTCTTCCACGACATGGGTTTCAAGGCAGAGATCAGGAAAGACGGCAGTGCCGAGCGGCGGGGGTTCCGGACCACCCTCGGCGGGGGACTCGGGGGCGTCCCGTCACTCGGTTTTCTTTACAGCGAATTCCTTCCGGAGGAAGAACTGCTTAATTTGGCCGCCGCCACCGTGCGTCTCTTTGACCGTTACGGGGAACGGAAGAACCGGATGGCGGCCCGGATGAAATTCCTGATCAAGAAATGGGGCTGGGAAAAATTCAAGGCGGCCCTCGACGAAGAACGCAGGCAGGTCGCATTGCCTTCTTCCGTGAACGATTATTTGAAATCGGCCCATCTTAAAAGTTCCGCTCCGCCGATTCCCGGATCGCTCGCTGAAAATCCAAAAGGCTTGGAACGGGACTCCCGCTATCAGGCCTGGGTCCGGGATTCGGTCATCGATCACAAATTTCCCGGTTACAAGGGCGTGAATGTCCGCCTGAAATTAGGCGACCTCATCACCGGTCCCGCCCGCAAACTGGCCGAGCTGGCGAGGGTTTTTTCCCGGGGAGAGCTCCGGATTTCGATTGAACAGAATTTGTTCCTCCCGTGGGTGCCCGAGAAATCAGTTCCCGCCCTCTATCAGGCGCTTTCTGAAATCCACCTGGCCGATTCCGGAGCCGAGACCCTGGAGGACACGACGACCTGCCCCGGCGCCGACACCTGCCGGCTCGGGATTACCTCCGCAAAGGGGTTGGGCGCCACGATTTCAGGGACGATGACAAACGGTCTGGGGCGGTTTAAAGAACTGGGCCGGAACCTCCGTGTAAAAATTTCAGGCTGCCCCAACGGCTGCGCCCAGCACGGGACCGCCAACATTGGATTTCAGGGGGCGGCCTTGAGTCAGGACGGGAAGACCGTCCCGGCCCACGAACTTTTTGTGGGCGGCGGGGTCGGTTTTGATCAAACGACGCTGGGCGAACGGATCGGAAAGTATCCGGCCCGTAATTGCACCAAAGTCGTTGAATCCCTTCTTGAACTCTATTCGAAGGAAAAACAAGGGAATGAATCCTTCAACGTCTGCCTGAAGCGGGTCGGGAAGGACCGGATCCGGGAACTTTTGGCGCCCCTGGCCGTGATTCCCTCCTTTGAGGAGGACCCGGAGTTTTACAAGGACTGGGGCCACGAAAATGAAAAGTTTGCGATCCGGACCGGGATCAAAGGCGAGTGCGCCGGCGCCACGGTCCAGGAGAAGGCGCCTCAAATGGAAAGCGCCAGGGAACACTTGGCGCAGGCAGAAGCTTTTCTTCTGCACAAGGAATTTGCCAATGCCCAGATTGAAGCTTACGAGGCCATGGCTTCCGCCGCCCGGGTTCCGCTCTACGCCGTTTTGGTGGATCCCTTTACTTCCGAGCAGGCCGTGTGGGAATTCGAAAATGTGTTTGCCCGTTCCGGGAAGTCCGGAGCCGAATGGGTTAATTTTTCCGAGAAGGTAGAAGCGGAAAAGACGGCGCCCCCCACAGAAGCCGGGGCCAAGGCCCTGATCGATCTCGCCCGACAGCACCTCGCCGAGTGCGAGCGCCTCTCCTCCCTGCCTTGACCCTCGTAGAGAGTTTGATTACACTACCCGCCTCAACCAAAGGAGGATTTTTAAGATGAAACGTTTCAAGGTGCCAAGTCTTGGATTTTTTGCAATCCTCGGACTTTTTCTTTCACCCTGGATTTTTACCCACAACGCCGGAGCCGTTGCAGGCGGCCCCCTCACCGGAAAAGTGATTTTTGAAGGGACGGCCCCGCCCCCGCAAATCCTAAAGGTGGAAGCCGACCCCGTTTGTCTTCTCCAGCATCAGGACGGGATGACGAGCGAAGAGGTGGTAGTGAACCCCAACGGGACGCTCAAAAATGTCTTCGTTTACGTGAAACAGGGGCTGGAAGGACAGACCTTCCCGGCGCCGGCCACTCCGGTGGTTTTTGACCAGAAGGGCTGCCACTACGAACCGCATGTCTTTGGAATTCAAGTGGGCCAGCCCCTTGAGATTCTGAATAGCGACGACACGCTCCACAATGTCCACGCCCTCCCGAAGGCGAGCCAGGAATTCAATCTCGGGATGCCGATCAAGGGAATGAAATTGACCAAGGCCTTTACGGCGCCCGAGGTGGCGGTGAAGATCAAGTGCGAAGTGCATCCCTGGATGGCGGCCTATGCCGGTGTCCTGGACCACCCCTTCTATGCGGTGACCGGGGAGGACGGCAGTTTCTCCTTAAAGGATCTCCCGCCCGGCGAATACGTCGTCGAGGCCTGGCACGAGAAATACGGAACTCAAACTCAAACCGTGAAGGTGCCGGAGACGTCTGAGATTTCGTTTACCTTCAAGGCATCGTAACTCAAACGGTTCGTAGTGGCGGCCCCGGTGGGTTGCTCCTGCGATGCCCTCACAATTCCATGACCCACCGGCTGTCACAAATTCTGGCGCTCCTGACCTTCTGCCTCCTTTTCCTCGGCGGTCTTGTGACGAGCACGGGTTCCGGGCTGGCCGTCCCCGACTGGCCGCTTTCCTACGGCACCCTTTTCCCTCCGATGGTGGGCGGAGTCCGCTTTGAGCACACCCACCGGGTCGTGGCGTCTTTGGTTGGGCTTCTCAGTTTGATTCTGGTGGCAACGGTGGGATTCGAGAAGCGGGGGAAACCAGTGCGTTGGCTCGTCATCAGCTCCTTCGGCCTCGTGGTGCTTCAGGGAATTTTGGGCGGCCTCACGGTTCTCCACAAACTGCCGGCCCCAATTTCGATTTTTCACGCCTGCCTGGGCCCAATTTTCTTTTGCTCCGTCGTGGCGCTGGCCGAGGTGACGTCCCCGGAATTCGGGAGGGTCGCAGAAAAAGGGGGTGTGGGGGCGGACCTCATGTCCCACCGTCAACCGCTGATTGCGATTCTCGCCACGTGTTTTGTTTTTGTCCAAATCCTCCTGGGCGCTCTGGTCCGCCACACCGGGGAAAGGATTTGGTTTCACGTGGGCGGGGCGGTTATCGCTTTCATCCTGATCACGGTCTGGGTGAGCCGGACCTTGGGCGCCTCGGAATCAAAATCCGTCGCCCGCCCGGCGCTTTTCCTGGGGCTCCTCGTGGTCGTGGAATTTTTCCTCGGGATCGGCGCCTTTGCCTTCAAACGGTTGGAAGGGGCGCCCGAGACAGGCCTTGCCCGCATTCTTTTTCCCACTTTTCATCAGACCGTGGGCGCCCTTCTTCTGGCGCTTTGCGTGCTCGTGATTCTGCGCTCAAAAAATTTTGTCGGGCCCCGCCTCCGATGAAGACCCTTCAAACTTTGCTCGAGATCACAAAATTCCGGCTCGTGTCGCTCGTCCTTTGGAGTGTGGCCGTCGGATTTTTCATGGCCGCCGGGGGGCCGCTTGATTTTCCGCTGCTGGCCCGGACCCTTGCGGGGACGGCCTTGATCGGAGGCGGGGCGATGGCCTTGAACCAGTATCAGGAGCGGGAGGCGGACGCCCGGATGAAACGGACGGAGGACCGGCCTCTGCCGAGCGGGCGGATCCGTCCCGGCACGGCCCTCGGGTTGGGGGTTTTAATTTCCGCCGCCGGATTCTCGGTCCTTTTTTCCGGTGTGAATCGGCTCACCGGAATCCTTTCGGCCCTGACGCTCCTCGGCTACCTTTTTGTCTACACGCCGCTTAAAAGCAGAACTTCGCTTTGCACGTGGGTGGGGGCGGTGCCCGGTGCGGCCCCTCCCTTGCTCGGCTGGACGGCGGCGAGGGGAGAGGCCGGCTTGGAGGCCGGCGTGCTTTTTTTGATTCTCTTTCTCTGGCAGCTTCCGCACGTCCTGGCCATCGGCTGGGTGAACCGGGAGGATTTCCAAAGGGCGGGTTTCAAGATGCTGGCCGCTGGCCCTGATCCCCCTGAGCCTCGTCCCGGCGTTTTTGGGAATGACGGGTGAAATTTATCGGTGGGGCGCCCTCTTCCTTGGGATTTGGTTTGCGGCAAGCGGCTGGCGGACCCGCCGGGAACTGGACGGCCGGGCCAAATCATTTTTCAGGCATTCCATTATTTATCTGGGTCTTCTTTTTCTTTTGATGGTCTTGAACAAACTTTAAGGGGGGAACGGAAATGAGGCTGGTGCTTGCGGGCGGGACGGGGTTTATCGGCCGAGCGCTCCGGGAGAGTTTGACCGCCCGAGGGCATGAGGTCGTGGTCCTTACCCGCCAATCAGCGAGGGAAAATCAGCCGGGCGTCCGCACCCGTTACGCCGGGTGGAATCCGCCGAACGGGGGACCGTGGGAGCGGGAGTTGGACGGCGTTGAAGGCGTCATCAACCTGGCCGGCGAGCCGATCGTTGGAAAACGATGGACCGAGCACCGGAAACAGAAAATTGTGGAAAGCCGGACCGGCGCCGCCCGGGCGATTGTGACGGCCCTCCGGAAGGCCCGGAAAAAACCCTCTTTTCTTTTGAATGCCTCCGCCATCGGTTATTACGGGTCCCACGGGGATGAGACGCTCGTGGAAGAATCACCCGCCGGCCGGGATTTCTTGGCCGCCTCCTGCCGGGCGTGGGAGGCCGAGGCCTTAAAAGCCGAAGAGGCCGTGGTCCGTGTGATTCGTCTTCGGATCGGAATTGTCCTGGAACAGGGAGGCGGGGCCCTTGGGAAAATGCTGCCGCCCTTTCGGCTCGGACTCGGCGGCCCGCTCGGGTCGGGGAGGCAGTGGATGAGCTGGATTCACCGGGACGACCTGATCGGACTCATCCATTTTGCAATTGAAAAAAAAGAGGTGCGTGGGGTCTTGAACGCCACAGCCCCGAATCCGGTGACGATGAAGGAGTTTACCACCACCCTCGGCCGGACGCTCGGCCGGCCCGCCCTTTTTCCCGTGCCGGCCTTTGTCCTGAGAATCCTTCTCGGTGAAATGGCGGACGTGCTTCTCACGGGCCAGCGGGTCCTTCCGAAGCGGGCCCTGGATCACGGTTATTCTTTTAAATTTCCGGAGCTTGGCAAGGCCTTGAAGGAGATTCTGACCCGATGAAACCCGTGACGTCCTCCGATCGAGAAAAGAAAATTTTTAAAGTTACGATCCTTATTTTTCTGGCCGTTTTTGCGGCGCTCATGGGTTACGCCATCGGCCGGCAGGTTGTAGGGGCGGGGTCACCCCGCCCGCTCACCGGGCGCGGTCACCGTGCCCCTACGGATGCCCTCCTTCCGCTTCCCTCTCGTCTCGCCGTCTACGGTCCGTCACCGGAATTTTCGCTCACGGAGCGGAGCGGTCAAACTTTCTCCAAGGGTCAACTTCTCGGAAAGCCGTGGATCGCCAACTTTATTTTTACAAGCTGCTCCGGCCAATGCCCCCTGATGAGCTCCCAAATGGCGAAATTGCAGAGTCAGTTTTCTGCTGAGACGGGAATGCAGTTTGTTTCTTTCACGGTCGACCCGAAACGGGACACGCCCGAAATTCTCTCGGAATATGCGGCGCGCTACGGGGCCGAGCCGGGGCGCTGGTTTTTTCTGACGGGGCCGAATGAAGAAATCAATCGAATCCTGAATGAATTTTATTTGAGCCCCGTTGACCAACCGGCGATGCACAGCATCCGATTTATCCTGGTGGACCCGAAGGGCGGGATTCGGGGTTATTATGATTCCAGTGACGCTCGGGCGATGGAACAGTTGGAAGATAATGCCAAAACCCTTGTTGTAAGATGAATCCTGCCGTCCTTTCGTGGCTGCCGTCTCTCAACGCCGGGCTCAATCTGGCGAGCGCGCTTCTCCTTATTCTCGGTTTTATTTTCATCAAACAGGGCGCCTGGACGGGCCACGCCCTCTGCATGGTTTCGGCGCTCGGGACGTCGACCCTCTTTTTGATTTCCTACCTCACTTACCATTATTTCCACGGGGCGACGCCCTTTCCGGGCCAAGGCTGGATCCGTCCCGTTTATTTCACGGTTCTCATTTCTCACACGGTCCTGGCCGCTCTGGTCCCGCCGCTTGCGATCGTGACTCTGACTCGGGCGCTCCGAAGTCAGTTTGACCGCCACGCCCGAATTGCCTGCTGGACTTTTCCAATCTGGCTTTACGTTTCCGTCACGGGCGTTTTGGTTTACTGGTTCCTTTACCATCTTTTCCCGGGAAGGTGAGGGTCAGAAATTTTTTGTCAGGCCCGGCCTCGGCTTTTATTTCGCCGAGGGACTCGTGCCAGACGGAGAGGGTATGTCTTCCTTCCGGGATGCCAGTGAGTTTGAAGCGTCCCTCGGGGCCTGTCACGGCATAAAAAGGATGTTCTTGCACCACCAGGATCGCGTGCATCTAGTGGTGAATCCCGCAGCGGAGGATGACCCGGCCCGGTTCGTCAAAACGTTTTTTTAACACCTGTCCCTTCTTTGGCATCGCGTCGTTGAAAAGCATTTCAGTCTGCTCGTTAAACGCCCGCACGTTGTGAAGCATGGCCTCCGAATTGAGGATCGTGACCTCTCCGCCTTGGGGGACGAGGAGGACGTGGGGGGAGAATTCGCAGCCGATTTGATTGAGGGTAAATTCCCGCAAAGGAAATTTTTCCGGCTCCGGAAAAACGCCTTCCAGCTTCACAACGGCATTGGCGACAAATCCCTCGGGAGAAATCTGGAGTCTCGGAGAAAGTTTCCGCTCGCCGCAGTCTTCCCGGTGGTTTTCGGGGATTTCGAGCCAGGCCGGTTCAGGAAAGGGCGGGTCGAGGCGGACCTGGCCCTCGAGGTCAAAGGCGAAAGCGGGGGGAACCCATGACAAGGAAATGAGAAGGGCTAGAAAGACAGCCTTCCGCATTGCCCGAACGGGCGGGTTAAAACCCGCCCCGACTGCTTGTCTTCTACTGGAGGTCCTCAAAATATTCCCACTCCATCCGGTCGCCTGCTTTGAGACGAGATTTGTGAGGGCTGGCATTTTTCGTCGTGCCGTTGATTTTAAGGCGCCACCAGCGGTTTGCCATCGGATCCACCGTGACGCCGTCAATCCCCTTCACCTCGGCCGGGTCGCAGCAAGCGGCCCCTTCGGTGACCGGAAAGATTTCCTTCAAGGCCTGTTTCGGGGTCGCCCTTTCCGGAATTTGAATTTCCCTATCAATCGTTGGCTTCCCGGCCGGGCCGAAGTCGATTCGGACCGTGATCGGGACCTGCCGGGGCGGGACCAAGGCCGTGGACAGGTAATGGGACGCCGTGACTTGAGGGCTTGCGAGAAAAAGGAGCAGAAGGAAGTAAGTCATGGCGGGCGGTATTTTACCAGCCTCTTTCATCCGTGCAAGCTGAAAAGCCTGCCGGTATAATCTGAGAGCTTAAAGGCGCCGGCTTCCATGAGACAATTCCTTTATTGGACGGGACGGTTTTTCCAGCTCGTGGGGCTCCTTTTGCTGCCGTCGGCGGTCTGGATGACGGAAGTGGTGAAAAGTGAAGCGGGGGCGCTTCTGGTCTTTTTCGGCGCGATCGTGATTTTCTTTTTCGAATTGGATTGGAGCCATGTCAGCGTTATTTGATATAATGTCTTAAACAATTTGACCGGATTATGACCCCCCTCGCTTTAGAACTTAAAAAAAATGCCGAACGGAAAAATCTTGAAGACCATTTTCGGGATGTCATCGAAATCAATCCTGAACTTGAACGGCGCCTGGTCAGCTTCCAAGCCAATAAAAAAGAGCCGCTCTACCGATGGTTTAAATATAAAGAAGGCTTTTCTTCCGCTCTCATCAAATATGTCGTCGAATCGTTGCCAATCGCCCGCCACGGAAACGTGATGGAAATCGCCTCTCTATTCAGCGGCCCCGATAAACTTCGCGAAGCCCTTCTAAAGCTCCAAAATCTTCTCTATTCAAGCAACTAATTCTATACCGTAATTGTTACATTTTTTGTAATAAATATGTTGACTAAATGATGCTTTAATGCATAATTATTACGTAATTTGTAATAAGACCGCCCAACAAAACCCCGTTGGGGTCGTCATTGCGAGGAGGCGGAGCCGACGAAGCCCTGACGCCAACGGCGTCAGGGCTAATAAGGATTCCTTTAACCGTCCCTTCCTTCGGAAGGGACGAAGCAATCTCAAAATCTGAGATTGCCGCGCCCGCCGGAAATGCCGGCGGGCTCGCAATGACGGTTTTGTTAGGTGTGCTAAATATTCGATTCTAAATCTATGCGAAACAGAGACAAGGAAGACAAACTTCTAGAATACGCCAATGAACAAGGCGGCTACTTTACGGCCAAGCAAGCCGTTGAGGCTGGATATTCCTATCGACTCCATTCTTACCATGTGCAAACGGGTCACTGGGTCAAGATTGAAAGAGGTGTTTTTAGGTTGAAATCTTATCCCTCTGCCGATAGGGAGGACTTGGTCCGCTGGACTCTCTGGAGCCGCAATCAGAAGGATGTGCCGCAAATGGTAGCGTCTCATGAAACCGCTTTGTCTATTCACGATTTGAGTGATGTAAACCCTGCGAAATTCCATTTCACCGTTCCACCCGGATTCAGGAAAAAAGTGCCGTCGAGCGTCATTCTGTATCGTGCAATACTTAAACCGGAGGAGGTTCAAAAAAGAGAAGGATTCTTTGTGACGACTCCAGTGCGGACCCTGAAAGATGCCGCTGAGAGTCATCTCTCGGAGGATGAACTCCGCAAAGCACTTCAGGATGCCCTGGACAACGGGCTTATCCAGCAAAAAAAAATTGATATTTCCGGCTTGTCGGATCATGGAAAAGAAAGAATGCTCATGGTTTTCAAAATGCTTGATGACCGTACGAGATAACAGGCGTGAAATATAAAACCGCCTCCAGCTTCAGACAGGCACTTGAAGAACGACTTTCAAGCATGTCAAAAGAAAAGGGCATTGACCTGCAATGGCTCAGGAAACAAGCTGCCTTCGACCGTTTCCTGGCAAGAATTTTCTTTAACGTGAAACAACCGCGTTGGTTCCTTAAGGGCGGGTACGCTATGGAGCTTCGCTTCTCAAACGTTTCTAGAACCACAAAAGATATGGATTTGTCGTTGCCATTCGCAGCTTCTGACATAGAAAAAGGAAGACAGGTTCTCGAACAAGTTCGGGACGACTTGCAGGAATTGGCGGGCCGGGATTTGGAGGATTGGTTTTCCTATGTCGTCGGAGCACCCATCATGGAACTTGAAGCCGCTCCTTACGGCGGCGGTCGATTTCCGGTCAGCGTCACACTCGCTGGAAGGAAATTTACAAATTTCAATCTCGATGTAGGGATAGGCGATGCCGTGATTTTTGAACCGGAATGGACGGAAGATCATAACCTGCTCAAATTCGCGAACATCGCCCCAACAAAAGTCCCGCTTCTCCCAAAAGAACAGCAATTTGCAGAAAAAATTCATACCTACACACTGCCGCGTGAAGGCAATCCAAATTCTAGAACAAGGGACCTGGTCGACATGGTTTTGTTGATGGAACGAGGGAGTCTTGACACTGAAAAAGTCAAAAAATCGGTAAACGCTACCTTTGAAAGACGACATACGCACTCTGTTCCGCTCCTCTTGTCTCCGCCGCCGGAAGGTTGGACAGGGGCCTATGCAGTTCTCGCTCGGGATTGCGGAGTAGGGAGAAAGACTGTAGAGGAAGCCTTCGAACTTTTGGACCAATACTGGAGAAAACTTTTTGAATAAGAAAGAGGAACGATATGACTAAAACAGCGGCGAAACAGACTCCAAAGACAACGGCAATGACATCAAAAAAATCACGATCCGCCTGAAGCGCCTCAAATCCCAATGCATGGAAAAGGCAGGAAAAACTCCGTTGGATTGGGAACACCACGGCGGCCCGGACCTGTGACTTCCGATGACGGCACGGCTTCTGAAAAGTACGCCTAAAAGTTCCGGCGCTTTCCCGCTGGCTCGTGCGCTTCGTGACTACGCGGCGCTTAAAGCACGCGTGGGCGAAGTGCTGATTGCCGGGCGCCGGCGCGTCGAAAAAGAGATGATGCGCATGCGGTATCACACCGGGCTTCTCATCAATGAGCATGTCCGGCTCAATCACGACCGCGCCGCCTACGGGGCCGAGGCGGTTTTAAAGCTCGAAAAAGACTTTGACATTGATCACACGGAGCTGAATCGCTACGCCCAGTTCGCGAAATCCTACCCAATTGGCGGCGGCCGCCGTCAATTGGCATTCAGCCTCCCCTGGATCCACTACCGCAAGCTGATGATCATCAAGGATGACGAGCGGCGCTGGGAACTGACCCTCCGGGCCGAGAAGGACGAATGGAGTTTCGAGGAAATCGAGGCCAGGGTCCGGCATGCCGTCGGGAAGGACCCTGATGGAAAGCAGCCTGACCGCCTGCCCCTGGTCTGCCTGGGCCCATTTTTTACTTACAAAATCATACGGGCGGCCAAGGGCGTATTGAAATACGCCCCCGCCTCTTCCCCTCAAGAACTCCTGCTGGACCTCGGCTTTAAACACCGGCTCGAGATGAGCCTCTTTTTCCCGGGCGCGCGGTTTACGGAAGGAACGATTGTGACGGCCGCCGAAGGGTCTTTCTCGCTTGAGAAAGCGGAAGGCGCAGCGGACGACAGCCTCTACACCTACAAAGCCCGGGTCGAAGAAGTGCTGGACGGGGACACCTTGAAGGTTGATTTCCATCTCGGCCTCGGCAGCCGCAAAGGCGAAACCATCCGCTTGAACCACATCGACTGCCCGGAACTGGATACGCCCGAAGGCCGGGCCGCCAAGCGGTTTGTCGAATCCGAACTCGCCGGCTCGGAATTCATCACCCTCAAATCCGTCCGTACCCGCAAGGAGAAATGGGGACGCTACCTGGGAGATATTTTTTACAGCAAAAATGGAAGCAGCGCACCGATGTATTTGAATCAAATACTGCTTGATAAGGGCTATGCCGTTAGGGTGCGAATGTAAGGGTTAAAAGTTAAGGGGACTGTCCCCGTTTGGGGGACAGGTGTAAAATCAAATCGATGGAATCAGAGCCCCGATTGACGAGTTCAGAGCTTCAGCAGGCTGGCGAGGCCACGCTCGCCGGCCCCCGGCGGAGTTATGGAATTTTGAGCCGGGCGCTTTTCTTTTTCATGGACGTTGTCTACGGAAAGAAACGGACCCTGAGCAAGTTCAAGGTTCTGGAAGTGATCGCCCGGGTGCCTTACCAATCGTGGGAAAATGTGGCTTATGTCGCCATCACCCACATGTACGGCAAACCCGATTTCGCCCGGCGGATTTTTGAATTCGTCCGGGAGAGCCGACGCCAGCAGGACAACGAACAGTGGCACCTCCTGATCCTGGAGGAGCTGGTCCACCGGAAGGGGATTCGTGAAAATTTATTTCTCCACCGGATCCTTCCTCAAATCGTCGCCTTTTTTTATTACCACACGAGCTGGTTTCTTTACGTGATCAAACCGGCCTGGAGCTACGCCTTGAATGCGGATTTTGAGGACCATGCCGAACACGAATACATGGAATACGTCCGGGAAAACCCGGCCCTTGAAGCCCTGCCCTTTGTGAGCGATTTTGCGAAAGACTACGGCGACTTTTCTTCCATGGCGGACCTTTTCCGGCAAATTGCCGTGGACGAAAGGACCCACAAGGAAGAGAGTCTTGAGCGGATCCACCACGCCCGATTTTCGTGATTCTCCTCAAGTTTCAGGCAGACAGGAGCGAAACCCCGGCTACACTTTTAGGAGCGAGTGCCGTATCATGGAGTCGAAACAGCCCATGGCAGAAAATACCGCTCGAAAAGGTCCGAGACCGTCTCTGATTCAGTCGAAGCCTCCCCGCAAAAGAGATCCCCGACTCCTGGCGGTGATCGACCAGCACGGCTGCACGGGCTGTGAGGCGTGCATCGTTTTCTGCCCTGTTGATTGCATTGAGATCGTTCCCAACGTCCCGCACGCCCAGTTCCAGCAGGTGGTGGAAGTCGACATTGAACGTTGTATCGGCTGCGCCCTTTGCTCGAAATACTGCCCGTGGGAGACGATCCCGATGTTTTCTTATGAGGAAGGAATCAAGCAGGCGCCTTCCTTAACGATGAAAAGCGTCTGCAATCAGAAGACGAAAGAAGACACAGCGCCTAACCCACGTTTCTAAAATTTTGTTTTAGCATTCTCCAGCGCATTCTCTAGCAACTTCGACCACTTCCAATCAATGCTGTCCAGCCTCTTGGAAAAAAATTTGTCGTTCTTGGAAAGAACAGGTAAAATTAATCCAACTTGTAATTTCCCAGACAGTTAACTCATGAAACCAGACTCCAAAAAGCTTTGTCGAAGGGGGACCGCTTTTTTTGTCTCCCTTTGCTTCATCCTTTTAGAAACTGTTGGCAATTTTTCTCCGCTCTTTGCCTCGGAAGGAATGCGGGACCCAGCCATTTCCATTCCGAGGCGGTTCGGTGAGATCGACGAATTCCGCCCCGGCCGGTCCGGCAAAACCCTCATTTTTATTCAGGATGCCCACGATTCTCTCGAGGCCCAGGAGAACATCGGAAAGCTTGTGACGCACCTCGTTGAGAGAGAGGGCGTGAAAACAGTCTATGAAGAAGGTTACGAAGGCCCGGTCCCCACCGACCCGTATTTTGGATTTATCCGGAACCCCGGACTGAAACGGAAAGTCTCCTTCTTCCTCATGGACAAGCTCCGGATCGGAGGCGCTGAATATGCCCACATCAACCGGAAGAAAGATTTTCGTCTGATCGGGGCCGACAGCCTGGCCTGGCATAAAGAGAACCTCCGATGGTTTCGACGCATGTCGGCCCGGAGAAAAGAGACCGAGCGTGACCTCGAAACGCTCGGAAGCGGGATCCGGAGGCTGGAGGACCGATTTTTCCCAAGGCCGCTCAAGGAATGGATCAAGCTCAAAGAAAGATTCACTAAAAACGAGCTCTCGTTTGCCGAGTACCTCAAAAGGCTCGGCGCCTTCACCCCCTCCTCAGGGGACTACCCGGCGATCGAACGGGTGCTTAGGGCGAGCGAAGGTCCGGCATTCGTCGAAAAGTTGAAGGCGCTTCGCCCCAAACAACTCCTCGAGGAAATGGAAGCAATGGAAAACGATTTCGCCGCAAGAGTTCTTTCGGGGGAGAGAGAAAAAGAGCTCTTTCAATACCATCAAAGCCTTTCCCTCTTGAAGAGACTCGCAGAGCTCAAGATCACGCGAGAGGAATACGGGGCCGTGCGTGGGACCCTGAAAGATTTCAGGACGGAGGCGTTGGCCCGCTTCCTTGCCAAAAACCTCAAGGAGCCGGTAGTCCTTTCCAAAGGGTGGGAGAGGAATCTCAAAAATGCCCTCCGATTCTACGAAACGGCATTAGAGAGAGATGATGCGGTCAGCGTCCGACTCGAAGAATTTCTGAAAGATCCTCTCGAGAAAAGGGCGGCGCTGGTCTTCGGCGGATTTCACAAGGAGAAGATCCTTGAAATCGCGAGACAAAAGGAAATCTCTTGTTTTGTTGTCACGCCCCGGATGACGGAACCGAGCCTGAAGCATCAGCGTTACTACGAGCAGCTGATGTCAGGCTTCCGCTATCCTTTTGAGAGACCGGGGAATCTACACCTGGCGGCCCGGCCCCAGACCTTTTTTGCGAGAGCCCTTGTAACGGGGAGGGCCGAGGCCCGCCGCCAGATTCGTGAACTCGCCCGGACGCTGGAGGGAAAAGGAAAGAAAGCGCCTCGATCGGAACTTCGAGGCGGCGGGAAAAGGGCGGTAACCCGTGAAGAGATAAAAGCTCTGATCGCGCCGCTTGCTCAAGGAGTCTCTCCGAAACTCAACTTTCTCACGAGCCTCGAAAAGGTGATGGAACTCAGAAAGATTACCCAGCAGGAAATGGCGGATTACGTCACTCCTCACATCAAAAAGAGACGAGGCCGGGCCCACGCCGGGATGGTCTCGCACTGGTTCCGTCACAAAAGGATCTCGGGCGAATATGCCTTGAGGGCCGCCCGCAAGACCCTCGGCGATTTTTATCCCGGCGAACCGGACGAAAAACTTCTCGCCCGGATGGCCGGAAATCCGAATTGGACGAAGGAAGAATTGACGCAGGCCTTTCCTGCTTGGAAAGGGAAGAGGCAGATGCGGCAGAGGGCGAAGAAAACCGGCGTTCCTTCCGTCGTTCTTCCCCTGACTGAGATTCATGAAATCCTGAATGCCGTCAGAGGAATTGAGCTTTCGCCCGTCGAGTGCTTCTTTGTGAGCTTTGGTTTGTTCCAGTGGAAATTGGAGGAGCGGGGTGTCCCCGTGACGACTGAAGTTGCAAGGTTTGTCGGGAGCCCCCACCCCGGAATGGTGACTCACTGGCTTCGTCGGGAATCCCTTTCCCGCCAGAACGCCCGCCTTGTCGCCGAGTATTTCCTGGGGACGGCCTTCCCGGATGATACGAGAGACGAACTGGTCCTCAGGATGATCGCTCAGCCGGACCTAACCTCCCGGGACCTTAAAGAAATTTTTCCTGTCTGGGCGGGGAAGAAAACCCGTTCAGAACTGAGGAAGGCCCCGACACCTGCCGCCGCTCGCTGGC
Organism: Candidatus Omnitrophota bacterium; assembly: GCA_016179745.1. Taxonomy (GTDB): domain Bacteria; phylum Omnitrophota; class Omnitrophia; order Omnitrophales; family JACQLI01; genus JACPCP01. Next base: position 35,732 of record JACPCP010000023.1, read on the forward strand.
TGACGAACCCTGACGAGACTGACTGGGACCAAGTCTCCCAGTCCCGGAAGCGGTTTCTCGTTAACGCCCTGCTTCGGGCCACCCGGAAACTTCCGACCGATCTCCTTCGCCTTCCCGGACCCCACGCTTACTGGGAGACCCCCCTCCCGGCCCTCGCCGGAATCAACCTCGGCCGGCTTTTTCAACACTACGACGAAGAAAGAAAGGCCCTGGGCTACGAGCGGATTTCAACGACTCAATACCTTTTGCATGATCTGGGATTCCTTTATGAAGGGCGGGCCGAGACCGAACAGAGGCTCCTCCTGGCCGGAGAAATTGAGAAAGATGAACGGATCCGTTTTCGGGAGATTTCAAAAAAGATCGGCCTTGCCCACTGGCTTCTCCTTTTTGAAACGAACCAGGCCGCCCTTTTCTATCTCCTGGCGAAGCAATACCCGGAGTTCAGCCGGGCCCAGGAGGGGCTTTTGGCGCTGATCAGTGAAGAGTTCCTGGAGCTTAAGAATGAAGAAACCCGTCCCTTCTTCTTTGAGGACCTTGAAAAGATGGAACAGAGCTTCCAAGAGTTTCAGGATCCGGAGCTTCAAGAGATCATTGCCGGGCAGATTCGAAACCGGATTTATCGCACGATTGTTGAGAGGGCCCGGAAGCAGGGGAGAGAAGGGGTGGCGAAACGGGCGATCGAGTCGGCGATTGGGTATTTTGAGAAACAGGCCGAAGGCCCCAACTTCCCCGAGTCTGCCCGGCCGGTTTACCACTCGGTTGCTGACGCCTACCGGCAGCTTGAAAAGGCCGATTATCAGGGTCTTCTTGAGAAAAAGGATGATAAAGGGAGCCTCCTTGAACTTGAGCTCTTCCAACTCGAAGGGATCGATTTTGCCCTGAAAAACGGAAACATTATCCTGGGGCACGAAATGGGGCTTGGAAAGACCCCCCTGGCGCTGGCCATTGTGCAGGCCCAAAAGGCGGGGCGGGTGGTGATCATTGCCCCCAACACCTTAAAAGAGGAATGGGAGAGACAAATCCGCATTTGGATCGGAAAAGATGAAAGGGTCCGGGTCATCGATGGAAATAACCGAAAGGCCCTTCACCAGATCGAGGAGGCAAAAGCGAACGCCCGGTTCATTGTGATTAACTACGACAAAATAAGAGACCCGGAGATCGTGAAGGCGCTGAACGATTGGGGCCCGGACGTGAAGATCGGGGACGAGGTCCACCACATCAAAGAGCCCAACGCCCTCCAGTCGGGAGGGACCCAGGCGCTTAAAAAAAAGGGGGTGGGCTATCTCCAGGTCCGGGCGAAACGAAGCCTCAACCTTTCCGGCACTTCCATCATTAACGAAGTCGAAGACCTCTGGACGGTCCTTCACGACATCGATCCTGCCGCCTTTCCAAGCCTGGAACATTTCCGTGAAAACTTTTCAAAGGACCCTCTTTCTTTGGCCCGCTTAACCCTTCTCCTTGGCAAGCGGTATTTCATCCGGCGGACGGCGGAGGAGGTCTTAGACGATGTCCCCAAAAAGAACGGCGTCGAGTTTATTCCCGTCCGGCTCGATCCGGAACAGCAGAAAGAGTATGAAAAGGAACTTGCAGGCTATTTGGCGAAGGCGAGAAAAAACATCCTGGCCGCCCAGGAAAAATTAAGGCAGATCGTTCTCGACCTGGGTTATGCCCTGAAGGGCGAGCGGGAATTCCTGCACCGACGGCCGCCCAAGCTGGCGGAGGCCGTCCGGATTGCCAAATTGAAAATTGACCGGGGAGAGAAAGTCACGATCTTCAGCCGTTACAACCACGTAATTGAAAGGCTCAAAGAGATGCTTGCCCAAGAGCTGGGAGAAGAGGCGGTTTCATTTATCTCTTCAGGTCATACTACGGATGAAAGGGCCGAGCGGGTCAAGGAGTTTCAGGAAAACGCCGGCAAAAAAGTCTTTCTCTCCACTTACGACCTGGGAGGAGAAGGGCTCACCCTCACCAGTGCCAATCACGTGATTTTTACAGACCTTCCCTACACCAAGGCCAAACTCGAGCAGGCGATCGGAAGGGTGCGGCGAAAGGGGCAGGAAAAAGAAGTTTTCGTCTATGCCCTGGTGGCCCCCGGGACGATCGATGATCAAGTGGTGGAGATCTTAAGGAGGAAAGAGACCGTCTTTGACCAGGTGATCAATGCGATGCTTGCGGCCCAGGGGCTTGAGGAGCACCTGGGGGCCCGGAGGGTTGACCGGGCCCTGAGACAAGCCTCTCTGGCCGAAAGGGTGCGTGAAGCCCTTTCTTTCGCCTACGGACGTTCCCTGAAGGGGGACATTCCAGGGGCCAGGAAGTATTGGGAAGAGCTTGCGGCCGCCTATTCCGAGTCCATCGACCGGCTGGCTGCCTTCCCGATTGCCCAGGCGCTCTTTCTTTATCTGTTGAGGCTCCACGATGAAAAGATGCTCAACCTTTCAGAATCAAAGCGCTGGCTCTTCGCCCCCTCAGGGCCTTCTACGGATATCCGGGCCCTCGCCGACCTTTGGATGAAAAATGACAAGATCCGGGAGCGTTTTAGAGACGCCGGGTTTGACCTTCGGGAGCTTCTTTTTACGGAAGTCGACTTTTCCCCGTCGATGCTCGAACTCGGAAAATCTTTTCTCACGGGCAAGCTCGGCCTTTCCAGCCGGCAGAGGGTGCTCGATTTGACCGAAGGGGAATTGCCCCGGGAGGCATATGACTTTGTGGACTCTTCGGAACTTTGGGGGTTTTCCGAAGAGGAGTCGGCGGTGAACAAAAAGGGCGTCAATCACCGCACCTGGGTGACCGGGAAACTGGTGGAGGCGGCGAAGGTGGGGGGTTATGTTCTCTTCTGGGCCCACAACAAGGGGATCCCCGCCGAGACAAAACAATTTCTTGAAAATTATTTTGGTTTGCAACTGATAAATCCCGAAGTGGATGGGATTGACAGCGAAGAGCTCCCTGAGGAAATCCGTAGACGGCTCGAGAAATTCTCATTCATCCTGGCGAAGAAAACGAAGCATCTCGAGATGACACCCGAATACCTTCGCTCCCTCCCGAAAGGAAGGCTTAAATTTATTTCGGGGAGGACGGCGGCCAGTCATCTTGCGGAAAGGGGCCTCTTCGAAAAGGGCGAAGGAGGAGCCCATTCAACCAGTTTAACCCAGTTTCTCTTGCATGGAGACGTAAGGCCGGTTCGGGGCTGGCGGGGGATAATGACAAGGGAGACGGAAAGAGACGCAGTTCTTTTAAAACTCACGCAGAAATTGCAGCTCTTTCTTGGGAAAGGGCCGGACTCTGAGGGGATCCAGGAAATCAACCGTATCGTTTTCGAAATTCTCAAACAGGTCCCGACCCCGGCCCTTATTGTCAGCCTGACCCGAATGATCGAATATTTTACCAAACAAGATCCGGCGTGGGACCATTACCATTCATTCCTCGAGGGGATTGTCCAGAAACTGGCTGGAGGGAATGGAAAAGAAAAGAAGAGGAAGGCGGGGAAGAAAAGGGAGAAAAATTGGGAAGGTCCTCGAAAGCCAAAAGGGGATGGCCTGGAGGGAGAAAAAGAAAAGAAGCGGGGACCGAGAGAGGAGACGGAGGAGGGTCTTTCCGGAGGCCTTACGGATGATCAGCACCTGCTTCAGCTTTTTAAGGAAAACGGCTTTCAATTTAGAGTGAGCCCGGACTACATCCCCGGAGGGCTCCAGTTGGATGGGGAAGAGAAGATCTTCTGGGTTGATCCTTATCTCGTTACCGATGGCGGTCTTTCACCCAAAGAACTTTTGCAGGTTCTGAATCTATTGACTCACCGTTATCTTCTCGCCGTGCTGAAGCAGAAGCCCGGCTCACCCGCTCAGGAGGACCCCGATGTGGTAGACCGGGCCTCACTGAGTCTTGTCTGGCAGCGCTTTAAGCTGCTTCGCAAGGCCAACCGGGACCTCAAAATACTTGAGTCGCTCGACCCCATGAATTCAGAGGACATCTTCTGGTTTTTCATCAACCTCCGTTCCCTGACGGAAGAGGACATCCAGGGAGTGGTCGAGGGAACCCAGCCGGTCCCGGAGTGGTTTCGCCAGCGTTCCGAAGTGCGGCAGGGCCATGGAACAGGCGGCGAGAGCGCCAACGTGCGTCTGAGAGTCAATCGGGTCGTGGACCAAATCCGGGATGCTCTTGCGGCCTTAAGAGAAAAAGATCCGGTCGACCTGGCCCCTCTCTCAGACCCTGCCTTGATTGGCGATTTTTTCAAGCGGCACGGTAAGAAATTCCCCGGCTTGGATCAAGGGCGCCTGATTGTCCAGTCATCAGGGTATCCGGTCGTGGTCGAGCCGTGGGATCCGGAAGAGAAGACCGAACGTAGAGAGCTTGCGTGGCTTGTGAATAAAGAGGGAGAAGACGGCCGGTCCCGTAAGGATTGGGTCATCAACTGGTCCGAGGTGGAATTGCCGGGGCCGCCCGGCCGATACGAAAATGGAGGAAGAGTCTCTAAAGCGCATGTTCCGTATGAGAGTAATCGGGGATGGACAGACGTCCCTTATTCAAGGTTTTACAAAGAAGGGGCTCTGCTCCAGAGAACCCAAGGGCCGGAGAAGAGATTCCTCATAGTTCCTGAGTCGGATCAAGGTAGAAAGGTCGTGCGCTTCCTTGTTTTTACGCTGGACCCGGAGGGGCGGAGGAGTGTCCGGCCTGTTGCTTTTTGGGAGGAGCTTCAAGGCCAAAGGATTGATGGGAAGGGCTTTTATTTTTCACACCGGATCCTGACTTTCTCCGGCATGACCATCGGCTTGGGCAATCCGGATTGGAAGCATGACGCAGTCTTCTTCAGCACAGATCTCGATGGAAGACCGGAGAAGCTGGAAATTTTCGTCCCCAAGTTTGTCCCCGAAGAAACGGACAACCCCCGTTCTGAAGTGCGTGACGCCGCACTCCCGATGACCGAGCGGGTAAGTCAGGTGCTCGAGAGGGTGAGAACGGCCATTCATCAACTTCAGGCAAAGCCGGCTCAACCGGCAGCTGCCGGTCAGCCAAGCGGCGATCGGCCCGGCACCCCAGAAGGGCATCTTATTAGAAAGGCGAGAAAAGAGCTTCTTGCTGTGATTGAAGATTCTTTTGGCAGCCTTGAGGAAAAAAAGTATTGGAAGACAAAATTAAGGCAAAAGAACTACGGCGCTCTCATTCAATCTCCGTTTTTCCCCAGCTTTGTCAGGAATGTCAGTTCAAACTACCTGGATTCTACCCATGAGGAACTGGTCAAACTGCTTGAAGAACTCCAGAAGAATCAAGAGTCAGAGGAATCGATGGCGTTGAGGCAGCTCATTCAGATTGTCCTCTTTGCCTGGTATCCCGATTTGGAGGAGGAGATGGATGCGCCAAAGATTAATGCGGGCCGGCTTTCAAGAGGGATTGAAAAGGAAAGGCATAAAGAATCTACGTATCGTGGAGAAGAGCTTCATTTTAGCGACGAAAAACCTGGAGAGTTTGGATTGTTTCACCCGGAGGATTTTGGGAGACGAGTCAGAATCGAAAATGCCGACCCGCTCCGGTTTGCCTCCATGCTTGCCGCCACGGGCCACGCCCTGGGTGACGAAAGCGCCCGGAGCGGTTTGGCTCCGGGGAGCGTTCAATGGCTTAAGGATAATTTCTGGACACAATACGGGAATCGGTTGGAGGGGATTCGTCCCGAAGATCTTGAAGTAAGGCTGAGGAGGTTTCGGGTGCGTAAGGAGTTGGGCAGGAAAGAGGAGTTTGTGACAAGAGACGAGATCCAGGTGATTTGGCTCAAGCCCGAGGAATCAGGGCCCCAAACTCCGCCGGCCGGACGTCTTGAGGTCGAGATCGCAAGACTGGGGACCGGCTTCCGGCGGGGAGATCTCCAGGGCCGCTGGCATTTGGATTGGTCCCACGCCACGTTTCCGGTCCCGAAGGGAAAATATGCGGCCGGTAAATCCCTGGGGGAAGGCGACAGAGTAACCTTGAGTTGGGACGATCTTCAGAAAGACGGGATCCTCGTCAAAGACCCAAACTACCCGCAGCAGGGTTTACACATTTTGCCGCTTAAAATAGGGGGAGAAGAAAAACAGATCGCCATCTTCAACGTAGATGGAGAAGGCCGGAGAATAGAAGCGAAGCCGGCCGCCGTTTTAAAACAAGGAGAGAGCGTGCTGACACAAGGCGGTGTTTTTGGTTCCCGCTGGGGAGTGAATGTCTTTGACCGCACAGTGATTCAGCACCTCGGCCCTGATGGGATCAAGGTTGAGCATCACTCTTGGGATTACAACGACACTCGGTGGATGGATTTTAAATTTTTCTTTCGGGCGCACTTTTCAAAGGCGGTTCCTGGAAAAAAGGATTTATTGAAGAAGTTCGACGCCTTGGAGGGTCTGCTGAAAGAGGCGCAAGGCCTGGAACACCTTCAGAGAATTGGACGGTCTCAGACCCTTCGGGGCAGAATAGAACGGATTTTGAAAGACGCCAGAAGTCATTTGGAAGCAGGAGATCCTTTTCGGGCCGCCCGGACCTTATGGCAGATCGGGGACGATGCGGCCTCCCTTAAAGAAGTGGAAGAAAGAGGCGGAAAAGAGATCTTGGTTGGGATACGCAGTCTCGTAAAAAATCTTAAAGAGGCGTCCATAAAACCCGAATGGCAGCAAGCGGCCGGCAGGATGGGGAGAAAAGCAGTCAGGGAGGAGGAGGTCGAAAAAGTGCTGCGGTCGGCTTACGGGGTTGGGATTAAAGAGGTTGCAAAGGAGATCGAAAATTCAGTTGTTGAGAGAATGGAATTGCCCAGAGGCAGTCTTTGGCGTTACGGGACCCCTTCCTATGCGGGTTGGTGGAATGAAACCCTCTCCCTTCCCGGGTTTACAATTCCTCTTCTTGACCACAGTATTTACTACCATATGCCAGAGATGGTTCGCTGGCTTCGGGGACTCTACACAGAAATCAGAAAAGGACGGTCCAGGGACCTCCTCTTGAATCCACGGTTTGGTCATCTCAGCAAAGCCGACAGTCCGAGATGGCATCGGAAGTTCGGCCTCGAGCGATGGACTGCCTTCGTCCACAACTTTGCGATGCTTGCCCAAATGAAAAAAGCCGAGAGGAAATCCGAGCCCTCCAAAGCTCGCTCCGAGCTTAGGAGTCAGGAGATTCAAGCGAGTGTTCGTCAGGTAGAAGAGAAATTTCACGCCATGATTGCGGGATTAAAGGATGGGTCAAAGAGACCCCCCGCGCGAAGCGCTGACTCAGGCGAATCGCCTCGCAAAGCAGGGGAAACCGCCCAAGAAGAAACTCCTCCCGAGGCAGAACCTTTGGAGGTAGGGCGTTTGAAGGAAAAAGGGTGGAGCCTCATTCAAACGGCGATTCCTCAGGCCAAGTTTGTGGGAGACGTTAGTGCCCCGTATTCGTATTGGTTAGAGCTCGCGAAAAAACGAGATTCTTTCAGACTCGATACCCCTCTCTTCTATCGGTTTATTCGCGGAGTCGGCTTCGGAGAGAAGAGGATCCCGTTCGAGTTTCTGGCTTTTCTTAAGGAGCTAGGGGCTTACCCGACGGATCCTCATCTATCTGCCTTGAGAGAATTGATCCGGGGAATGATCTTTGCCTGGTATCCGAATTTAGAAGAGGAGATTTTCGCGCTGACCCTCAATACTGCAAGAATAGAAGAGAGGATTCACCAGCAAGAATTTCAGTTGGAAGAGCATTACCATAAATTTGGTCTTCATGACCCGCCGTACGATCCAGAGGACGGTCCGGTTAAGTTCGATCTTCTGGAGATATTAGAATTTTTCGCTGACGGCTTCCTAAGCAAGATCGACTGGTTAAGGGTCGCGTCGATTCTTGCGGCAAAACCGTTTGCGATTGAGTTTAGTAACGAAACCAAGGATTTTCTGAAAGGAAATTTTGTGAGTCAGTATGGAGATAGACTTGGCGCGATCAATCCCGAAAAGCTCGAGGTCAGGGTCTACAATAATCAGCGAATCACCTACCCGGCTCCCGGTGTCGAGTTTTCTGAAGAGATTACTAATAACCAAGTGTGGATTGTGCTTCCTGGCCTCCTGGGCGAGATTCATCTGGCCCGTCTCGGGACCGGTTTCATCCGGGGGGATCGGCAAGGGGTTTGGCACGTCGACTGGAGTCGAATGGAATTTCCGATTCAGTCCGAAAGAAGATATTCCCCGGGCATGGCCCTTGCGAATAAACCTTATGCCACACTCTCTTGGAAAGAGGTCGGCAACGAAGGGATTTTTGTGAGAAACCCTTCGGACGAAAAAGAATCCCTTGTTGGTTTCCCCTTCAAGGTCCCAGGAGAAGAAGTCCAGCTTGCGATCTTCTCCCTGGGCCCCGAAGGGAAAAGGAATAATCCCAGGCCGATTGCGAGTCTGAGAACAGGAAATCATTTTGTCCACGGTTCTCGTGGGGCATCGTGGAATCGGGAACCACGTGTCTCTATTTCTTTCCAAAATCGGGGCCCTTCCGGAATCCATATAGAGCACTCACGCGTCCCGGATGAAAAACAGGTTTTCTTCCAGGCGCTTTTTTCAGAAGGGCCCAAATCTATTCGTGCAGAAACTCGAGAAGCGAAGATGCGCAAGCCCATTCGGGTTTCCAAATTGATTGAGAGGTTCTCGGCGCCCGCTCGGGCGATCCTGGATGCTCGGGAGCTTGAGTTCCTGGATCCGGAACAGCTTGACGAGCTTCTTGTTTTACTCAAGCGTCATCGTGATTTCGATCTTTACCTCTACAATGTTCAAAAGGCGAGTCTGGCTTCGGGCCGGGCGGGGGAGCTCGTCCGCTTGAAACAGGTCCATCAAAGGGGGGAGGTCACCCTAGAAGAGGCGCTCCGAAATTTGGACCTTGGACGAAAGAAAGTCGTCTTCCATCTTTCGAGGCAGTTTGTTCCTCGTTTGGCAGAAATCGAGAAATGGCGGGCTCGGGCCCTCTTCGTCAATTATGAGCAGGCAGGGGTCTTGAGCTGGTTCCTTTACCGAACGGAACTTGGGAGGAGAGGGAACGATCTTGATGAGTTCTTTGTCGGGATCGACGGCCGGTGGGCCGTCTCTCACGGGCTTCTGGAGACTTTTGTTGCCGATCTCAGAGAGGATTTGGCCATTGCCTGGTCCGCTTAATTTCTTCCGTCGAGGCGGAGCCAGCTTTCTTCCTTAAACTCAGGCAGGCGGTCGAGATCCGCCGGCTCAAGGTTCAGCACGTCTTTCGCCTCGAAGGGAAACTCCACGCAGCCGTAGATTCCGAGAATTTCACGCCCCCCTGCTACAAACACGTTGGGAAACCGACGGCCGTCTCTCAAAGTCACTGTTACAAGGTGCCCCGCAAGCGGACCTTTCTTAATGGTCGGCGGGATTTTTTTCAGGACCCGGACCAGAGGGTCTGCTAAAACTCTTTTTGCGGGATCGACATAAACGGTTCTGGATCTCGGCGTCTGATTTTCATTTTCCTCCCGACGCCTCCGGGCATTTTCGTAGGCCCGGTCCACCTTTTGATACATCACGACAATCAGGGGGACGAGGGCAATCATCCACGTCCCGAAGACGGAGAAGATCCAGAATCTGGCGTTGGCCGTCTCGTGGATCGTTTTTCCCTCCCGGGCGAGAAACCACGTCCAGAACCCGGCCGAGGCAAAAAAAGCGGCGATCGTCAGGGCGATCCAGCCGATCCACCAGGTCACATGGGTTTCATCCTGGCGGCTCATCCGGTTCCAGTAGCGTTCCTTGGCCCGGATAATGGGGATCATGGTCACGAGCCAGCTTCCAAAGACGGCGCCGGCCCAGAGAATCGTTTGCGGGGTCCCCTCAATCTCGCCGAAAAAATTGCCGAGGAACCACGTCCAGAAAGCGGCCGAGAGGATAAAAGAGCCGATCGCAATCACGATCCAGAGGAGCCACCAGAAAAACCCGCCCTTGGGCTTCGGGGGCGGGAATGTCGTTTGGTTTTTCATGGCGAGGGTGCTATTCTATCGGCCAATCCTATCGATTGCAACGAAGGGAAAAGGTGCCTGTCCCCTTTACTTCCTTGCGGGAAACGTTTACCCTAGTGAAGTTTTGAACCCCCGCTCTCGAATCATGGAGGAAAAGAAATAATGAAAATCAATCTGGTTTCCCTCTCAGAAAAACGCCGCCCCGCCGACCTGCTCCTTGCCGGAGCCTTTGAGGGCGTCAAATCCTTGAATCTTCTCCGCTCCCTCGAGCCGGAATTTGCCCGGACGGCGGAGCAGGCTCTCAAGACGAAGCGCTTCAGCGGAAAAAAAGGGGAAAGCCTGAGTTCTTTGAGTCAAGGAGTCCGGGAGGCGGCTGAAATTTATTTGACCGGGCTCGGAGCCGTGGACAAATTCAACCGGGCCTCGCTTGCGAAGACGATTGCCAGCCTCATCCGATTGGCCCGGTGCCGGAAGGCGAAGCGGGTGCGGCTCCTTTTTGAGAGTTTCCTCGGAGGGAAAATTCAAGCCGCCCCGGCCGCAGGGATTTTTGCCGAGGCCGGTGTCCTGGCCAGTTACACCTTTGACAAATACAAAACGAAGAAGGAGAAGGACGACGGAAAATTTTCGGGGCCGGAAGTTTTGGAAATTCTCGTCACGAAAAAAGGGGCGGAGAAAAATCTTGGGCAAAATATTCAAGAAGCCCAAATCATTGCTGAAGGCACGCTCCGGGCTCGAAACCTTGTCAATGAGCCGGGCAATGTGATCAATCCCCAGACCCTCGTGGCGGAGGCCCGAAAGCTTGCCCGTGAGAAAGGACTTCGCCTGACTGTCCTCGGCCCCGCTGACCTGAAGCGCCTTCAAATGGGCGGCATCCTCGGCGTGAATCAGGGTTCCAAAATTCCGCCCGCTTTGATCATTCTGGAATACGGCGCCTCCCACAAATCCAAAGGAACGGTTTGTCTGGTCGGGAAAGGCGTCACCTTCGACACGGGCGGAATTTCAATCAAGCCCTCAAACGATATGGAGAAGATGAAATACGACAAGGCCGGCGCCTGCACTGTAATTGCCACAATGGGGGTTGTGAGAGATCTCAAGCTTCCCCTTCACGTGGTGGGGTTGGCGCCTGCGGTCGAGAACATGCCGAGCGAAAATCCCCAGCGGCCGGGCGATATCATCCGGATGTCCAACGGAAAGACCGTGGAGGTCATCAATACGGATGCCGAAGGCCGGCTCATCCTGGGCGACGCCCTGGCCTACGCCGCCAAATACAAGCCGAAGGCCGTGATTGACCTGGCGACCTTGACCGGAATGTGCGTCTACACCTTCAGTGATCAGGCGATTGGTCTCATGGGAAATAATGATTCCCTCCTCGCCCAAATCAAAAAAGCGGGGGAAGAGACCGGAGAACGGTGCTGGGAGCTTCCGCTTTGGGACGAATACGGCGAAATGATCAAGGGACACCATTCGGACCTTCTCAATACCGGCGGAAAATATGCCGGCACAATCACCGCAGCGATGTTCCTGAAGGAATTTATCCCTCCGAAAACCGCCTGGGCCCATCTCGACATTGCAGGAACGGCGTGGTGCGATAAACCCCGGGCCGATTGTCCACAGGGGGCCACGGGCGTGGGCGTCAGGCTTCTGGCGCATCTTCTCAAAAATTGGAAATAAGATTCGAAGCCGCCGGGCCTTCTTCCCGCCCCTGACCGATGCCTTCAAAGCGAAAACCAGCAGCCAAAAAATTCAAGCTGCCCCGGGAAGTGGCCGTCTTTCCGCTCCCCAACGTGATTCTCTTTCCCCGGGTGGAGCTGCCGCTCTATATCTTTGAGGCCCGATACCGGCAAATGCTGGCCCAGGCCCTGGCCGGAAATAAGTTCATCGCCGTCTCGCTGCTCCAAAAAGGCTGGGAGGCCGAAAAGGAACCTTATCCCATTCATCCGATCGTCGGCGTGGGTCTCCTCAAGGCGGTGGTCCAGAATGCGGACGGGACCTCGCACGTTCTTTTGAAGGGGATGGAGCGGGCGAGGATCGTGAACTATCTTCAGATGGAACCCTTCCGGGTTGCCCGGATCCGCCCCGTTCCGGACAAAGTGGAGGACCGCCGGGAGCTCCGTGAGATGGGCCGGACCCTTCGGGAGCTTTTCATTCAAAAACTCAAACTGGCCAGCGAGAAGCCGGCCGAAGAATTTACCCTGCCGAAGGAACTCGAGGACCCCATTGCCCTTTCGCATTTTGTCAGTTTCACGGCCCACACCGACCCCTACCTCAAGCAGGATATCCTGGAGACGACGAATGCCAATTGCCGGGTCAAGCATTTGATCTCCCTCCTCGAGGAGGAAATTTTTCCGACGGGGACGCAAAACTAATGGGCGGCAGCCGGGCCGGGCTCATTTCAAAAATTCAGACGGTTTGCCGGGACCTTTTCCTGTCGGGCCTCATTGATTCCCATTCGGGGAATGTCAGTGTGCGCCGGGGGAAAAACATTTTGATTAAAAAAACGGGCGCCCAGCTTCGCCATTTTTCAAAAAGCGACTTCGTGGAATTCCCGCTCAAGGCCCTTTCTCATCCCGGCGTCTCCTCCGACTACCTGACTCACCGGAAGATTTATCTCGAGGTCCCCCAGGCCCAGGCGGTCCTTCACGCCCATCCGCCCACGGCCGTGGCGCTGTCTCTATTTCTGAACGAAATAAAGACCGTTGACCTCGAGGGGCATTATTATCTGCCCTGCATTCCGGTCGTTTCAGTGAATTACAAGACTTACGCCGAGGAAACCCGCAGGAAGCTTCCCGAGGTCCTCCGAAAATACCCGGTGGCCATTGTCCGGGGCCACGGCACCTTCGCCCACGGGAAAGACCTCGACGAGGCCCTCCAATGGACCACCCTGGTTGAGCAAGTCTCCAAGATCTATTTCCTCTCCCGCCTTTACAAAAAAATCTCCTGAGTTTTCTGTTGCGGTGGAATTGATTCGCAGTATAATCCTGCTCACGCATTTTGATCTTTGTCACTGAACAGGCGCCCACAAGGGCTTAATAGGGAAGAGAGAGGGAAGGCAATTCTTAATTGCCTTTCCCGGCTCCACGGTCCCGCCGCTGTCGGCAAGAAGAAGAGCGAAAAGCCACTTTCTTCTTCGCCCGCTTTGCGGGCTTCGAAGGAATTGAATTCCTGCGAAGCTCAGCTTCGGAGCGAAGCAGAAGGGAAGGCGATCGCAATGAGGCTTGCCAGTCAGAAGACCTGCCTGTTCTGAACTTCGTCCGCTAAGGTTCTTGGCGGACCTTCTCCGAGAGAGGGAAGAAAATGAAACCTTCCAAAATTCTGCTTTTGCTTTTCAGCTCCAATTTTCTTTTAGCGGGCGCCGTTTTTTCCGGCAACGGTTCATTCCCCAACGATTCCGAATTAAAAGACCTGGACGAAAACCCCCCCCTTCGGGCCGTGGTGACGGCGACCCGGAGAGAAATTCCCGTCGAGGAAACAACACGTTTCGTCACCGTCCTCACGCGAGAAGACATTGAAAAAAGCGGCGCGGTTTTTGTCGTGGACCTTCTCCGTGCCCTTCCCGGCGTCACCGTGACCCAATCCGGCCCTCTCGGTCGGACCGTCGGCCTTTTCGTCCGGGGGATGAATGCGAATCAGACCCTTATGATGGTCGACGGCGTCCAGATCAACAGCCTCACGACCGGCCAGGCCGAACTCGCCGATTTGACGACGGAGAATGTGGTCTCTGTCGAAAATATCGAGCGGATTGAAATCCTGCGTGGTCCCCAGAGCACGCTCTACGGCGCCGATGCGATGGCCGGCGTGATTAATATTGTGACCAAGGCGGGGAAGCGGCCGCTGGGGGGTGAGTCGCGCTTCGAATATGGAACGAACGAATCGTTTTATGAAGCGGCCGTGATCGAGGGCCAGTGGAAAAATTTTTCTTACTCAGGGTCCGGTTCCCGCCTCGATACCGAGGGCCCCGGCGACAATGACGGGTTCCAGAACACCCGGGCGACCGGCCACGCCAAAATCGACGTCACCGACATCTCCCATTTCGATGTCGCCTTTCACTATTACAATGCCCTGGTGGGAATCGACGACGGCCCCTTTCGCCTGGACCCCAACCGGAACCAAAAATCGCGCGAGCAGATTCTCAGCACGATTTACACCCTGGCCCCCTCTGACGCGTGGGAGCAGTCGCTCAAATACTCCTTCTTTCACGACAACCTTTTCTCGATTGACCCCCGGAATCCCGGCGCGACGGGGAGGGACCCGGAGGCGACGCCTTTTAAACTGGACAGCGACCGCCACACCTTCGAGTGGCAGCACCTCTTCTTTTTGGGAGAGATCGATGTGATTACGGCCGGCTACGAATTTGAGCACGGCCGGAGCAACAACAAAAGCTTCGACCGGATTATTCGTAATCACGGCTGGTACCTTCAGAATGAGCTGACGCTCTGGGACCGATGGACCACGGTGCTCGGAGTCCGGATCGATGAGAACCAATTTTTCGGCACCGAACCGAGCCCCTCGATTTCCATGAGCTACTGGGTGGAGCCGATTGAGACCAAACTCAAGGGAAGTTTCGGCCGGGGCATCCGGGCGCCTACCCTCAACGAACTTTTCTTTCCGGGTTTCGGGAATCCGAATCTCCTGGTGGAAAAAAGCTGGGGCGGGGACGTGGGCTTTGAGCGCTCTTTTTGGGAGAAGAAGGCGAGCCTCGGGGCGGCCTACTTTCAAAATGAAGTCGAAAATTTGATTCAGTTTACAGGCATCCCGCTCCTGGCGCAAAATATCGACCAGGCCCGGACGCAGGGGGTGGAGCTTGAAGGAAAATATAACCCGCTTGGCGATTTAGAGTTTCGCTGGAACTACACCTACCTCAATGCGATTGACTCAAAGACGGGAAAGCGTTTGATCCGCCGGCCGTGGCATTCGGGCCGCCTGGGAATGAGTTACCGCTTTTGGAAATGCCAGCTGAATGTCGATTGGGTGCTCCTCGGCCCCCGGGAAGACCGCACCGCCATTTCGGGCCGCCCGCCCCGGGAAAAAAACCCGGGTTACACAAGGCTTGACGCCCTTCTCACTTTCGACTTAAATAAGTGGCTGCAGGTCTATTTTCGGGGAGAAAATTTAACGAACGACCACTACGACGAGGTCCTGGGATTCGACAATCCTTCAACACGCCTGTTTATCGGCACCAAAGCGAGGTTTTGACCCATGAAAAAAATCACGTTCTCGTTCCTCCTGACACTTTTTGTCCTTTCTTCCGCAGTGTTTCTCTTTGCGAAAGAGGAGGCGCCGTTGCCGCAGGCAGCTTTTGTTCCGGCGGGCGCCGAAACGCCCGTGAGCCTTCCTTTTGAGTTTTCCTTGTCGCAGGGCAAATGGACCCAGGGACGGCCCGGACAAATTTTCAGCACCGGCACTCATGCGCCTGACTTTACGCTCCCGTCCCTCAAGGAGGACCCGGCGCCGATCCGCTACCCCCGCTGGGCCGTTCAGGAGGGTTGGGAGGGAACCCTTTCGATTGCGATCGAGGTCAAGACCGACGGAACGGTTGGGCGCTGGATGATCATGAAGTCGACAGGCTATCCCCTGCTGGATGAGGCGGCCGCGGCGGCCGTAAGGCAATGGCAATTTCACCCAGCGACGGAGCAGGGGAAGGCAATCCTCATGTGTGTCCAAATCCCCATCCTGTTTGAACTTAAGGATTAATCGCAGGGATCCCACCCCTTTTTTCGTTGACACTCCCCGGCAAAGCTGATAGAGTCCCGCCCCGTTAGTGCAGTCGAATCAGACCGCCAAGTTAGTCCGTTCGCGCTCGGTCCTTAATTGACTAAGAAGCCGCTTCAGCGACGAGACAAGCAGAAGCGGCTTTTTCTGTGTTCAGAGTCAGTTAATTAAGGAGGAACATCAAAATGGCCAAGAAACTTTACGTCGGAAACCTGAGTTTTCAGGCGACCGCCGATCAAGTGAGAGAGCTTTTCGCCTCTTTCGGAGAAGTCGAGAATGTGAACCTGGTGACCGACCGGTATTCCGGCCGTTCACGGGGTTTTGCGTTCGTTGAGATGGTCTCCGAGGAAGCTGCCACCAAGGCCCGTGAGGCCTTGAGCGGCAAGCCCTTCCAGGAGAGAAATCTCACCATCGATTGGGCCCGTCCCGAATCCAGTTCGGGAGGCGGGGCTCGCCGGGGTGGAGAGGGAAGAGACTTTTCAAGCGGACCGAGAAAAACT
>JACPCP010000008.1 GCA_016179745.1 Candidatus Omnitrophota bacterium
CTCAGCAATAACAACGATCCGTTGATTCTTCGAAACGCTTAAAAGTCTGATTTCATTGGGACTGACTTCGACTCCTCCTCCCTCCCCCCGCACCTCGGCGCGGCGGTCCGAGATCGGGCCCGTCCGTTCCAGAATCCCGGCGTTGCGCAACTGACCGTCCCTTGTCTCAGAGGCTTCCCATTCCCCCTGCCAAAATTTCCGCTTCTCGAATAATTCCTCTGCACGGGTAGGAAAGAGGGCCAGGAGAAGCAGATCCCTGTCTCCCCTTCCTTTGTAGCTGGCCCTCAACTCTTTCACGGTGAGGGGAATATTCAGCTTTAATTCCTTTGCTACTTTTAAGATCGCCTCCCTCGGAAGCTGGTCGCTCTTAACTTTCGGATATTTTGTTCTAAGAGATCTTGTTAAGAGAATCACGTCGCTATCAACAAACTCCTTCCCGGCCTTCCCTTTCACGTCTTTAAATGCTGCGAGGGCCTTTCTTATCTCTTTAGTGTTCACCTTGCCGCCTAAAAGGGCTCTCTGGACCCGTTCGAGATCTATCGGCGCGCCCGGATAACTGAGGAGTCCGAAAGCCTTCGCCACAAGTTTCCGGTTGACACCGGGGTAAAGATCCTGGAGATAGGGATCCTGGGCCCAAAGAATAAAGTAATTCTGGAAATCCACAATCACCGGCGCCTGGGGATGAGCGTATTGCGCCATGCGGTCTTCTTCCGGATAAGAAGCCGACTTTTTGAGGACGACGTTCGATTTATCCTTTGAGATTTCCGCTACGAGATAGCCCTTCATGAGCCAGCCCAGAACATTGTGGAAGGCCTGCACCCCCGTCCATTGACTGGTGGGGGTCACCATGGAAATCTCCCCGGCGTCCGCTTCGACACGGATCATCTCCTGAAGCACTTGAACGATAAAAGCGTGCTTTAATCGTTCTCCGAGAGGCGTCAACGTTGTGAATTTACCCTTTGAATCCTTATGATCCTCAAAAGCCCGGATTCCAAATTTCGCGCGGAATAAGTTCGTTTCGAGTCCTTGCAAACCCTCTTTGATATCAACGTCAATGAAACTCGACTTCATCCCTCCCGGCAGGCCCGCCTCCACATAGGCCTGGCGGTCCCAAGTCGTCGTCGGGCTGGTGGGAATCCTATTTTTGTACTCCGGCATCAGGGAATCGGCAATCCAGCGCTCAAGAGCCCTCAACCGTTCTAAGGTGTCATCGGCATGAGGAACCTGCCATGGGGTGCCGTCCGTCAACCGGATAAAATCGACCACGTCCGGCTGGCCGAAAGGTGAGGACAAAGCCCCTTTGCCGACCCCAAGATCCATAATAATGGGATAGTCAGGACCATTGGCCCGGATGGCTTCCAGCAGCGTGAGCTGGCGGTCCCCGTAACTGTCGTGCGTGTGGGTTAAGAGGGGGGCCTTGATGTCGGAATCCCTCAAGGCCTTCACGAGGCGGAAGGCCTCTACCGGCCGCATCCGTCCCGGGGCGTCTTTAATGACCAACGCATCGAGAGCTTCTCCGCTCTCCCGAATCAATTCCTTTGCGAGCTCGACATAGCCCGCCACCCCTTTGGGGAATTTTGGAGTGAAGTGAATCACGGGCTGCGCTTTCGCCCCTGTCTCCCTTGCGTATCGAATGGCTTTAATAATTTTTCGGTTGTCGTTGAAGGCGTCGAAGATCCGCAAGATATCCACGCCGCCTTGACCAGCCATTTTAATAAAAAGCTCCAACACGGAGTCCGGCATCGGCTTGAGCGCCACAACATATTGTCCTCTGAGGAGCATTTCTTGCCGGATGAGGTAACGCCTGATAATTTCATCTCCCAGCTTTGTCCCGGCAGCGATCAACGGATATTTGTCTTTGTTGAGAATTTTTCTCAGTTCCTCTTCGGATAAAATTTTACGATCCTGTCTGAACCGGTATCGGCTGAAGAGTTTTTGCTGGTCTCTCGTCGAGATACCGTAGACATTTTCCCCGTTAGGAAGAACCAGCTCCCGGAGTTTACGCTCCAATAAAGCGGTCTGCTGCTGCAAGTTGTACCAAGGATCTTCCAATTCTTTATGGTGGAGCGACTCCAAGAGATAGGCCATGTTCGTATTCCCCCCATAGGTCTCGATGTCATGGAGCCTGATTCCTAACCCGATATGACCCTCCATCAGCCGTCGTCGGTCCTGGCCGGTTAAAGCCGTGGTATTATCCGACTGATCGCCGTCCCGAGGGGTAGTGAGGGCGATCCGAACATCCCTTTTTTCCGCCATGCCCCCTTTGAGAAGCGCGTTGTAAAACTGCAATTGTAATTCTGCCCGAACCTGATAGGCCAAGGTCTCGGGAAGTTTGAGATCGCCCACGAGCCGGTTCACGCCTTCATCAAACCGGGAGAAAAGTTCCTCGCTCGTTATCTCAGGGCTGAGGGTCCCCGAGGACTCTCTTAGCCGCTCTACCTCCTGAATGAACTCCTCCCCTCGGTAGGTCATGAGATAGCCCGCAGCGAGACGCACCTCGCCATAGGGATAGGAGGTGAACTCGGGATCGGGACGGTTGAGGGAAATGACCTCTTTGAATTCATCGATCAGCGGTTCGCCGTAAAATTCCAGGAAGCGGCGCCGATTCTGCGGAATATCCAGGGCGCTCTTGAAAGCCTCGAGGAGTTTTTTCCGCTTCTCTCCCTCCGGCTGCGCAATCACTTTTGCAAGGAAATGCCCCAGACTTTTCCTTTTTAACTTCTCGACCATCCCCTCTTGATAGTCTCCGGCTGCATTAATCTCCAATCTCAGGGGAGTTGGACCATTCTTCTGAAAAGCGTTCCTCAAAACAGTGCCTAAGGTAAAAAGCTCGTGGTTGACCGCGATGACGGCTGTACGGAAAAGACCATCCACCGCGATTCTCTCCTGCACATAGGAGTAGGTCGAGCCCTCCTTAGCTAAAATCAAATCTTGGGCCTGCTTGAGTAACAATAAGGCTTCTTCATATCTCTCGGGTCGTTTTCTATTTTTCAAGATTTTCTCGTCCATCAAAGCTTTCGCTTCTTTTATAAGCGGCTCTATGGGCTGCGGGGTCGGCTCGGGCTCGGGGGGCACGGTCTTAGTTCCCTTTTCTACGAAACTGAAATTCAGGGGCACCCCATGGACCGAATAAGGAGCGGCCGGTCCCTGGCTGCCCGCTTCGAGGTGCTTAAGACCAAGGTAGCGGTAGTAGAGGAAGTACAAAACTGCTTCGAGTCCTTTACCTTTGAAGGCTTCATTAACCATCACCGTTTCGAAGTCAACCGTACGCCCGATTCCTCCTTTGACGAGTTTGGCGTAGCCAACTACGTTTTCCTCGTCATCATATATTTTAAATTCAGTTCTAGTGCCCTGAGCGCTTTCCCTTGTCACCAGCGTAAAACGCCGGTCTTGGAATATGAAATCCTGCTGAGAAGGCCAAGCTGTTTCACTCCGCGCCTCGGAACGGCGATTCACAGCCCATTCGCCTGCGCTACGCACTTCGGCGCGGGAGGCGCTTCGCGCTTCGCTCCGCTCAATGGCTGCGACAATATCGGGGTGAAGACCGGTAAAGTTCTTAAGCCAGGCAAGTCGATTCGCCCGAAGAGCAAGGGTCATTTGCTGATATTCATCTGAAGAGTAGTAGTGACGAGGGTTAAATCGGCTGCTATTAAAACCCGGGGCTCGAGCTACAACCCGGTACCCCCAGTCCGGATCAGGGTTTGCCCACTTGATGTTTCCCTTGTAGAGCGCACGAAACAGTGCCGCGGAATCCAGGACATCGATTTTGACACCCTCCGACCCGGGCTTCGCGCCCACCCGTCCGGTATTGGCCAAGACAACCTGGATGCCCGGATTTGCCCGAAGGAATTCATAAAGACGATTGGCCTCTTCCGCAACGGAGCCGGCAATGAAAGAGCTAAACCCGGGTTCGTTCGCTGACTCTCCTGCCTTTGTGGGGTCCGCCGCTGAAGTGAGCTCTGATTCCCCCAGCACCCAGAAAGCAGCCGCTTGCGCGGGGGTGAGAAGCGACAATGCCGGAACAATCGTCCGCCGCCTTGTGAGCCAAATCATGAGATCAATTCCATTCATATCGACCGAAGGGTCTTGGGTAATCCGTTCGCGCGTCACAACACCCCGGCCGTTGGCGGTAATTCTGACATTGCCGTAATCAGGAACAAGACCGCCTTGGGGATTCTCGTTCATCCAGACATTCGAGAGAATTGTATCCGGGTGCTTTGCCGCATTGAATAGCTCCGGCTCTTTCTTGGGATCAAGACCGGCGGTTTTGTAATAGGTTCCCCGCTCCAAACCTTTGACCTTGACCTTATGCTTCTTAAAGCGAAGCTCCACGAAATCATCCTGTTTCATTTTGGAACGGCGCCCCAAACCTTGGGTTCCTACCAGCGTTGTTGTCTTGCCCGTTCCTGAAAGCCCCGATGCTATGATCCGGATTGTCTTCCTCCTACCTGTTTTTACATCCCGATCTCGGACCACCTTGCTTCCCGCGTGAAGGGCAAGGTCTCCCTTTAGCTTCGCGAGATACCCATTCATTGTTAGAACCGACTTCTTGACCTCCCCGAAATAATCGGTCCCGAGAACGAGGGTGATGCCCCGGCTCGGGATCCGAAGGATGTAGGGTTGCTTTTGCTTTGCAAGCCCATAGCGGCTCAGGTCAAAATCCGGTAGATCGATCGTGAGGATATCTGGGGTTTCCGCTGAAGCGGATGGACGGGCTGGGAAGTGAAGCGACGTAAGCTCGTGCGCCAGCCGGCCGTAGTCTTTTGAAACAAGGAACCTGAAATGGCGGGATTCATCGGGATTCTGACCGACGCTTCGATCGACTTGGATCAGTTCTTTGCCTTCAAGAAAGTCCTCGACCGCTGCCAAAACCTTTTGGGCAAACTTGTAGTTGGCCTTCTGTTGGCCGAAATCGGCTTTGAAGCCATCCATCTCAAGATGTTCTGTTCTCTTGGCGCTTCGATTGGTTTTGTTGCTGTAATAGAGGGTGCTTCCGTAGGCCGTCTTGAATCCGTGCGCCAAGGCTTGTCGGAACTGTCCCACTTTGGCCTGCCGGAGATTCGGCCTCTTCCCTGTTTTCTTTTTTTCCAGTCCCTCCATCTTTTTTAAGGTCGTATCGGAAAGAATTTCTTCTTCAAATTGACCCGCCCGCTTTTTTTCACCTTTAACTGCCAACCAAAACAAGGCTTTGACCCGGAACTCTTTCACTCTTTTCACACCCTGCAGCTTAAGAATGGCCTCTTTCCCCTCTGAACTTTTAGTCAAGGGCGCAGACAATCGCGCCTCGGAGCGTAGTGGGTCTTTACGGAGCTCGGCGATTCGGGCCAACCGACCAATCTCTAAATTCAAATCGGTCAAGCGCGCCCGGAGAATATTTCTTTGGATCTGCAACTTCTGCACTTTGGAAAGTTCATCACCCGACGGAACGCCGGGTTCATTTTGAAGACGAACTATTTCGTCATGCATTTCCCCCAAGAGAGCTGACAAGAGGGGCTGGAGCCGTGCTAATGAGAATTCGCTGACGGTATTCACAAGTCCATCGAAGGCAAAAGGAAGTAAGATTCGACGCACCCGCCCTTGTTTCCCCAGATTCAAATCTTTGAGCAAATCTCGAAAGGTCTTTAGATCTGGGGGAAATGCCTTGATCAGGGCGGGACCGATGCCAAGCGCTTGGAAATTAGTGATTTCCCCGGGATATTTCTCTGCGACGAGCCTGGCGGTATGTTGGATCTCGGCTTCAGTGAGAACCTCGCCAAGTTCATTCTGATTGATCGCCTTGGCCAAATCCGCAACGGTTCCCGGCCGGTTCTTGATTTTATCTAACACTTCCTCCCGAACCCCAAGCGAGTCCAATTCATTCGCCCGCACCTCGGCCCTGCTTCGCTGAAGCTTCGCAGGGGCTTTGGCCAAGTTCTGCGAATCCTCCGGCGAAGCAGACTCGGCGCGAAAGAGAAGGCGATTAAGCTGTGAAAGCGCAGATTGAATGGCGGCGTAGATTTCTGTTTTCTTCCGGTTCCAAAAAAGGACCCAACTCACAGGACTGTGGGCCTTCCAAAGCGTGACTACCGTAACTCCCACGGCGCCTATCCCGATCAACGCCGTCCCTATCGCTACAAAAACCTCCGCCTCCATCCTCACCTCAGGCCTGGCGCCCCAAACACTAAATTTTCCCGCTTGAGGATTCGAGGGCTTTGAAAAGGCGACATGAAATTCGCCTTCCGTGAAAATGGGAACGACGCCGGAAAAAATGTCCTCTCGCCGGGCGAAGCTCTTTTCCAAAGCCGAGAGGATCCTTGCATCGGACCAGCCTTCGGCCTTCAAAACCTTGACTCCGATCGGCACCGCACTCAAAAGCAGGTCCCGCTGTTCCAGTCTCGAAACCGCAACCGGTCCGGCGTAGGATTCCGGGCTCTGCGCCAGGAGCACTTTCACGAGGGCGTTCTTTGTTGAAAGGAAACGGTCCAGCCGGGAGTTCTCACCCATCATCGCCCGCTCGTAAGCGCTGTCGTCTTCCAGGCCGGTGATCCGGGGGGTGATCACCACATAAGGAATCTTTTTGGCCCTCAAGGCCTCCAGCATCCCTTCGGTGTGAAACCCTCCGCTCACGAGAACAGTCGAACGGTGTTTTGACGAACTTTGCTTTAAAGCGTTTTCAAGCAGGATTTCGTCCCGCTGGCGGGAAAGCCGGTAAAAACGTTCGGCGGTCTCTTGGACCGATTCCGGCAGGGCGGGCGGCAAAAAATCAATTTTTGAAATGCGCTCGAACCTTTTCTTTAAAACCGGGGCGGCCAGCGAAGGCCCTTTTTCGAGATAACGGTCGAAGTCGCTCCGGCTCATTCGGAGGGTGAGAAGTTTTTCGAGGAGCGAAATGTCCCGGCCGAGGCGGATCAGTTCCCGTTCACGGGAATTTTTTGCGAGCCCGAGCTCCAGCTTCTCTTCGAGGGACTCCATTTCCCGGAAGAGGGCCGAGGAATCGATTTCCTCCCGGAGGATCACGAGACCGCCGTAAGTTAAAAGGTTCGGGTAATTGAGCAGAGAAAAATCATGGGCCTTCGCCTCTCGATGCAGAGATTCAAAAAAGTGCCGGGCAGGCCGGCCCAGGGTGAGCGTGGCGGGGTCCAGAAGCTTTACGAGCCCCTGAATCAGGGATTCCCGGGCGGGACCCCGGGGCAGGCGCCGGCGGAGTTCAGAGACAAGGGACTGGACCTCCCGGCGGACCGATTCGGGTTTTACCCGGGCTTCATTCCCGGCAATCTTTACCAGGTGAAGCAGTTGGGGCCATTCAAATTGGTTCCGGGGGTCTGCAAGGTCAAGCTTCAAAGCCTGTTTGGAAAGCGCACCGAGCAGGGTGAGGTATTCAAAAAGATCCTGCTTTTCAGATTCCCAAGCCCGGCGCTTCATGGAGAAGTCCCGGAGCCCGGGGTTGAGAAAATCGGCTTCCAATTCTTCAAGACGACGGGTGCAAAAATTAAAGAAGGCCCGGACTTCGGTTTTTTTCTTTTTGACCTCTTGAAAGGCCTTGAAACTTTTTCCGTAAAGCCGGGGGTGGTCGGCCCCCATCACCTGAACGGCGGGCCGGTGCTGCTCGAAGGCAAAAAGTTCCGAGCCGGTCAGTTCCCCCTCGGAGGCCAGAAAATCAACCATCGCCTGATTGGCCTTTGCAACGGGAAAGAGATTTAAAATTTTGGGATCGATTTCGGCGAAGGCGCCCTCGACCGAAATTCGGCCGATCTTCCTTTCGTGCGCCAAATGCTCAAGGATCGAGGCGACATGGCGCTGGGCCTCGGGGTGGGAGTGAATATCCTGAATGTGAATGACGAAGGGGGTCTCCGGATCAACGATGTCGGGGACAAATTTTTCCTGGATGGAGCCCAGAGATTGCGGGATGTTGATCAGGGGAAGCGCCGGACGAGATTCAGAGGTGGCAACGGGAGGCGCGGACCAGGCCACGGTCTCCCAGGCAAAGAGAATGGCGACGAGCAGGGAAGTGAATCGAATCCCAGTCACAGTCTTTCTGAAGGAACAAACTGTGCGCTTAAAGGACTTTGTAAAAACTCGTAGTGAGGCGGTAAAAAAAATGCGCTTGCGAGACGTATCTTGTTTCACCGTAATTTGAAAGGTGTCCTTTCTGAGATACTCAAGGCTACGACTTGAAGCCAAGTTAACCACAAAACCTTTCCAGCGTCAAGAGACTCGGCTAAAAAAGTTTAAAAAGACTCTTGCCTCACAAAGGCCCCGCTACACATCACCCTCGAATGCTATAAATTGATAGGAATATTTAAGCGGCCACGGCCACAATCAGGCTTGCCTGATACCCCAGTTCAATGTTTAAGTGCACGGGGCCGGGCTGGATGAAGTAAACTAGGCGGCTGATGGCGAGCCCATGGGTCCCTGCAAAGGTTCTCGAAGCAAGTGACCGCGAATACTTGGGGGCCGTCCTCCCCCTGTTGGACCAAGCGCAAAAGGAAATCGCCATTTCGCTTTACCTCATCCAACCCGACGACCAGGCCAATCCCGATCACCCCGTGAACCGCCTCCTCGAAGCGCTTCTCCGGGCCCGCCAGCGGGATGTCCGGGTGCGGTTGTATCTCAACACAAAATTCCGAGTGCTTCTCAAGGAGGAAGTCGGACTGGGAAAATATTTTGACCGCCTGCTTGAGAGCGGAACGGAAGTGACAGCGCTCCTGCCGGCCCGCCGCCTCCACGACAAACTCATCGTGATCGACGGCCGCTACGTGGTCGAAGGGAGCACCAACTGGAGCGTGAGCGCGCTCCAGACCAATTTTGAGTCGGCTTCCGTCATTGATTCTCCCCAACACGCGCGAAAAAAATTAGAACGGATGGGGCAGTTAATGCTTCCCCAGGTTCGCCGGAAACCTTCGCCAAAACCGCCTGAAGAAGACCTGCCTCTTCTTCCCGTGCCGGAAACCGTCCCAATGCCTGTGGCGCTTTTCCAAAGAGACCGCCTGCCGGCGTTGGTCCGGAAGTCGTCCCAGCGTTTCTTTGATCTTTATCTGATTCTTCTCGGACAAAGCGGGGCCCACGCAGGTCCCGCGCTGGAGCTGGATCTCGAAACACTCGGCCGGGCCCTTCGCCTCCCGGTCGAATGGGACCGCACAACGATCCGCCGGCA
This sequence comes from Candidatus Omnitrophota bacterium, assembly GCA_016179745.1. Lineage (GTDB taxonomy): Bacteria > Omnitrophota > Omnitrophia > Omnitrophales > JACQLI01 > JACPCP01. The sequence goes on from JACPCP010000008.1 coordinate 9,134, forward strand.
GGTCATCAAAGCCCTCCGGAAGCTTCAGGACCGATATCATCTTCTTCAAGTGACGTTTCCTTTTGGGGAGGACGCCAAAGTCACTTTGGAACATTGGGAGGGAGACAAGATCGAAGTGCCGGGCCGGCTGATAGAAGTTGATCTCCTGAAGGGTCAATCTGCAACCGACACGTTCCTGGCTCTGGCAGAGATCGTTTTAAGGAAAGAAGGGGTCGATCTTCACTCGCTCTCAAGACCCCAGCTTGAAAAACGTTTCGGCGTCGGCCGCCGCACCCTCACCCGTCTCCCGGCTGCCCGCTCCGGAAAATAGAACAGGCTAGTTCTTTTTCAGAAACTGCCGCACCTGGTCGTGATTTCCCACAAAAACAAGGAAATGGGCATCCTTTTCCTGCCTTGTAATCACGCGAACTCCCCCCTCGACAGAGGCTTCCCAGATTGATTCGCGAAGTTTCTTGAAAACCAGGCGGTGGCTTCTGTCTTTGGAATGGAACACATACGGCCCGCCGCCGAGCGGAATGCCCGACTGAAAATAACTCTGAAGGGCCAACAGGATGACCCCGGCGATTTCCCGTTCACGGCTCCCTAATTTTCTCAGACACCGCTCGTAACTTGGAAGGAAGAAAAGACGAAACGGCATTTAGGAGGAACGGCGGGATTTTTTAATCCACTCGGAGGTCACGGGCTTGGCGAGACGCTTCTCTCGTTGGTAAGTTTCCTCGATCGTGTTTAAGTCTTCTTCGGAAAAAACTCTTTCAACCGGATCGATCGGGGTAAGAACAATCCGATTTCCCGCGACCTCGGCTTTGAAATAGCGGTCCTCCCCCAGGCTCAAACGAGTCAAAAAGGCCGAGGGCAGATTGATCTGGCGGTTCCGGTTCATCTTAAGGACGGTTGCCATCAGCGCTTCCTCCTTTCGTCAAAAAGAAGGATAGCGGGAATTAATTAATTTGTCAAATTAATAATCTATTAAATACGGGGCCGGGCCGGATTCGAGAAACGGTCCTTGAAAGAGAAAAGGACAGGTCCCCCTTTTGGCGGGAGGACCTGTCCTTTTGTTCTACTAAAAGACAGCTGCGGTCGGGCGGTTATTTCTTGCTGCAGCAGGGGCAGGCCTTGACGATTGAAAGGATCAGGATCGCCCCGGAGACCCCGACGAGCCCATAGACAACCTTCGAGGCAAGCGTCATGTCGCCCAGAATTCTTGTCACCAGGTTCAGGTTCAGAAAAGTCACCAGACCCCAGTTGAGTGCCCCGAGGCCTGCGAGCAGGGTAATAATCTTACAAATCGGACATTTCCCCATTGAAACCTCCCTTGTTTGGACTGTCTGACCGGTTCAACTCATTTCTTTTAAGATTGGCCTTCCCGGCCGCGGGATAAATCCTCCGGACCCCGGCAATCAAGGTAAAAGTATAGCTCATCCCACAAGGCAGAGTAAACCTTTGAGATATTCGCCCTCGGGGTGGAAGACGTTGATGGGATGGTCGGGGGCGTGCGAAGTCTTGGCCAGGATCTGAACGTCCCGGCGGGCGTCTTTGGCGGCGGCAAAGACGATTTTCTGGAACAGGTCCGGATTGACGTAGGAGGAGCAGGAGGAGGTGTAAAGGAGTCCGCCCCGGGAAAGCCGCTTCATCGCCCAGAGATTCAGGTCCTTATAACCCCGGGAGGCCTGCATCACATGGTCCTGGGATTTGGCGAAGGCCGGCGGATCGAGGACGATGAGATCAAATTCCTCCGTCGTTTTCCTTAAATACTCAAAGACGTCTTCTTTGACAAATTCAAACCGGGGCGGGTCCCCTTTTTCATTTTTTTCGATTAATCCATTCAATTCAAAATTGGCCCGGCAGGTATTGAGCGCCCGTTCGCTGGTCTCCACCGAGACGACCCGGGAGGCGCCGGAGCGGGCCGCATAAACGGAAAATCCGCCGGTGTAGGCAAAGGTGTTGAGGACCCGCTTCCCGTTGGCATGGCTGCTGACAAGCTTTCGATTCTCCCTTTGATCCAGAAAAAACCCCGTTTTTTGACCGGCGTGAATATCGACGATAAAAGGAATCCCGTATTCTTTGATCTCCACATAATCCGGCGGCTCCTCCCCCACGAGGCGGCCGACCCGCTTCTCAAGCCCCTCCCACCCCCGCATCTCGGAATCGTCCTTCTCGAAAATCCCCCGGCACCCGGCCCTGGCTTCCAGAATCGAAAGGATCGTCTCCCGCCACCGGTCGATCCCGGCGGTTTGAAACTGGACCACGAGGTAATCGGCGTAGCGGTCCACGATGAGGCCCGGGAGAAAGTCGCCTTCGGAATGGATCAGGCGGCAGGCATTGGTGTCGGGCGGGATAAAGCGGCTCCGGAGGCCGAGGGCATGCTCGATCCGTTGCTCGAAAAATTTCTCATTGATGGGGCCTTCTTCAAAAGAAAGCATGCGGACGGCGATTTGCGAGCGGGGGTTCAAATAGCCGGTGCCGAGGAATTCCTTTTGGGCGGAGAAAACGGAAACGAGGTCCCCGGTCTCGAAACTGTCGTCAATCCGGTCAATGGCGCCCGAAAAGACCCACGGGTGCCGGCCCTTGATCGGTTTCTCCTTGCCGGGTTTCAAGATGAGCTGAATGGTTTTCATTGCGTCTTTCGGAATCGACGGCTGTGTTTCTGGAGCCATTGGGCGGTCTCCTGAAGGGTTATCCGATGCTCGATCACCCGCATCACAAGATCCATTCCCTGGTGGGTTGTACAAGAAAGCCGGTAGCCATTCAAATCCAACACAAGATCCATGCATTCCCAAGCGACCCGTTTATTCCCGTCCACAAAGGGATGATTTCGGAGAAGGGATTCGCCCAAAGCAGCGGCTTTTTCGAAAAGCGTGGGGTACAAATCCTGCCCTCCAAAGGTGGCCCCGGGCCGGGCCAGCGCAGAACGCAGGAGCCCCTCCTCCCGAAGCCCCAAACTGCCTCCTGTCTCTTCAACAATTCGGCGGTGGATCCAAAGGACCTGACGATACCCAAGAACTTTCACAGGATTTGAGTAACGGGTTATTCGGCGAGTTTTCTTAGAAGCGGCCGGTGACGGGCGAGGGAGTCGTCCACCCGCCGGCGGAATTCCGGTGTGACCACATCATGGGCATACTGCGCTTCCAGGAGGTGAATCGCCTCCTCGAGGAGCTTTGACTGAGGAACCCGGGTTTGTTCGGAGAGCCGCTTGAGGGTACGGACTTCACTCTGATTGAGCTTTGTCGAGTATTTGAGGTGCATGGCCAGTCCTCCTCTTCTTGCGGGAATCTACCTGACAGGTCACGACTTGTCAAGTTTTTAATTTTACCCGCTTACTCCAGCCGGCGGGAGACGGCAAGGACCAGAAGGCCGAGGGTGAGGGTGTAGCCGGCGAAGCGGTGGAGTTTTCCTTTCTTGACGATTCTTTCGAGAAAACCGAGGGCCAAGAATCCCGTAATGGCAGCAGCAAGAAAACCGGCGGCGAGGGTGGCACGGCTCATTTCATTCACCAGAGGGCCGTCCCGGAGTTCGAGAATTCCGGCGCCGAGAACGGCCGGGATCGACAAGAGAAACGAGAAACGAAAAGCGTCTTCCCTTTTGAAACCCCGCAGGAGTCCGGTCACGAGCGTGGCGCCGGAGCGGGAGATCCCGGGGATGATCGCAAAACCCTGCATCGAGCCGATCAAAAGGAAGTCCAAAACTTTTCCGTGACCGATCTCCCGTCTCCCCGCCTCCCGCTTCCGGGTCATCCAGAGAAGGGCGCTCGTTCCCAAAAGGGCGAAGCCGACCGCTTGAAGCGAACCGAAGAGCGTTTCAAACCAATCCTTGAAGGTGAAGCCGATGAAAGCGGTCGGGATCGAGGCGATCACGATCCCGAACGCCAGCCGGGTCGCCGGGCCGGGGACGAAAATATTCTTCACCAATTGGACGAGGTCGCGGCGGAAATAGACAAAAAGGGCGGCCAGGGTGCCGAAATGGAGCGCGACGTCGAAGGCCACGAGCGGCTCCTTGAATCCGAAAAGGTGCTGGACCACCACGAGGTGGGCCGAGCTTGAGACCGGCAGGAATTCCGTCAATCCCTGAACGATGCCGAGAAGGAAGGCCTGGAGCGTTGTCATCACCCCTGATTATCGGCTCTCCGAAGGGGTTCCCTTCACAAATGTTTTCTTCCCTTTTTTTTCTCAAGTTCGCGCACCACTTCCCGGATTTGTTCGGTCTCGGAACGGGGGCAGATGAGGAGGGCATCGGGGGTGTCCACCACCACGAGGTCGTCCACTCCGAGGAGGGCGACCAATCGATCCTTCGACTTGACCAGGTTGCGGCGGCTTCGAATCAAAACGGCATTTCCCTCGACGCGATTTTTCTGGCCGTCCTCCGGCCAGAATTCCGAGACCCCGGGCCAGCCGCCGAGGTCCTTCCACTCCAAAGCGGAGCGGAGGCAGTGGACATTCCGCATCTTCTCCATCACGCCGTAGTCGAGGGAGACCTTCGGAAGCTCGGCGTAAATGCGGGCCAGCGCCCGGCGGTCGTGGGACCCGCCCGGAAAGGGCGCCAGTTTTTGAAAGGCGGGGTAAAGGCCCGGCAGGTATTTTTGGACCGCCTGTTTGAAGGCGTCCATCCGCCAGGCAAAGGTGCCGCCGTTCCAGAGAAAATTTCCCCGTTTGAGAAATTGGCGCGCCCGGGAGAGGGAGGGCTTTTCGTGAAACCGGTGGACGGTGTGGAGCGCAAGGCCGGACCCGATTTTCCGGGCGGGGCCGACTTCGAGGTAGCCGTAAGAGGGATTGGGGAAAGTCGGTTGAAACCCGAGCAGTACGGGGCGGTCGTCGGCGAGGGCCAGCGCCGTCTTGAGAGAGGCCCGGTAAAGCGGCCTCGGCTGAATTTCCTGGTCGGAAGGGATGAACACAAACCGGGCCTGGGGGTCCCGCTCGGCAATTTGACTGGCGGCATAGACACAGCAGGCGGCCGTGTTCCGGACCAGGGGTTCCCCCAGGATATTTTCGAGCGGGATCCGGGAGAGGAGGCGCTTCGCCTTTGAAACGAGGTCCGCCTGCAGCACGATAAAAATATGGCTCGGGGGAAATAAAGGATAGAGCCTTTCAACGGTATTTTCGAGAAGGGTTTTAGGGCCGAGGAGCTTGAGAAAGGGCTTCGGGCAATGCGTGCGGCTCTCCGGCCAGAACCGGGTCCCGGGGCCTCCGGCCATCACCACCGCCCAATTTCCGCCATCAGACGCGGCGGATCCGCCAAGACTTTTGGCGGACCCTGTTTTTCTTCTAGGCATACTTTTGGAGGGTCTCTTCAATCAGAGACCGGATTTCGTCGAGGCGTTTTTGGCTCGTGGCCTCGAAGCGCATCACGAGGACGGGCTGGGTGTTGGAGGCGCGGATCAGGCCGAAGCCGTCCTCAAATTCGAGGCGCGCGCCGTCCAGATCGATCACCTTGTAGCGGGTCTTTAGTTCCGCGACGGCCTTTTCGACGATTTCAAATTTCTTCCGGTCGTCGGAGACTTCGATCCGGATCTCGGGCGTGGAAACGACCTCGGGCAGATCGGCGAGGAGTTCGGAGACGGGGCGCTTTTCCTCATCCAGGATCTCGACCATGCGGCAGGCGGCGTAGATCGCGTCGTCAAAGCCGTACCAGCGGTCGGCGAAAAACATGTGGCCCGACATTTCACCGCCGAGGGCCGCCCGCTCCTCCTTCATCTTGGCCTTGATCAGCGAATGGCCGGTCTTCCAGAGAATGGGGCGACCGCCGCGCTTTTCAATGTCGCGATAAAGGAGCGGGGAGCATTTCACGTCGGCCACCACAGCCGCCCCCTTTTGCTTCTTTAACACCTGGCGGGCAAAAATCGTCAGCAGCCGGTCGCCCAGGAAGGGGTTTCCCTTTTCATCCACGACGCCGATCCGGTCCGCATCGCCGTCGAAGGCGATCCCGAGGTGGGCGTTTTGGCGGCGGACTTCATTCGAAAGGTCTTCCAGATTTTCGAGGACCGAGGGGTCCGGGTGATGGTCGGGAAATTTGGGGTCGAGGTGGGTGTAGAGTTCGATCACGTCCTGGCCGAGTTCCTTGAACAGCTTCGGGGCCACGAGGCCGGCCATCGCATGCCCGCAATCGATCACGATCTTCCACTTCTTGGAATATTTGAACTGCTGCTTGAGTTCAGCAAGATAGGGTTCGATGGGGTCCGCCCGTTCGACTTTCCCGGATTTTGCGGCCCGGATTTTGGCAGTTTCTCCTTCGATGGCTTCTCGAAGCCCCTGGATGTCCTCTCCGTAAAACGGCCGGTCCTTGAGCTGGAATTTGAACCCATTGTATTGCGGGGGGTTGTGAGAGCCGGTGATGGAAATCCCGGCATCGAGTTGGAAATGGACGACGCCATAATAAAGGAGCGGCGTCGGGACAAGGCCCAGGTCGAAAACGTCCGAGCCGGCCTGGGTCAATCCCTCAACGAGCGCTTGATGAATCCTGACCGAACTCGGCCTCAGGTCGTACGCCACGCCCACTCGGGCGCCGGCACGGCCTTTCGCCCCCTTTTTTTTGGCGAGGAAGGCGCCGAAGGCCCGGCCGATGGCCCGTGACGTCTCGTCCGTCAGCTCTTTTTCGGCGAGGCCGCGGATGTCGTATTCCCGGAAAATATGTTTGGGCAGGCTCATTCTTCCTTTTTCTTGTTTTTGTTTTTTATGATTTCCTGGGCAGGAGGGGAGTTGAACCCCTACCCCTTTCGGGACATGCCCCTCAAACATGCGCGTCTGCCGGTTCCGCCACCTGCCCTTGAAATGAGGGGATTATTTTAGCTTCGCGGTCTCCGTCTGGCGAGCTTCTTTTGTCTGAGCTGCTGCTGGAGGCTCGTCTCAACCTCGGCCAGTTTGGTCTCGAGGTTCCGTGTCTCGTCGATGAGGACCCGGAGTTCGTCATCCTGAACCGGAGAGGACCCGGCCCCTGGGGACGATTTTTCATAGAGACGGCTGCCGAGACGGGTCAACTGCTTCGTGACCTGATGCTCAAGCGTGAGCTTCTCCACGAATAACTTCGTCACCTGGGCGGCCTCCCCGGCCTTCTGGGCCACCAGCTTCACCGACTTTTTGGCCGCTTCAAAGGACTGATTCAGCGCTTGCTCGGCCTTCTCATACAGTTCTTTTTTGTCCATGGCCCCTCCTCCTCATTTCGTTTTGATCCCCCACCAATTTTCTGGGGGACAAGGAATCGAACCTTGATCACTGGGTCCAGAGCCCAGCGTGTTACCAGTTACACCATCCCCCAACATAAGACAGGGCGTCAGTATATCAAATTTTATTTCAAGGGTGGGAAGGCGCTTCTGAGTGGATCAGCAGGCTAACGGGAAGCGTGTTGCCGGTGGGCACGGCGCCGGTTGTACAAGCGGCGACTGGCCGCCTGGTTGTCCGGCACCGTGCGACTGGCACGGCGCCGGGGGCGCCGGCCGGCGATCGGAAACTCAAGAGTGAAAGCGGTGCCGAACTCTTCAAAACTTGCCACGGTGATCCTGCCTTCATTTTTCAGGACCAGCTCCCGGGCCAGGTAAAGACCCAATCCATTTCCCGAGCCGGAGGACTTCGTCGTGGCAAAAGGCCGGAAGAGATTTGTCAGTTTCCCCGCCGGAATCCCGGGCCCGGTATCGGCCACGGTGAGGGAAGCAAAGGGTTCCTCCTGGGTGGAAAAACCCAGCTGGGCCCGGATAATGAGCTTGCGTCCCACCCGCCTCCCGTCCGCCCCCCTCCTGCCCATCGCCTCCAAGGCATTGGCCGCCAGGACATAAAGGATTTCCTCCAGCTCCTTGGGGACACACCAAAGCTCCGGAAACCCGCCGGGAATTCTCTCCAAGATCTCCAAACCGGAAAGCGGGAACCGCCTCTTCAAATGATCCTTCACGGTCTGCCAGGCCTTCTCGAGAGAGGCCCGATGACTAAAACCCCGGGGTCTCCGGCCCAAAACGTGACCGAGCCGCTTCGTGATAGCGAGCGCCAGTTCGGCCTGGACCGAATTTTTCTTCAGCATTTCCTCCGCCTGCCGGAGTCTCTCCTCCGGTCCCGAAAATCTCCCCTCTTCCGCCTGCGTCAGATACGACTCCGCCATCCCTTGAATGGAATAGAGGAGATTCACGACGTTGTGCTGGAGAGGTGGATTTTGTCCCGGGGATTGGATCATTTTAAAGCACGGGCCCCCTCGGAGGGCCGGGCTCCTTTCCCAATTTTTTCGCCACGCTCGGCAGACGCTCGATCTCTTTCGTCAGACGGAAAAAATACGCCCTCCGAAAAAAACGCCAAATCACTCCCGGTTTGTGGAGACAGCTCAGCACCACACAATTAACGATCCGTTTTCTTTTCGGCATGTCTTCGACCTCCCAATCCTTCCCGTTCGAGCCGGGCCGCCTCCATCCGCCGGGGGGGCTCCATCCCGAAGCCTTCATAGATCCACCCCACCATCTTCAGGGCCTGATAGATCCTTCGGGGCGTGACATCGGGGAAGACCTCGAGAAAATGAAAAAGCCATTCAAAGGCCCGCCGGTATTTCGAGGCGCAGCGTGACGGCAGAAAGTGATGATAGAGGTCGTTCAGAAAGAACTTCTGTCTTTCAAGGGAGAGCACCTCCCGGCTGATTTCCGGATGCTCGATCATCATGAGGAGGACCATCATCCGGTTATTGAAGTAGGCCCGGAACAAATCCGCAAGCTCTCTCTCGGCCAACCGGCCCCCCGGCCTCTCCCAGACTTCCCTGGACCTTTCCATCGTGATCTTGGGTTGCCTCCTTCTAAAGACAAAACTGCTCTATCCCCCCTGAAAAGACAAGGCCCCAGGGCATAATTTCTTTAAATCCACCATTCGTTTTTTTGACAAACTGAGAAACGCCGGGTAGGCTTTTTGTTAGATTAAAGAGGCTTTTAGTTTGATAAGAAAACTACTCTTTCAGGGAGGTCAAGCACGAATGTATGAGGAACTGAAGCGGGATTTGGAAGGCCAGTATGCGGGGCACCCCCGAAAAAAGGCGCCGCAATGGGGCGCCGCCATCAAGGGCCTGATTGAGGAAAAGCAGGCCCGAGGAGAGGCCCTTTCCATCCCCTCTCTGGCCAAGAAGACGGGGATCCATGACAAACATCTCTTTAATATCGTCGCCCAGCGGATCCAAGATCCGTCTTCGGACAAGCTTGTGAAAATTGCCGAGGCGCTCGGGATTTCATTCGGGGAGCTTGCGACCCGGGCCCTGGGGGCCTACGAGGGAAATTTTTTTGTGACCGGATTCGGCCAACGGGGCTACATCGAATACAGCCAGCACGGCTTTGCGATCCAATCCCTGAGCCCGCCGGGCCTGACCGACCGGGACTTCTTCATGGGCATCATGACGATCAAACCCTTCAAGGAGATGAAAAAATGGAGGTTTAAGGAGAATTCGACCGTCTGCCTTTTTCTAGAATCCGGGACGCTCGAGCTGACTTACGGCAACAAGGTGAGGAAAATCCATTCGAATGAGTCGGTCTATTTTGACGGCGGGGTGCCCCACAAACTCCGGAATGTCGATTCCATTGAGGCACGCCTGATCCTGGTCACCCGGCCACCGCTCCACTAGGGTTTTTTCTTGAGGAGTTTGTGGCGGACGCAGATCTTTTTGAGGACCTCGATGAGTTCGTCGATTTTGGCGGGTTTCGTCAAGACCCGGTAGCCGGACTTCCGGGCCTTCTCCCGCTGTTCCGGGACATCCGCTCCGGTAAAGATGACAAAATCCTTCGGGGAGTAGGCCGCCCCCTGCTTGAATTTTTCAATCAGCTCATCGCCCCACATATGCTGCATTTTGATGTCCACGACCGCCAGGTCCGGCTCAAATTCATTGGCGATCCGCAGGGCCTCCTCCCCGCTCGTGGCCGTCCGGACCTCAAATTCGGCATCGGCCACGTCCTCGGTCAAGGCCTCGCTCAAAAGCTCGCACACCTCCGCCTCATCATCCACGATCAAAATTTTTGCCTTCGGAAGGCTTCCGGCAGGGACCTCGATTTCTTCCCGGGATTCCTCCTGCTCGCCGATGACCCGGGTAATCTCCCGGTAAAGCTCTTCCAGGCTGTAGGGCTTGGTCACGTAAGCCTCGACTCCGAGCGCCTCGCATTGTTTGCGCTTGTCCGTGAGGGCCGTCAGGACGATGACGGGAAGGTCGGGCTGGTGCTGGCGGATGGATTTTAAAACTTCGAGGCCGCCCATCCCCGGCATCCGGAGGTCCAGGAGGACCAGATCGATCCGGCCCGGGAGTTCCTGGACATATTTCAGGGCCTCCAGCCCGCTGGAAGCCGTGAGCGTGTGGTAACCCTGCGGCTGGCAGATCTTGCTGATGAAAAAGACAACGTCCGGCTCGTCGTCCACAATGAGGATCGTGTGCTTGCCCAGTTCATCCATTCATTTCACCATCAAAAGTTCCATCACCTTTCCGATGACCCGTTCCAAATCGACCGGCTTCTCAAAATAGGCATCGACCCCGATTTCTCTTTCGACCCTCTCCCGGGTGTCGCCGTCATCCCAGGCGGTGAGGACGACGGATTTCGTCTCTGGGAATTCTGCCTTGATCTGCCGCAAAGCCTCCTCCCCGCTCAGGCCGGGCATTCGAAGATCGACGATCACGCAATCGGGCCTCTCCCGTTTCGCCGTCTCAATCCCCTCCCGGGCCCGCAGGGCCGATAAAAACCGGATCTCCTTGAAATGGCGGAAGGCCTCTTCGAAAAAGCGGACGAGGTCTTCTTCATCCTCGATCATCAGAACTTTGTGCATGGGTCTCTCTTTACCTATCGGCGGAACATTCACCCGGGTGAAGCGGGCCGGCGGGGCACCCCCTCCACCGATTCCTCAGCCCGGCGGCCATTTCATCCGCCGCCCGCCGAGGAGGTGAAGATGGAGGTGAAAAACCGACTGCCCGGCCTCGGCGCCCGAATTAAAAACCAGTCGGTAGCTTGTGAGCCCCAGCGAATCCGCAATTTCCTTTGCCCGGAAGAGGAGCGCTCCGCAAAGCGACTCATCCGTTTTGTCCATCTCCGCTACGCCCGCAAGGTGTTTCCTCGGGACGATCAGGACATGCGTGGGGGCCTGGGGGTTGACGTCGTGAAAGGCGTAAGTGAGTTCGTCCTCGTGGACCTTCCGGGAGGGAATTTCTTTTGCCAGGATCCGGCAGAAGAGACAATCGGACATTTTTCCTCCTTACAATTTTTCGAGGAGGCGGCCGAGGCGCTCGAGGCAAACGTCCTTGCCGAGCGCCTTCATCAATTCGAAGATCCCCGGACTCACCCCCTTGCCCGTCAGCGCCAGCCGCAGCGGATGAATCAGGACCTTGGCTTCAACGCCCGTCTTTTGGGCGCCTTCCCGAAGCACGGCCTCCAATTTTACGACGTCGCCAAAATCCGGTAAAGCCTCAAACTTTGCCTTTAAATCCAATAGCTTTTCTTTGAGGCCCGGCTCGCCGAGCGAGCGGTTCATGGCCTCCAAATCGTAACTTTCCACATCCCGGAAAAAATAAGGCGCCTCCACCCCCAAATCCTTAAAGGTTTGAATCCGGCTCCGGAAAAGAAGCAGGGCCGACTGAAGCCGTGCCTCCGGAAAGCCGGCGGGAATCAGATTTTCTGATTGAAACCAATCCGAGGCCCGCCTGAGATAATCCGTCTCCGGCAGGGCCCGGAGGTGCTGGGCATTGGTCCAACGGAGTTTTTCCAAATCAAAGCGGGCGCTCGAACGGATGAGGCGCTTTAAGGAAAATTTTTCCACCAGTTCCGGCAGGGTAAAAAATTCCCGGTTTCCCTCCGCCCCCCAGCCGAGAAGCGCCAGGTAATTCACAAGGCCTTCCGGCAGGAAGCCTTCTTTAAGGTAGTGGGCGACCGAAACGGCACCGTGGCGTTTGGAAAGCGGCGTGCCGTCAGAGCCCAGGATCAAAGGGAGATGAGCATAAGCCGGAACCCTCCACCCGAGCGCCTCCAAAAGCAGCATCTGCTTCGGCGTGTTCGTCAGGTGGTCCTCCCCCCGGATGACGTGGGTGACCCCCAAGGCCTCGTCATCCACCACGCAGGCCCAGTGGTAGGTCGGGAACCCGTCCGATTTGAGAAGGACCAGGTCTTCAAAAACCCGGGTGTCGAAGCGGACTTCGCCCCGGAGAAGGTCGGTCAGAGCGATTTCCCGCCGGGGCATTTTGAAAATCACGGCCCGCTTTCCCTCTTTGACTTCTTCGTAGGCGAGCCCCCCGGAAAGAAGTTTTTCCGCCTCCTTTTGATAAATTGAAATCCGCTCGCTCTGGCGGAGCGGCGTTTCGTCCCATCCGAGGCCGAGCCATTTCAGGGAATCCAGGATTTCCTTCTCGAATTCGGGGCGGGAACGCTCCCGGTCTGTGTCTTCGATCCGGAGCAGGAATTTCCCCTTCTGGTTTCGGGCGAAGAGAAAATTGAAAAGGGCGGTGCGGGCGCCTCCGACGTGGAGAAACCCCGTGGGCGAAGGGGCAAACCGGACGGTGATCACCGGCGGGAATTACTTCGGTTTGGAATCCAGGGCCTTCTGGATCAGGCTGTAAACTTGCTTGAGGTCGAGCGGCTTTTTCAGGGAGGCAAAGGCCCCGGCCTGGATGATTTCTTTTTCCTTGTGCGTGGGGAGGTAGCCGGACATGATCACGACCGGGCTTTTGGAAACTTTTTTGATCTCGGCCAGGGCCTCCCGCCCCTCCATCTTCGGCATCAGAACGTCCAGAAAAATGACGTCGTAGGACTGGCCCTGGGCTTTCTCAATTCCCTCCCGGCCGCTCAGGGCGGTGTCCACCTGATGACTCTCATCCCGGAGGAGGCCCGAGAACTCCTCACAAACGCCTTTTTCGTCGTCAATGATCAGAATTTTTGCCATCGCCTTCCTTCCGTTCTCAAATCGGAAATTTGAAATTTTCTCTCAGCGTTTCGTAGTAGCTCCGCTTGGAGCTTTTAATCAGCCGGAACGGGATCGACGAGCGGGTGATTTCGATGGAAGTCGACTCGTCCACCTCCAGGCTCTCCTGACCGTCGGCCGTCAGGAGGGCCCGTTCCCCTTCCTGCTCGCACTGGATCGTGACGGATATCCTTTCATCGGCTCGAACCACAAGCGACCTTAGCGCCGAGGCGTGCGGGCAGATGGGGGTGATGATGACAGCTTCCACTTTGGGGTGCACGACCGAACCCCCGGCCGAAAGGGAATAGGCCGTCGAGCCGGTCGGCGTGGCCACGATGACGCCGTCGCCGGCGAAACTGGTCAGGGTTTCGCCGCTCACCTCCACCCGCACCCGAAGGAGCCGGGTCAAACCCTCCCGGGAGACCACGAGGTCGTTTAAGGCCTGGAACCGCCGTTCGGTTTTATTTTTGGCGCTCTTGGCCGAGCAGGAAAGCATCAGACGTTCCTCAACAGGGCATTGGCCCAGAAAATAGGTCTGGAGCTCATCAAACATTTCACCGGTTTTCACGTCGGTGAGGAAACCGAGGCTCCCGATATTGACCGCCAGCACAGGGATCGATCGTTCCTTCATCTGATTGGCCACCCGCAAAATCGTGCCGTCGCCCCCCAGACAAATCAAAAGCGTCGCCTCCTTCAGGACCTCTTCCAGAGAATTCGTCAAAGTATCCTGGACCTGGACCTCCCGCTTGGAAAGCCAGCTTTGAAGTTCGCCGAGGAGTTTCTCTGCGTCCGGTTTTTTGGTATTGACCACAATGCCGATTTTTTCCATGGAGACGGAGGCCTAGAGTTTGGGGAGGAGGCGGGGTTCGGAAACGGCGTCAAATTTGACTTCGGCCGGCCGCAGCCCGCGGAGCATTTCGGCGGCCACCTTTTCAGGGGAAAGCCCGAAACGGTCCAGCAGGATTTCCCGGGGCCCGTGTTCGATGAACTGGTCCGGGAGGGCAAAGCGGTGGATCTGAATTTCCCCGGCGAGTCCGTGCCGTTCAAAAAATTCAAGCACCTTGGATCCCAAACCTCCCGTGAGGTTGTGTTCCTCCAGGGTAAAAAAGAAATGGGTCTTCTGGGCGGTCTCCAAAATAAGTTTTTCATCCAGCGGCCGGGCAAAACGAAGATTGATCACCCGGCACTCCACCCCTTCGTGGGCCAGAAGGTCCGCCGCCCGGCAAGCGGTCTCGACCATGCTGCCCAGAGTCAAAAGAACCGCCTCCCGCCCTTCCCGCAGCACTTCCCCTTCGCCCAATTCAAACTCCCTCACCGGAAATTGCTCGTAAAAATTCGAAATATTTCCTCGGGGGAACCGGAGAGCAAAGAGGCCGGGGTAATTCAGTCCGATCTCGAGCATTTGGAGCATCTCCGCCTCGTCCCGGGGTGCACCGAGGGCGACGCCCGGAATGTGCCCAAGGTAACTGATATCAAAAACCCCGTTGTGCGTGGCCCCGTCCGCCCCCACCAGCCCGGCCCGGTCCATCGCCACCACCAGGGGGAGCCGCTGGAGCGCCACATCGTGAATCAACTGGTCCTGCGAACGCTGGAGAAAGGTGGAATAAATAGCGCAGACCGGTTTCAGGCCTCCCTTGGCCAGACCGCCCGCAAACGTGATGGCGTGCTGTTCGGCAATTCCCACATCGAAAAAGCGGTCCGGAAATTCTTTTTGAAATTCGTTCAGGCCGGTCCCTGAAGGCATGGCCGCCGTAATGGCTACGATTTTTTTATCTTTCCGGGCCAGTTGAAGAAGAGATTGGACAAAGGCTTTGGTGTAGGAGATCCCTTCCCGTTTCGCCCGTTCTTCCTCCTCCGGACTTTTGAGCTTGGCGCCCGTCTTCAAATCAAAGGGGGTCACGCCATGGACCCGCTCGGCATCCTGCTCCGCCCACTCAATCCCTTTTCCTTTTTGGGTCACGATGTGAAGAAGGCAGAGCTCCTTGAGGTTCTTCAGCTTTTTCAGCGTGCCAACGAGCCCCAGGATGTCGTGGCCGTCGAGGGGCCCGAAATAACGGAAGCCGAGCTCCTCAAAAATAATCCCTGGAACCAACAGATGTTTCATGCTTTCGAGCCCGGACGTGGCAATACGCCTCAGGCGGGGAAACCGGTCCAGCTGATTTTCCACTTCCGCCCGGATGCGGTTGTAGAGGGGGTTCGTAATCACCTTGTTTAAATATTTTGAGAGGGCGCCGACATTTTTGGAAATGGACCACTCGTTGTCGTTCAAGACGACCAGCATTTGGGGCTGGAGGTGGCCGGCGTTATTCAAGGCTTCATAGGCCAGACCGGCCGTAAGCGATCCGTCGCCGACCACGGCCACCACTTTTTCACTCCCGCCTCTTTGGTCCCGGGCAACGGCCAACCCCAGGGCCTGCGAGATCGCCGTCCCGGCATGGGCCACGATAAAATGATCGTGAGGATTTTCGAAGGGAGAGGGAAAGCCGCTCAGGCCGTTCATCTTCCGGAGCGTGGTCATCCGGTCTTTCCGGCCCGTGATCATTTTGTGGACATAAGCCTGGTGGCCGACGTCCCAGCAGATCTTGTCACGGGGAGAATCAAAGACGTAATGGAGGGCGATATTGAGTTCGAGGGCGCCCAAGCTCGCCCCCAAGTGACCGCCGGTCTGGGCCACGGTTTCAATCAGACGCTCCCGGTATTCCCGGGCGACTTCCGGAAGGTTTTCCTTCGGGACCCTTTTCAGGTCCTCGGGAGAGTTGATTTGATCAAGCCACTGGGACATTCTTCGGGCTTTCCTCTTGGCTTCTTTTTAAAAGAAGGCCGGCCAGCTGAATCAGGCCGTCGCCTTTTCGGCCGAACGTCCGGACTTCAAGGCAGGCTTGGTGAAGGAGATGGTCGATTTTCTTTCGAGCTTCGCCGGGATTCATCACTCGGAGGTAACCGTCGCCGTCCATTATATCATCGACGACTTGGAAGGCAAGGCCGACGGCCCCCCCGTAGCGGCGGATCCGGTTCCGCTTCGCCTCAGAGCGGGTCCCGACCAGGGCCCCCATTACGGCGCTCGCTTGAATCAGCCGGCCGGTTTTGTGAATGCTGATGTAATCGAGTGTGGCAGCGCCGGATTTCGCTGCCGGCTCGTTTCCGGAATGGAGAATGTCGGCGACCTGCCCTCCGATCATCCCCTCTGTGCCGGCCGCCTTCGACAGTTCCTGAATCAGGCTCACGGCCCTCTCCGACGGACGGACTTCGCTTAAAAGCTCAAAGGCCCGGGTCAGGAGCGCATCGCCGGCCAGAATCGCAATGGCCTCGCCGAATTGGCGGTGGCAGGTCGGCTTCCCCCGGCGGACATCGTCATTGTCCAGCGCCGGAAGATCGTCGTGAATGAGAGAGTAGCAATGGATGAATTCCACCGCACAAGCCGGAAGGAGGGCCGCCTCCGGATCGCCGCCGACGGCTTCACAGGCACTCAAGACCAGTGCCGGCCGGAAACGCTTTCCGCCGCCCAGCACGGCATACCGCAGGGCCTCATGAATCTGCGGAGGCTCCGATGCCTTCCGGGTCAGTGAGCGGTCCAGCGCCTTTTCGATGAGGCCGAGACTACTCTTTTTCCTTTTCATCCAATTCAAACGGTTCCCGTTTTAAAGCGCCGCCCAGGGTTTTCGTCAGGACTTCGATTTTTTTCTCCGCCTGCGTCAATTTCTCACTGCAGGCCCGGGAGAGCCGGACCCCTTCCTCATATTTCTTGAGGGCCTCCTCCAGGGGGATGTTTCCCGATTCCAATTCCTCGACGATTTTTTCCAGCCGTTCCAGCGCCTTCTCAAATTTCAGTTCTTCCGTCATCGTTTGGACTCCTCAACCTTTTCCGTTTTTTCCACCTTTGAATAAACGATCCCCTTTTCAAGGCGGCTTTTCAGGGTCTCCCCCGCCCTCACCTGGCGGATGTCCTTCACAAGTTCGCCTCTGACATTAAAAGTCAGACTGTATCCCCGCTCCAAAATGGCCAACGGGTTCAGGGCCCCGAGCCGCCCAACCCAGCTCCGAAAGGTTTGATCTTTTTCCCTCACCAGATTTCTCAGATAATTCTGAAGCTGCCGCAAGAGTTCATCAAGCCGTTGGGCATACTGATGAATGAGCGCAAGGGGCTGGCGAAACGCATAACTTTCCCGGAGGCCCCGAAGCGATTCCTGCTTCTCCTCCAGGAGGCCCCGGATGGCATTTCGAAGACGGGTATTAAAATCCGTGAGTCGGATTTCAAGCTCTTCCCGGTTCTGAACGACCAGCTCGGCGGCGGCCGAGGGGGTCGGCGCCCGAAGGTCGGCCACCCAGTCCGCAATCGTCCAATCGATCTCATGGCCCACCGCAGAAATGACGGGGATTCGGGAACGGTGGATCGCCCTAGCTACCACTTCTTCATTGAAGGCCCACAAATCTTCCAGGCTGCCGCCGCCCCGGCCCACAATGAGGACATCGATATCCTCCATCTGATTCATCTCATCCAGGGCCCGGGCAATTTCTTCGGCCGCCCCCGCTCCCTGGACTTTGACCGGATTCAAAAGGACATTCGTCCCCCGAAACCGCCGGTTCACGATATGGAGAATATCCCGGATGGCGGCGCCGGTCGGGCTCGTCACCACACCGATGGTCCTCGGGAAAGCCGGGATCGGTCTCTTCCGTTCCGTGTCAAACAATCCTTCTTGGGCCAGTTTCTCTTTCAACTGCAGGAAGGCGAGCTGGAGCGCCCCGAGGCCTTTGGGTTCAATCCGCTCGACATAAAGTTGATAACTCCCACGGGGTTCGTAGACCGAAATTTTTCCAAAGACGAGCACCCGGAGGCCGTCCTTCAATTCAAATTTGATCCCTCGATTCTGGCGGGCGAAGAAGACCGCATTCAGCACGGCTGTTTCATCTTTCAAAGTGAAATACATGTGGCCGGAAGAGTGGTGTTTGAAACCGGAAATTTCCCCTTCGATCCAGATCCCGGGAAAATTGAGTTCCATCAGGTCCCGGATGCGCCGGGTGATCTCCCTGACGGTGTAAACCTTCGGCCCTTCCAGCTTCATCATGCCGGGTTCGTCCTTTCGGAACCAGTGACCTTTTCATGGACCCGGCGGATCGAAACCGTCCTTCCGGTCTCAACCTCGGTCTCAAAGAGAGCGCCGGAAATCCGGGCGTCGCCCCTCGCCACATCGAGGCGCATGGGCATTTGCGTCAGAAACATTTTCAAAACCTGGTCAATCTCACGACCGATCACGGATTGGTAGGGCCCGCACATTCCGAGCTCCGTGATGTAGCCGGTCCCCTTGGGGAGGATCGTCTCGTCGGCCGTTTGAACGTGCGTGTGCGTCCCGAAGACGCCGCTCACCCGGCCATCGAGGAACCAGCCGAGCGCCACTTTCTCCGAAGTGGCCTCGGCGTGGATATCGACGAAGATGAGAGGGGTTTCAGCCCGCAATTTTTTGACTTCTCTATCTGCGGTTTCAAAGGGGCAGTTGACGGTTTTTAAAAAGACACGGCCGATCAGATTGAGGACCCCCACCTTGATTCCATTTTTGGCCGTCACCACCGTGGAACCGATGCCCGGGGTGCCGGCCGGGTAGTTGGCGGGTTTCAAAATCCGGGTGCTCTTTTCCAGCAGGGCCTCTCCATCCTTCTTCCGGAAGATATGGTCGCCCGAGGTCATCACGTTGACGCCGCTTGAGAAAAGCTCCACCACGGTAGATTCTGTGATCCCGGAGCCTCCGGCCAGATTTTCTCCGTTGGCAATGATAAAGTCGATCCCCTCCTCCCGGGTAAGCCGGGGCAGGATTTCCTTCAGGGCCCGCCGGCCCGGGTCGCCCACCACGTCTCCAACCGCTAAAACCTTGATTGTTTCCATTTTGATTTCCTATTCTGTTAAGACTTCATCCACTCGAACGTCGTGGGCTTCACAGGGAACCTTTTCCACGAGCTGAAATTTGAAAGCGAGTCCGATCTTGTAGGCCCGGCCGGCCTCCTGGAGGAAGCGGTCGAAATACCCTTTCCCCCTCCCGAGCCGCCCCCCTTCCCGGTCAAAGGCCATTCCGGGCACGACCGCCAAATCCAGATCGCCGGGATCTCCCGGACGTCCGGAACCGGGTGCGGGCTCGAGAATTCCATACCGGCCCGGTTTCAGACTTTCCAGGTTTTCAATCTGGACCATCCTCATCCTTTTCAGGCCGGGGTCGATCCGGGGGACGAAAACCTTTTTCCCTTTTCGCCAGGATTCTTCCAAAAAAGGACGGGTCTCCACCTCAAAATTCAAGGCGACATAGGAAAATACGGAACGGGCCTCCTGGTATCGGCGGTGGACTAAGAGCTGACGGACCGCTGCCTCGCCTCGGCGGGCCCGTTCCGCCGCCGGCAGACAGTCAAGTTTTTTCCGTAACTCCTGACGAAGCAAGGCCTTTTGACGGTCCAGAGGGAAAGTCGTCGCCACAAAGGAGGTATTCTAACGAAAGAAGGCGGGCGAGGGAAGCGCTTACTGCGTGATAATCGCCTTGGCGGCAGGGACTTCGATTCCGGCAGGCTTCTTCTCGATCGACTTCGGACCGCCCGGAAAATCAAACCGGTAGGTAAACGAAACCATTCCTCCGTGGAGGATGCTGGTGTAACGGCCGTCGATATTCTCACCGCCTTTGGCCGGGATCTGAGGATTTGAAATGTGACGGGTGCCGTAAAGAATAAAAAGATAGGCCAAATCAAGGGTGGCCCGGTCGTTCAGCTTGTAACTGGTGCCGAAGGTCCAGCCGTAACGGTGGGCGTCGGGAAGATAATTGTCCACGTGTTTTTTGGGGGCGGCCGCCTGATAAAAGAAAAATCCGCCCAAGAGGTCGACACGGTCCGACACCCTGCGGTGACCGCCCAAATGGAAACTCCAGGTGTCCTCATAATCCCGGGGAATCGTTCCGAGGCCCCGGAGGGTCGCATTGTTGCGGTCAAAATCGTAATCCTGCTGCTTGAGAATATGCCAGCCCGTCAAACCCATATCAAACTCCGCCGCCCATTTCTCCGAAGGCTCGTAGGCGTAAGCCAGGGTGAAGTTTTGCGGGAGATGGAGCTGGGAGTGGGCGCCCGATTCAAAATGAGGAAAGGTGTCATACCCTTGGGCGGCCCCGCCCACCAGATCATCAATCACCACGTGACCGTGAACATCCACATCGGCTTTGCTGCGGAAGGTGGCGCCCAATCGGTGCTTCGGACTGGGCTTGGCCAGGATTCCGAAATTCCATCCCCATCCGAAGCCATTCGTATCAAGTAGCGCTTTGCCGTCCCGGGTGCCCGGGATTCCCAAAATGTTGGCGTTCGGATAATTTAAAATCTGGCCGTATTTGTAAGCCCAGTAATTCGTCGCGCCGGCGCCGAGGCTCAGCTTGTCGTTGACCTTCGCCGCCCCCGAAAGGGTTGTAGCCACCATCTTTAAATAGTTTTTGTAGCCCGTGTAACGGCCCATCCCGATCGAGGGAAACTTGGTCGAAAGCCCGAACGGAGAATTCACGGCCAGCCCGAAAGCGACCCGGTTATCCAAAGAGTCGCCGGGATTGGCCGTAAGATAGAAAGAAGGGATCAGCAGCAATTTCCCGGTGTTTTGATTGTGATCCCCCGTCACCTGGTTGCGGTGGAAAACCCGGAAATCCAATCCCTCAAGACCCAAATTGGTTTGAATGCCCGGAAGTTCCAAAAGGCCGGCGGGATTGAATGAAACCGTGCTGGGGTCCTCGGGCCGGGCAACCACTGCATTCGCTTGCGCAAGCGTCTTGGCACTGTAAGAAGCGTTTTCAAATCCGGAGGAGCCGGCAGCCAATAACAGCGTGGGAAAAAGAAGAAGGGTTGATAGAAAGACAACGGCAAGGAGCTCCGGTCGCCGGATCATTGGGCGGTAGTTTATACCTTTTGTTTTCATTCTCCTATCAGAAAAATTCGGCTGCTTGGCCGTAAAGCTTGAATAGCGGCACCCCCTCCATTAGAATCCCTTCAATGCGCCCGCCCCGTCTTTGACGGGGCTGCTAAGTAGAGTCATCTGAGGTCGTCATCCTGAGGCTCCGGAGGAGCCGAAGGATCTCAAGTGATAATATTATTTCTGCGCCCGCCCCGCCTTTGGCGGGGCTGCTAGGTTAGACGGGAGTGCACAATTAAGGTTCCTCACACGTATTGTGTGGGGTGGTTTAATATCATGAGACTTGCGCCCGTAGCTCAGGCGGATAGAGCGAGGGACTCCTAAGCCCTAGGTCGGCCGTTCGAATCGGCCCGGGCGCACGAACTTTTTAATTCAGCACCTCTCGTCATTCGTGTGAGGACCTTGTCTGCGAAATTCCCTCTCGGCGAAAGGATTCGTAAATCTGCTTCGTCCGGGGAGGAAGGGCCCGAGAGAGAAAGCTTCTCATCTCGTCGAGCCACTGGAGACGGCGGCGAGTGCTGAGACGGGAAAATTCCTGGATCGCTTCTTGGGTGACGATCAAGCCAACGGATTTTCTTTTCCGCCTGTTCATTTTGGCTGTTGTCTTTTAAGGCTTTCCTCTAAAATTTCGATGTCCCGGAAATCTTGCTCCCGCCCTGCGTGTTTTTTCATTTGAATCAAATCCTCGGCTGCCACCGTTGGAATCTTCACCCTCCCCGATTGAAAGAACCGCTTCCGTCGATACGCCCGGTCAAAAGTAATGGGGCTGGTTGTCAGAATGTCGACATTTTCAAATGGGTTCTTTGGATTAATGAAGGTAAAAGCCAGCATTCCCTTTTCCTTGGCCCAACGTTCCCGGTTTTCTCTAACGGTAAACGCTTCAGGCGTGACCGGAACACGGGGGATAAACCCAAGCGCCTTAAACCCGGCGATTAATTTCTTTAAATTGGCCTCTTCCGAATCAACAAACAGATCCAGATCTTTTGTGAAGCGGGGATTGCCGTAAAGGATGGCGGCAACACCTCCGGCCACCAAGTATCTCACTTTTCTTCGATTAAACTCTCGGAAGACTTTTTCCAGAATCATTTCGATTCGTGATCATTCCAAAGAAAGGATTAGTAGCGGATCAGGGAGAAGACGTTGTAATCCGTCAGCTTCTCCCTTCCCTTGAGGAAGGCAAGCTCCACGAGGAAGGCCACGGCCACCACTTCTCCTCCGAGCTTTTCCACGAGCCGGATCGCCGCCTCGGCGGTCCCGCCGGTCGCAAGGAGGTCGTCTACCACCGCCACCTTCATCCCTTTGAAAATGGCGTCCTGATGGATCTCGAGCTCATTGGAGCCGTATTCCAAATCGTAGGAAACCCGGATCGTCTCAGCGGGAAGTTTCCCCTTTTTCCGGACCGGGACAAAACCGGCCCTCAATTTATAAGCAAGGATCGGGCTCAAGATAAACCCTCGGGATTCAATCCCCACGATCGGGTCGGGGTGGACCTCTGCGAGAAAATCGGCCAGTTCATCGACGGCAAACGCCAGCGCCCCGGGGTCTTTTAAGATCGGCGTGATGTCCTTAAAAATAATCCCCTTTTTCGGAAAATCCGGCACGTCACGAACCAGGCCTTTTAAGTCTTCCGGTGATTTGATGTTCATTCGGAAATGTAATCCTCCAACTTTTCCTTCTGAAGCTCCAGCCGCTCCCGCGTCTTCTGGAGGGCCGTCACTTCGATTTGCCGGATCCGCTCCCGGGTAATGTCAAATTTCCTGGCCACCTCTTCGAGGGTGTGCGGCTCTCCGCCCTCCAGTCCAAAACGCAAAATTAAAATCTTTCTTTCCCGCTCATCCAGAGTCTTCAAAATTTCATGGATCCGCTGGTTCCGGAGCGATTCTCCCATCGCCTGCTCCGGCGAATGGGAGGCGTCATCCTGAATCAGGTCGATCAGTTCCGCCGTGCTGTCCAGACTCACGGGGGCATTCAAGGAGCCGGGCCGGCCGGCGATATTTTCGATTTCCTGGATCTTGTGAACGGGCAGCTCCATGATCTTGGCAATTTCTTTCCGGGTGGGGATCCGGCCGAGCTTCTGCGTCAGACCGTCCCGCACCTTCCGCCACTTCGAGATGATGTCATACATGTAAACGGGGATCCGGATCGTCTTTCCCTGGTTGGAAAGGGCCCGCATGATCGCCTGTTTGATCCACCAGGAGGCATAAGTCGAGAACCGGTAACCCCGCTTAGGATTGAATTTCTCGACCGCCCGCATGAGGCCCACGTTGCCTTCTTCGACCAGGTCTGAAAACAAAAGGCCCATATTGGTGTAACGCTTGGCGATGGAAATCACAAGGCGCAGATTGGATCGGATCATGTGGGCGCGCGCCTCACCCCATCCGCGGGCTTTCGACTGGACTTTTTCGCCGAGCGAGATCTCCTCTTCCGGGGTCAGCAGCGGAATGTGTTCGATCTGCTGGAGGTAGATCTTCATCGGGGTCCGGTCGAGGGTGCGTTCTGTGTCCTCGATCACCCCCGCCTCGTCCTCCCTCTCTCTCTCCTTTTTCTTGAAAGACAAGACCGGCCCGGCGGGAGGTACGGGTTTTTTAGAAGGCGGGGAAAACGGATGGAGCTTTTTTCCCGTTTTCTTCCTAGTCCGAGTTTTTCTCTTTCGCTTCACGAGTCCTCTCTGAACCCCTTTGGAACGTTTCTTACGACTCTCCCTTCCGCTCGAATTTCTTGGCACGTTCCAACACCACAGCCTGAGCGGCGCCGAGACGGGCGATCGGGACCCGGTAGGGAGAACAGCTCACGTAATTCATTCCGATCCGGTGGCAAAATTCGACTGAGCTCGGATCGCCTCCGTGCTCTCCGCAAATTCCCACTTTGAGATCGCGCCGGACGGAGCGCCCCTTTTCGGTCGCAAGCTTCATGAGCTCGCCCACGCCCTCCTGATCCAGGCTCTGGAAAGGGTCCTTTTCGAGAATTCCCTGCCGAAGGTAGTCGCCCAGAAAGACGCCGGCGTCATCCCGGGAATAACCAAACGTCATCTGAGTGAGGTCGTTCGTGCCGAAGGAAAAGAATTGGGCTTGCTCGGCGATCCGGTTCGCCACGATCGCCGCACGGGGAATCTCGATCATCGTGCCGATCATGTAATTCACCGAACTCCCCTTTTCCTTAAAGACCTCTGCTGCGATTTTCTCCATTCGCTCTTTGAGAATGGCGAATTCCCGCACGGTCCCGATCAGGGGGATCATGATCTCCGGCAGAATTTTGATCCCCCGTTTCTTGACATTCGAGGCGGCCTCCAAAATCGCGCGGACCTGCATGTCATAAATTTCCGGAAAGGATATCCCGAGCCGGCATCCCCGGTGTCCCAGCATCGGGTTGAATTCGTGGAGGGCCCGGACCGTTTCCTTTATCTTTTCGACCGAAACCTTTAGAACTTCGGCCATTTCACGCTGGGCCGCCTCATCGTGAGGAAGGAATTCATGAAGCGGCGGATCCAGGAGACGGACCGTGACGGGAAGGCCCTGCATGGCCTCAAAGATGGCCTCAAAATCCCCCCGCTGCATCGGCAGAAGCTTTTCCAGCGCCCGGGCCCGCCCCTCGGAATCCTGGGCCAGGATCATCTCCCGGACGGCAATAATCCGGTCGCCCTCAAAAAACATGTGCTCCGTCCGGCAAAGGCCAATGCCCTCGGCGCCGAACTTCCGGGCCGTCGTGGCATCGAGCGGCGTATCGGCGTTGGCGCGCACCTGAAGTTTTCGAATTTCATCCGCCCAGCGCATCAGCTTTGAAAAATCCCCGCTCAGCTCCGGCTCCACGGTTTTTACCTTGCCTTTGTAAACAGCGCCGGCGCTTCCGTCGAGGGAAATGTAGTCACCTTCCCGAATCACCTGCCCCCCCGCCCGAAACTCCTTGGCGGAATAATCAATTTGAATCTCCCCGCATCCGGCCACACAACACTTTCCCATTCCCCGGGCCACGACGGCTGCATGGCTCGTCATCCCACCCCGGGCCGTGAGGATGCCCTGCGCCGCATTCATCCCGCCGATATCCTCCGGCGAAGTCTCGATCCGGACGAGGATCACGGGCTCTCCCTTTTTGGCCTCTTCTTCCGCATCGTCGGCATTAAAGACGACCCGGCCCGTGGCGGCACCGGGAGACGCCGGAAGGCCCTTTGCGATCTGCTCCTTTTTCTCCTTGGGATCAAACGTCGGGTGCAAAAGCTGGTCAAGCTGTTCCGCCTTGACCCGCAACAGCGCCTCGGAGGGCGAGATCAATTTTTCACGGACCAACTCAACGGCGGTTCTCACGGCCGCCTGGGCCGTCCGTTTCCCGTTTCGAGTCTGAAGAAGAAAGAGCTTCCCTTCCTGAATCGTGAATTCCATGTCTTGCATGTCCCGATAGTGGCGCTCAAGCCGCTCCCGGATTTTGCAAAGCTGCTTGTAAATTTCGGGCATCTTCGTCTTCAGCTGGTCCAGGGGTTCCGGGGTCCGGATGCCTGCCACGACGTCTTCCCCCTGGGCGTTGATCAAAAATTCCCCGTAAAATTTGTTCTCTCCCGTGGAGGGATTGCGGGTGAAACAAACCCCCGTGCCCGAGCTTTCACCCATATTGCCGAAGACCATGGCCTGCACGTTGACGGCCGTCCCGAGAAGCCCCCGGATGCTGTTCAGGTCACGGTATTTGAGGGCCCGGGGATTGTTCCAGGAGTTGAAGACCGCGTCGATCGCCTTGACGAGCTGCTGGTAGGGGTCCTGCGGAAATTCCTCTCCGGTTTCCTCCTGATAGGCCTTCTTATATTGGCGGACAATGTCCTTCAAATCGTTGGCCTTCAATTCCGTGTCCTGCTTCACGTGGAGAAGTTCTTTTTTCTTCTCAAGAATATGCTCGAAGGTCTCGTGCTTGACGCCCATCACGACATTCCCGAACATCTGGATAAACCGGCGGTAGGCGTCCCAGGCGAAGCGCTCATTCTCGGTCTTCATGATGAGACCCTGGATGACGTCGGAGTTGAGCCCTAAATTCAAGACGGTGTCCATCATGCCGGGCATGGAGACGGCGGCGCCGCTCCGGACAGAAACGAGCAAGGGATTATTCCGGTCGCCAAAGCGCATTCCCATGGCCTCTTCCAGCCTCGCCAAGTGGGTCTTGATCTGGCCCTCCAAACCCTCTGGCCACTTTTGGCCCTGTTCGTAAAAAAGGGCGCAGGCCTCGGTCGTGAGGGTGAAACCTGCGGGAACAGGGATCCCGAGCCGGGTCATCTCCGCCAGGTTGGCCCCCTTGCCCCCCAACAGGTTCTTCATCCCGGCCTCTCCTTCGGCCGCATTTCGACCGAAGAAGTAAACAAATTTTTTAGTTTTTGACTGCCTCTGGGTTTTCTTTTTTGTTTTCATCGTTGCCACACCGGACATGCAAAAGCTCCTTTCTTGCGTTGAGTGAAATGAAAAAGATTGCGTTTACTCTTTGACCTGGGTCAGGAGCGACAAATCTGCCACCCCGTCGGTATACAACCGGTTGATCCGTCTCATGAGCGCCTGACGGTTCCTGCGGACGGAGGCATTATCGACATTGATCATCACCCGGTCAAAGAATTCGTGCAGAGGATCAAAAAATATCTCTCCATAGGCACGGGTCAGTCCCTCGTAATCCTTTTTCTCCGTAAAACCCCGCAGGCCGGGTTCCTTCTTCTCGATCATTTCAAACAGGCCCTTCTCGAGGGGATCCTGAAAAAGACCGGGATCGACCGGGCCCAAAGGTTCCTTGACGCCTTTCAAAATATTTCCCGTCCGCTCCACCACCTTGCTGGTTTTGAAAAAGACCTCCGGCTGCTTCACGCTGAGCCGCTCGAGCATCTCAAACCGGTCGAAGACGTCCGCCAGATCGTCAAACGAGGACTTCATCACGCCCTGAAGGATTTCGTAGTTTCGGGTGCCGGGCTTGAGTTCCAGCTCAAAGACCGCCCGGGCCTTGAAAAACTCGGCCAATTTTGGGAAAAGTTCCTCAAACGAAAGCTCCGATTTTTCCCGATAAAGAGAATGGCTCTTTTGGACCAGAGCGGCCAAAGAAAATCGAAAGGAAAAGGCCCGAAGGAGTTTGACCACACTCCCGGCCGCCCGACGGAGGGCATAAGGGTCTTCGCTCCCGGTGGGTTCAAGACGGACGCCAAAGGCGCCCGTCAAAAGGTCGATTCGGTCGGCGATCCCAAAAAGCGCCCCCATCGGGCTCAATCTTTTGGCCAGGACCTGATGACCTTCTGACAAATTTTTCGGAAGGTACTGCTCCCCGATCGCCCGCGCCACCTCTGAAGGTTCACCGGCCTCTCGAGCGTATTCCCGGCCCACCCTCCCCTGCAGCTCCGGAAATTCCCCCACCATTTGTGTGGTCAGATCCGCCTTGGCAAGCTGGGCAACCCGGTCCAAATTTTTCTCCCACTCGGGACGGCCGCTGAGTGCGGCAAGCTCCCGCACCAGGCCGCGAAGCCTCTCCGTGCGTTCCGCCACGGTCCCGAGCTTGCCGATGAAGACCAGCTCCCCGAGCCTGGCCGCTTTCTTTTCAAGCGGTTCTTTCGTGTCCTCATCATAAAAATACTGCGCATCCCGGAGACGGGACTCCAACACATTTTCAAAATCGCGCCGGATCCCGGCCAGACCCGATCTGCCGCCGTTCAGGACGGCCACAAACCGGTTCACGAGAGCGCCCTTTTCATCCCGGCAGGCAAAAATCTTTTGATGCTTCTTCATGCAGGTGGCCAGCACCTCCTCGGGCAAGTCCCGGTAGGTGCCGGAAAATTTTCCCTGAAGAAGAAAAGGCTCCTCCACGAGGCCGGCGGCCTCCCGGACCAGATCGGGGTCATAATTCTTCTGGCGGAATTTTTTCTCAAGCTCCTGACAGATCCTTTTCTCCCGGTCCTCCCGGCCAAGGAGGATGTGGCGCTGGCGGAGTCTTTTCTCATATTCCGTCCAATCGGCCCGGGAAACCGAAAAGCCCTGGGGGGCCAGGAACCGGTGCCCCGCGCTGACACGTCCCGTCTTGACCCCGGCCATGGAAAATGAAATCACCTTTTTCCCGAAAAGGACCACGCCCCATTGGACCGGCCGGGGAAATCGGAATCCGGATTTTTCCCAGCGCATCGTCTTTCGAAACGGGAGACCCGCCAAAATTTCAGGAACGAGGCGCGGGAGAAGTTTCGCCGTCGGCTCCCCTTTGCGGATTTTCTCGATCGCGACAACCCGGCCGCGCGGGGACTCCTGGATCTTGATCTTCTCCGGCTTCGCGCCGTGGGCCTTCAGAAACCCCTCCAGGGCCGGCGTCGGTTTTCCGGCCGCGTCGAAGGCCTTGTCGTGCGCCGGACCGGTGACGATTGATTTTTCCTCTGCCTGCCCGACGGCGAGATCTTCAATGAAGAAGACAAGCCGTCTGGGAGTGGCCTCGGTCCGGACCTTTCCAAAAGTCAGCCGGTTTTTCTTCAAGAGGCTTTCCGTGACCCCGGCCGCGTGGGTATAAAAAATCTCGATCGCGTCCAAAGGAAGCTCTTCCGTTCCAATTTCAATCAGGGCAGAGGGGGCCATCAAACTATTTCAACAGGGGGAAATTCAATTTTTCCCGGCTCGCCAGATACCCCTCGGCGCAAGCGCGGGCCAGGGCACGCACGCGGGCAATGGTTCGGGGCCTCTCATTCACGCTGACCGCACCCCGGGCATCCAGGAGGTTGAAGACATGGGACGTTTTCAGACAAAGATCATAGGCCGGAAGGACCAGCCCTTTTTTCAAAAGCCGGTGGGCTTCCGTTTCGTATTCCTCAAAATGGCGGCGGTAGATTTCAATCGAGGCCTCTTCGAAATTGAACCGGGAAAACTCCTTCTCCCCTTGAAGATGGACTTCTCCATACGTGACGCCCCCGTTCCAATCGATGTCAAAAACCGAGTCTTTGCCCTGCAAAAACATGGCGAGCCGTTCCAGACCGTAGGTGATTTCACAAGAGATGGGGTCCAGGTCGATCCCGCCGCACTGTTGAAAATAAGTAAATTGGGTGATCTCGAGGCTGTCGAGCCATACCTCCCACCCCAGTCCCCAGGCGCCGAGGGTCGGGGATTCCCAGTCGTCTTCCACAAAGCGAAGGTCGTGCGAAAGCGGTTTGATCCCGCAGGCCTCGAGGCTTTTGAGATAGAGTTTCTGTGCTCCCCGGGGGGAGGGTTTAAGGATTACTTGATACTGATAATAATGCTGGAGCCGATGGGGATTTTCACCATAACGGCCGTCCGTGGGCCTTCGGGAAGGTTCCACGTAGGCCGCTTTCCACGGCTCGGGCCCCAGGGCCCGCAAAAAGGTGTGAGGCGAGAAGGTACCAGCCCCGACTTCCAAATCATAAGGCTGGACAATCAGGCAGCCTTGATCGGCCCAATAGGTGTTAAGACGCTGTATTAACTCTTGAAATTTCAGGGGCTTAGGCATTTTTTTGAAAAAATGTGGCCTGATTCTATCAAGCCCTCCCAGCCCCGTCAAGTCAGGCGCCCGAAACCCCCGGGGTTCGGGGGTCCGGAAGGGCACGGACCGCGCGAATCCGTGCTTTCCTTCCGAAACGAGAGACCTCGGTTTTGTTCCTCCCTGAGTTAACTACAGGGTGATTTCTTCTTTGATCCGTTCAAACTTTCCCTGGCCGATGCCGGGGACACGGACCAAATCGTCGAGACGCTCGAATCGGCCGTTCGCCTCGCGGTATTGGATAATCCGCTCAGCCAGGGCCGGCCCGATGCCTCGAACCGTTTCAAGCTCGCCCGAGTCGGCCTTGTTAATGCTGACCGAGACCGGCTTTGCCGCCTTTTCAGCGGCTGGCGCAGCCTGAACCCGCTCAAGGGGCATCGCCAAGGAACCCCCCAAGAAGGAGACCGCCACCAGGGCAAGCCACCATTGATTCTGTCGCTTCATCGCACTCACCTCCTTTCCTCTTCCTTACTTTCACGACAGGGAGGAAGGTACCAGAGACTTACAGTAATGTCAACATTATATTTATAT
Organism: Candidatus Omnitrophota bacterium; assembly: GCA_016179745.1. GTDB lineage: Bacteria > Omnitrophota > Omnitrophia > Omnitrophales > JACQLI01 > JACPCP01. The sequence goes on from JACPCP010000008.1 coordinate 38,909, forward strand.
TAAACAATAAACCACCTTTCTTCCCTTTTTACAGTTTTGACATTTATTTGTTGCGCACGGTTTCGGAATCCGTATAATGACCCCCGCTATGTTAAAAGTGGGGCCTCGCATTCGGGAAATCCGGAAGGGTAAAAAAATTACTTTGATCGAACTTTCCAAACAAACCGGCATTGCCCAGGCCACGCTCTCCCGCATCGAGACGGGCCGCATGATCGGAACCGTGGAGAGCCATCAAAAGATTGCGGACGCCCTAGGCCTCACCCTCGCCGCGCTTTACGCGCCGCTCGACCGGCGTTACGAGGAAGTCGCGGTCTCAAAAAAGGAGACGCCCCGAAAGCTGGTCCATCAGGGCCGGGGCTGTCAGATCGAGCTCCTGACGCAGGAAGTCACCAAGAAAAAGATCACGCCCCTTTATGTAACCCTCTCCGGAAGCTCAAAGACCGCGTTGGAGGAAAACGAGCGGGGTGTCGAGAAATTTATTTGGATCCAGGAGGGTGAAGTGGAGGTCAGCCTGGAAAAGGAAGTGCATTCTTTAAAGGAAGGGGAAACGCTCTACTTCGACGCCTCCCTCCCCCACCGGATCACGAATCCCCGGTCCAAAACCGCGAAGGTCTTCGTCGCGGTCTCTCCCTCAAAAATTTAAACCCTCTAAATCAAATTTGGGTCTCGGCCTTGAGCCACTGAAGGTAGGCGGAGTTCGCCCTGGCACAGGGAAGCGCCACAATCTCCGGCACTGAATAGGGATGATTTTTTTCGAGGACCTGTTTCAGACGGGGAAATAAGGCATTCCGGGTTTTGAGAATGAGGAGGTATTCCTTTGCCCGTTCGATTTTTTTCTTCCACCGGTAAACCGATTCGATCGGCCCCACCTGTTGGATGCAGGCGGCGAGTCTTTTTTTGAGAACGAGTTCTGAAAGGCGGCGCGCGTGCAAGCGGTCCGGAAGGGTCGTGAGGACAATCAGGAAGGAACTCGGCACGGACAAATCAACGCTGGGTCAGCGTCGCACGAAACCCCGTCTGGGCGTCTCCCAAACTGATGTGGCCTTCACGGGCCAGCCATCCCAGGCTCATCAAAAGCAAGCTCCGGTCTTTTTTGATGGTCTTGGCCAATTCGTCCAAGGTCCCGGAACCTCTCTGGTCCAGGTAGTGCCAAATGTCCCCTGCGGCGATGCCGATTTCAGTAATCATGCCGACATGTTACCACTTTCACCGGGCCCTTTCAACCAACCTTCCTGACGGGTCCAGCATTTTCTTCAGAAATTGTCCCGTGTAGGAGCGCGGGTTTTGAGCGACCTCTTCGGGGCTTCCTTCGGCCACAATTTTACCCCCCTCCTCCCCGCCCTCGGGACCCAAATCCAGAATAAAATCAGCCATCTTGACCACCTCCAGATTGTGCTCCACCACCAGGACCGTGTGGCCCGAATCCCGGAGTTCAAAAAGCGCCGTCATCAAGTTCTGGATGTCCGCAAAATGAAGGCCGGTCGTCGGCTCATCCAAAAGGTAAAGGGTGCGGCCAATGGAACGCCGGCTGAGTTCGCTCACGAGCTTGATTCGCTGGGCCTCGCCTCCCGAAAGGGTCGTCGAGGACTGTCCCAGTTTGAGATAACCCAGCCCGACCTTTTTCAAAAGCTCGAGCCTTTCGCGAAGAAGGCTGAAGTTCGAAAAAAAATCCAGTGCTTCGTTCACAGAAAGCTCCAAAACCTCCGCAATCGTCTTTCCGTGGTATCTCACCTCCAGCGTCGGCTCGTTGTAACGCCTCCCCCGGCAGACTTCACAAACAACGTAGAGGTCGGGCATGAAGCTCATTTGGAGTTTTTCCGCCCCTTCTCCCCCGCAAGTCTCGCACCGCCCGCCTTTCAAATTGAAGCTGAAACGGGACGGCGTGTAGTTCCGCACCCGGGCCTCGGCGGTCTGGCTGAAAATTTTCCGGATCCAGCCAAAAAGGTCCGTGTAAGTGGCGGGGTTGGAGCGGGGGGTTCGGCCGATCGGAGATTGATCAATCTCGATGACTTGTTCAATTTGTTCGGCCCCTCGAAGGGATCGAAAACGGCCGACACGGACGTTTGTCTTCCAAAGACGGTTGTGGAACTCCTTGTAAAGGATGTCGTGGACCAGCGTGCTCTTGCCCGAACCCGAGACGCCCGTCACACAGACCAAAAGACCCAGCGGGATCCTGGCATTGATTTTCTTCAGGTTGTTTTCGGCGCAGCCGGTCAATTCAAGACACGGGGCCTTTCGCCAGTCTCTCCGTGAAGCCGGCAACGGAATTTTCAGCTGCCCGGTCAGATATTTCCCGGTGAGGGAACGGGGAGCCCGGGAAAGGTCCGGCACCCTGCCTTCCCCGACCAGTTCGCCGCCTTCCCGTCCGGCGCCCGGCCCCAGGTCCACCACGTGGTCGGCCCTGCGGATGGTCTCTTCATCGTGCTCGACCACCAGGACGGTATTTTTGAGGTCCCGAAGTTTCTCGAGGGTGTCAAGCAGCCGATGGTGGTCCCGAGGGTGCAATCCAATCGAAGGCTCATCCAGGATATAAAGCACTCCGCTCAACCCGACCCCGATTTGCGCCGCCAGGCGAATCCGCTGGAGTTCCCCGCCGGCCAAGGTGGCGACCGAACGATCCAGGGCCAAATATCCCAGACCCACATTTTCCAGAAAGGACAGCCGTTCGCGAATCTCTCTCAAAATAGGGTCGGTGATCTTCCTTCTTGATTCCGGGAAGGCGAGGTCGGAAAATTGCCGGCCCGCCTCGTCAACGGAGAGCCGGCACCATTCGACGATATTCCTCCCGCCGATCCTGACGCCGAGATTTTCCTTTCGAATCCGGGCCCCCCGGCATTCCGAACAAACATCCTCTCTCAGGAATTTTCCGATCTTATGACGAACGACTTCGGACTTCGTCCTGTGAAAAAGGTCCTCCAGTTCATCCACGAGGCCGTAATGATCGTCATCCCCCCAGAAAAAGGCCTCCCGGGCGGACCCGGGCCAGTCCTGAAAAGGGAGGCGAAGATCAAACCGGTATTTTTCCCTCAGGTCGGAAACAAGATCCTCAATCACATATTTGTTGAAGGAGAAAAAAATCTCCTCGTTAAGCGCCCCTTGAAAAATGGGCTTCGCCTCATCGCGAAGGACCCCCTGCGACAAAAGCTGGGAAAGCCTCCCCATCCCCTTGCAGCGGGGACAGGCGCCATAGGGGCTGTTGAAGGAAAAAAGATTGGGCTGAAGCTCCGGAATGCTGATCCGGCACCGGGGGCAGGCGCGCCGGGTCGAAAAGAATTTTTGAGCGCCGGGAGTTTTGACCGGCACCACCACGCATTCCCCCTCCGCCCATTCCAGGGACCGGCGAAGCGCCGGGTCGAGCCGCTTCTCTTCCGAAGCCCGAAGGGTGAAGGAGTCGATGAGGACTTCAATGTCGTGGCGTTTTGTTTTCCGGAGTTTTGTTTTTTTGTCGATCTCACTCATCTCGCCGTCGATCCGGACACGGCTGTATCCTTTTTTCAAAATTTCCTGGAAGAGTTTCTGGAACTCGCCCTTCCGCCCCCGGACCAGGGGGGCCAGGACCTGAAGGGGTTGACCGAAAAACTGGTCCTTGATTTGAGCCAGGATTTCTGACGGTTTCTCGCCTCCAAGGGGATTGCCGCAGCGGTAGCAGAAGACCTCCCCCGCCTTTGCGAAAAGGAGCCGGAGATAATCGAAAATTTCGGTCACCGTCCCCACGGTCGAGCGGGGGTTGTGGGCCACGGAACGCTGTTCGATGGCGATGGCCGGCGAAAGACCGGTGATCTGGTCCACCTCGGGTTTTTTGAGTTTCTCGAGGAATTGGCGGGCGTAGGAGGAAAGGCTTTCGAGGTAACGCCGCTGGCCCTCCGCATAAAGGGTGTCAAAGGCCAGCGTTGATTTCCCGGAGCCCGAAAGCCCCGTGATGACCGTCAGCCGGTTGCGGGGGATCGCCAGATTCAGATTTTTGAGGTTGTGTTCCCGGGCGCCCCGGATTTGGATGAAATCAGCTGCCAAGGTGAATCCGGCTGAAAATTTTTCTTAACGTGGCAACGGCGGAAAGGATCGCAAGCTCGCTCGTCTTGGGATTCGAGGCCGAAGGCCGGCTCCGGACCTCGGCCCGGAGGGTCCCAAAATCCCCTTCGGCCACGACCTCGTGCTGATTTTCACGGTAGGTGGGCGAGGCAAAAACCCGGACCCGGGTCTTCTCGGCGCCGACCCCGGCCAGGGCGAGAGTCGCCGCCACATTCACATTTTTCGGAAAGGCCCGGATCGCCTCCAGGGCGTTGCCTTCAAAAATGAGGGTCGGCTTCTTGATGGCGTCCAGGCGGATCCCCTTCTCATTCAGATACGGTGCGCCCTCCAGTCCCCGGACCGGTTTGCGGGTGGTGAGGGTCACCTGACGAAGAGTCCCGGCGCCCGCCGCCAGAATACCGTCAATTCCCGCCAAGGCGCCGGAGGGAATCCAGAGCCGGCCTTTGGTTTTCTCAAGCAGAGAGGCCAAGTCCTTGGCCGCCAAAAGCCCGCCGACACTCAAGATCAAGACCTGCTTGTTAAGCCTGAGCGCTCTCTGGGCAACGGGGAAGGCAATCTCCTGCGAGGCTGTTTCAATCACTAGATCACTGGACGCCACGAGTCTTTGCCAGCTGAGCGCCCGGGCTTGGGGGGCAAATTTCTTCCGGATCTCCAGAATTTTTTCTTTCCGGAGGTCACAGAGATAGGCAATGCGTCCCTGCCGGTGAAATTCCCGGGACAGGATTTCAACCAGGCGGGACCCAATGGCACCGAGACCAATGACTCCGATCTTAAGGGGCTTCATATCTCGGGAAACGGACAGGGTGAGACCGTGGCAAACTTAGAAAGATTCGAGCGGCCGGGTATGTTTCAACGAGAGAATTCGATTTTGGCGGTCGACATAAACAACCTTCGGCCGATGGGTCTCGATCTCATTTTCCTCGAGCACCGCAAAGCTCATAATGATGACCAGGTCCCCCTTGGAGCCATACCGGGCCGCGCCGCCGTTCAAGCAGATCACCCCCGAACCCGCCTCACCCTGAATGGCATAACTTTCGATCCGGGAACCATTGTTCAGATTGGCGATCAAAACTTTTTCATAGGGGAGAATGTCTGCCGCCTTGAGGAGCTCTTCGTCAATCGTGATGCTCCCTTCATAGTCCACTTGGGCGTCGGTGACGGTGGCGCGGTGAATTTTTGACTTCAAGAATTGGCGAAACATGGGCTTTTTTTAGGGCCACATTATAGCATTATCAATCAACCGTGTCTTCCCAACCCATCCGGCCACGGCGATCAAAAAAGGGGCCTTGAGCCCTCTAACCGGTGTTAGATCATCGGGTTCGACAAATTCGACATAATCTATCCTGACCTTCGAAGCCCGGAGCCGGCGAAGGATCCCCTGCTTGAGAGAAGGAAGACTCCGCTGTCCCTTCCGGACCTCGTCCCGGGCCCACGCGAGGGCACGGGGGATTGCGAGCGCCCGTTTCCTCTCTCGAGAAGAGAGGTAGCGATTTCGTGAACTCAAAGCCAATCCGTCACGGTCCCTCAAGGTCGGCAAAACTTTGATCTCCAGATTGAAATTCAAGTCCCGCACGAGCGCTTGCACGATCCGGGCCTGCTGATAATCCTTGGCGCCGAAATAGGCCCGGTGAGGCATCACGAGATTAAAGAGTTTGGTGACGACCGTGGCCACGCCCCGGAAATGCCCCGGCCGGAAACGGCCGCAAAGCCCCCGGCTTAACTCTCTCGCCTCCACAAAAGTCTGGTGGCCGGAAAGATAAAAGGAGGGGGCGAGCGGCCGAAAAAGGTAATCTACCTTCTCCTGCCGAAGGGCCCGGCGGTCCTCTCCCAGAGAGCGCGGGTAACGGCTGAAATCTTCCTTCGGGCCGAACTGAAGCGGATTGACAAAAAGACTGACCACGACGACATCGTTTTCCCTTCTCGCCCTCCGAACCAACGAAAGGTGCCCCTCGTGGAGCGCACCCATCGTCGGGACAAAACCAAGGGTCCGGCCGCTCCGGCGAAGCCGTTCCATTTCCCGCTGGAGGGTCTTGGGGTTTTTGATTTCCTTCATCGGTTTGACTCCAAACTTTCCAGAAGCTCTTTGACGGTTTTTTTCAATTTCGGATGGAACTTCCCGGGTGCCAATTCCGCAAGCGGCCCCAAGACAAAGGCCCGCTCGTGAAGCCGGGGGTGGGGAATTTCGAGAGGGGCCCCGGAGACAACCTCGTCCCCGTAAAAAAGAATATCGAGATCAATCGGACGAGGCGCATTCCTCACGGTCCGGACCCTCCCGAGTTCGGATTCGATCCCGAGGAGCCGGTCCCGGAGTTCGGGGGCGCCGAGTGACGTTTCGATCTCCCAGACCGCATTCAAAAATTTTCCCTGCGGCGGGCCGCCCACCGGTTCCGTCTCGATCACCGAAGAGCTTCGAAGAAAACGGGTCCCGGGGAATTTTCCGATTTTGAGCCGGGCCTCTGTCAGGGTGCGGCCCCGGTCCCCGAGATTGGATCCGGCCCCGATGAAGACGTGTTCCAAGCGCAACCCCCAGTCACTTCCCGTGCCAGTGGGTGTGAATCTTTTCGATTCGCCGAAGGGCCTCTTGAATACGTTCTTCGCGAAGGGTCAGGGAGGCCCGGACATAGCCTTCGCCATTGGGGCCAAAGCCATTTCCCGGCGTCACGATGATTTGGGCCTCCTCCAAAAGTTTCATCGCCAATTCCTGCGAAGTGTAACCCGCCGGAACGGGGATCCAGCAATAGAAGGTTGCCTTGGGGAGCGGAACATTCCAGCCGAGACCTTCCAGCCCCCGAATAAAAAGATTCCGTCTCTTCTGGTAAATTTTGACGAGCGGCTCATAGGCGGCCCGGCCCTCCTCCAGGGCCCGCTTGCCGGCCAGCTGGACGGCCTGAAAAATTCCGGAATCGATATTCGATTTCACCTTCCCGAGGAGCCGGATCACCTCCCGGTTTCCCACGGCAAATCCGATTCGCCAGCCGGTCATATTATAAGTCTTGGACAAGGAGTGAAACTCCACGGCCGTCTCCCGGGCGCCTTCGATTTCAAGGAGGCTCAAGGCCCGCTCCCCGTCAAAGGTCATTTCCGAATAGGCCGCATCCTGAGCAATCAAGATTCCGTGCCCTCGGGCCCAAGCAACGGCCTTTTCAAAGAATTCTCTCGGAGCAACCGCTGCCGTGGGATTGTTGGGGTAATTCAGAAAAAGAAGCCGGCTCTTCTCCAGAATCGAAGGTTCGACCGAGTCCAGGTCGGGCAAAAAATCCGCCGACCCGAGAAGCGGGAGAAGGTGCGGAACGCCCCCGGCCAGGTGCACGGCCGACTTGTAGACCGGGTAACAGGGGTCGGGCACGAGCGCCACGTCGCCCGGATTTAAAAAAGAGAGCGGCAGGTGCGCAATCCCCTCCTTGGAACCAATCAAGGGCAGAATTTCTTCGTGCGGATCGAGTTGGACCCGAAACCGTTCTTCAAACCAGCGGGCAAAGGTCTCCCGAAGTTCCGGCAGGCCCTGATCAAGGGCATAGCGGTGGTTCTTGGGGTCCCGGGCGGCCTCGGCCAGGGCCTCGATAATGAAATCAGGGGTCGGAAGATCCGGGTCCCCCACCCCCAGGTCAATCACATCTTTTCCCTGGGCCCGGAGCTCCCGCTTTCGCCGGTCCACCTCCACAAAAAGGTAGGGCGGCAGTTTTTTAAGCCTTTCCGGAGGTTCAAAGGAAACGGGTTTATGTCGCATCGGAAGTCCTTCTAAGGAAAGGCAGGATTATAACAGACTCCCCGGGAAAGAAAAAGGCGGCCGGATTTTCGGAGCGGGGCTCGTTAAAAGGCCCGGTCAAACGGGTGGCGGAAGGAGTAATGCGGATTCAATTCCATCAGTTGTGTGAGGAGCTTGAGACAGGCCACGGCCAGCTGCAACTGATGGGTCTTTTGCCAGGTGGAATAAAGCTGGAGGAGCCGGTCCTCCAAAGATCGGAATTTACGGGCCCTTTGGGTCACTGAAAACTCCCTTTCCGAACTGGGGATCAAACTGCCTGAGTTTCCCGAGTTCATCATGAATTCTCTGCTCCAGCTGATGATCTTTGGTCCGGAGCCACGCCGCATAAAGATCGAGGAATCGGTCAATCCTCTCCTGCCGGGTCGTCTCCTGCTCATAGCGCCCGAACTCTTCCATGAACTTGTCAAACGCCTGGTCCCGGAACCGGTTCAGAAAACTGAAGTAATCCCTTCGGACGGTCCGAAGGATATTCGTATAAAGATCAAAATTCCTGGAGAGCTTCTGGAGGACATCCCCGATGCCGGTTCTCTTCCGATAAATCCGGGCGTGATAATTGGCCGCCTGCTCGTAGTAAAGCCGGCCGAGTTCAGAAAAGTGCCTTTCAGAGCGCCGGAAAATCCCATGGCGGGCCTTGGCGGCGAGGTCCTCAAAAATAGCGAGGTGAACGAGAAGGTAGTCGGCATTCACCTTAAAAATAAAATAGCGGATGGTTCGGTCCTCGGTCGCCTGCACCCAGCGCAGGACATCGCTCGAATCGGTGGAGAGATAGGGTTCGGCCAGTTCGTGATACTCGGGGAGCGCAATGGCAAAAAGCAGGTGCGACAGATAGACATTCACGTCCTCATCCTCCTGCTCTTCCGAAGGAGCCACCTCCAAATCCATCCGGGAGCGCACCAAAGACCCGAGGAGATAACGGATCACCGTGTCTCTCTCCTGCTTGTCGATATCGAAGTAGAAGCAAGGTTCTTTCATTTTCTCTCCACCCCTTCTCACTTAAATCTTTTTAAACGCCCTTAATTTAGGTGCCAATAAAAAGGCCTTTTCGGCCTTCGGAAAAAAGATAGCACCCACTTCCGGGCTTGTCAAATGAGCGAAAAATAAGCTCTCTACTTGTATATGAAAATAAGGGGTTAAGATATTTTTACGCTGCGGAGTTTGAGGGAGCGGACTTGATTCAGGAAGCGGCGGCTCCGGAGGCGGCCCCCCAGGCGGTCAGACAAGAACCCCTCCATCAGGTTCCCTATTTCCTTTTCCACCCCCGGATCCAAAGATTGGCGGATCGCCTCCGAGGGGGACTCGCTCACGACCCTCCTAATAGCCTCCAAGGCCCCGGGATTCAAGGCCTTTGCCCCGGGAGATTTGTGCCGGCACTTGGAACAAAAAAGGGCCCCATGTTTTTGACTGAAATAGATTTTTTCCAGTCCCTTCTCGCCGCAGCCGAGGCAGCTTTCAAGATGCGGCAGGAGTCCGGCCTCGTGAAGGAGCCTCGTTTCAAAAAACAGGACCATGAAGGCGGGTGAAAGCGTCGGCAGGAATTGAAAGGCAAAATGAAGGAGATCGAAAATCGCTTCGTGGGGATCGTGGGGCTGGGTGACCTGGTCTACCAATTCAGCCAAATAGTAAGCAGTTGCCAGGGTTTCGAGATTGGAACGCAGCGGATTAAAACTTTCCAGGATGGAGGCCTCTGAAATCAAATGAATTTCGGAACGGATCTTTTCATAGAAGACAATCTCAAGCAGTGTGAAGGGCTCGAACGTGCCGGGCCGGGGAATCCCCTCTTTGCGCACTCCCTTGGCCACCCCCTTCACTTTCCCGAAAGAACGGGTGAAGGTGGTCACCAAAAGGGAGCTGGTCCGAAAGGGCAGGGACTTTAGAACAAAAGCTTCCGATTTTTGGATCGCCATCGTGCGCCCAAGACCTTTCTCAGGAGATTCTGCTGCTTCCGATCCATCCGGGCCCTTTGGGCCGGTGTCGAATCCTGCCAGCCCATCAAATGGAGGATCCCGTGGCAGAGATAAAGAAGCAGTTCCTCGTCCCACCGGTTTCCATATTCGGGGCCGGCCCGCCTTGCCGTTTCAACCGAAACGACCACGTCCCCCAAAAAGGGCGTCCCCCGTCCCGGAAAGGGCTTACCTTCCTGCTGACCAAAGGCCAGGACGTCCGTCGCACGGTCTTGACCCAGGAACCGGCGGTGAAGACGGCGGATTTCGGCATCGTCCACCAAAAGAAGGGAAAGGCCCGCCCGCTTCCACCCGAGCCGTGCCAGAACTTCCCGAACCCGCCGAAGGAGCCGGGGGCGTAAAATCCGGATTCGCTTCTGGCGGTTTTCAACGGTAATCTCAAAACGGTGCCGGTCGGAGGTCAATGGAACTTTGAAAACTGGTCCGATTCAAAAAGGTCCGGCTGGTGCGGATCGGGTTGGGCGACGGGGTAATTGACACGGGTATGAAAAATTGCCGTCAGGTTCTGGACAAAACTTTCTTGAATCTTATGGAGGTTTTTCAGCGTGAGGTCGCACTCGTCAAGCTGCCCATCGATAAACTTGTCGTTGATGATTTTCCGCACCAGCGTCCGGATCACGGCTGGGCTTACCTCCTTTAAAGAACGGCTCGCCGCCTCGACGGAATCCGCCAAAAGGGCCACGGCCGTCTCCCGGCTCTGCGGCTTGGGCCCGGGATAACGGAAATCATCCGGATTCACCTTCTCGCCCGGGGCCGCCTGGTCCAGGGCCTTCCGGTAAAAGTAATAAACAATCCCCTGGCCCTGGTGCTCCGGAATGAATCGGACAATCACTTCCTTCAGCTTGTATTTCCGGGCCAGCGTAATTCCGTCTTTGACGTGATTCATCACCACGAGCGAACTCATGCTGGGAGTCAATTTCTCGTGTTTGTTCCCCGTCTGCGGCGTCTGGTTCTCGGTGAAATATTCCGAGCGGGCAATCTTTCCGATATCGTGAAAGTAGCACCCGACACGGGCCAGGAGGGCGTTGGCCCCGATCGCCTCCGAGGCCGCCTCCGCCAGGGTGCTGACCACCAGGCTGTGGTGATACGTGCCGGGCGCCTCAACCACCATTTTTTTAAGGAGCGGGTGGTTCAGGTCGGAAAGTTCGAGAAGGGTAATGTCGGTCGTCAAATTGAAGAGGGACTCCAGGAGGGGCACCAGGAAAAAAGAAAGCATCGTCACGAGAAAGCCGTTGGCCAGGCCGAGGGGGGTGATCCCCAGGGCTTCCCTGAATTCCCATTCCTGGAAAAAGGAATAGGCCGCCAGCGCCAGCGTATTGACCAAACCCACCACCAGACCCAGCCTGAAGAACTGGATCCTCTTTCGAATTCCCCGGGCCGCAAAAACCGCCGTGAGGGAGCCCAGAAGAATCATAAGAAGGATGTCGATCCGAAACTCTGCCAGGGGGGCTGAAAAAATGGAGACGGCCAACGCCCCCAAAATTCCCAGCCCGGGGCCCCGGAGGAGCGTCAAAAGGATGGCGGCCACGGCGCCGGGCAAAAGGTAGACGGAGGAATTTGGAAATAAAAGGGCGGCTTTTTCAACTCCGAGGGTCACGCCAAAAACGGTCAGGACCAGAGCCAGAAAGGCGGGCGAGTTCTGTTCCCTGGGTTCAAACTGCCCAAGATAAAGGGCCGTCACCAGGAGCCCCAGAAAAATAAAGAGGGCCGAAGACACCAGGCGGCTTTGGACCTGCTTTTTGGCCATCTTTTTCCGGACCTGACGAAGCCGCTCCTGATCTTCGGCCGTCACAAGGAGCCCCCTCTGCACGATCATCTCTCCCCGCTTGACCACTTCGGCCGCCGGAGGCACCGAATCCGCCGCCTGCTTGAGGCGTTCTTTCGTTTTGGCTTCATCAAAAACAAGGTTTGGCCGGAGGGCCTTCGAAAAAATCTCAAGCGCCGTGGAACGCACGGGCCGGTCCTTGAAGCCCTCCCGATCAAGAAGGGCCGCAGCCTTTGCCCTGGCTTCCGAAACGGTCACAAGGGACTTGACCTCCCGGGGAGCTTCCGCCCTGCCTTCCGAATCCCCGAGCTCGATCCGGAGGGTCCCGGAACCGGACAGCTTTTCTTTGACCGAATCCGGGAAAACCCCCTCCTTCAGAAATTTCTCCACAAGCCGGGCAACGGCCTTTGAAACCTCCTCCCGGGCCTCCGGTTTCTCCAGGCCTGCCTCGCCGATCTGTTTCTCCGTCTCTGAAGAAATTTCCCGCTCCACCCGGGGATCGAGGGAGTAAACGCTCAAGACCCCGGCCTCTTTTTCCCGCCGGAGCCGTGCCGTCTCCTCCTCATCGACAAAAGAGACGTGGATCGGGGAAAAGACAGTGCGGGGCGCCGGCTCACCGATGACAAACTCTGTCTTAATGTCAGGCAGGGATTTCTGAACCACCAGGAGGAAGGTGCCGAGAAAAAACGCCAGAGCGTAAAGACCCCAGCGGAAAAATCTAGGGCCGTTCGTGCTTTTCATAGGCCCGGATAATTTCCTGGACGAGCGGGTGTCGGACCACATCTTTCTCCGAGAGGAATGCGAATTTGATGCCCTTGATGCCGGCCAGAATGGTCTGGATTTCCACGAGGCCGGAACGCTTGGCGCCCGGAAGGTCGATCTGGGTCACGTCTCCCGTCACGACGACCTTGGAAGAGAAACCCAGGCGGGTCAAAAACATTTTCATCTGGGCGTGCGTCGTGTTCTGCGCCTCGTCGAGGACCACGAAGGAATCGTTCAAGGTGCGGCCCCGCATGTAGGCCAGGGGCGCCACTTCGATGATCCGTCTCTCAAAGTAACGGGCCGCCTCGTCAAAATCGACCATCTCGTAAAGGGCATCGTAAAGCGGCCGGAGATAAGGGTTGATCTTGGCGTAAAGGTCGCCGGGGAGAAACCCGAGGCTCTCGCCTGCCTCCACGGCGGGGCGGGTCAGCACAATTCGATCGACCTGTTTTTTCTTCAGGGCATCGAGCGCCGCCGCCATCGCCAGAAAGGTCTTTCCGGTGCCGGCGGGTCCGATGGCAATCACAATGTCGTGCGCCTGGATGGCCTCCAGATAATCCTGCTGGCCCTTGGACTTGGCTTTGATGATCGCCCCTTTGTGGAAAAAACTCACCTCTCCACGGCTTGGGACCTCCGGCTTTTTTTCACCGGCGTCCCGCCCCCGAACCTTGGGGGCCTCACCGGATCGAATTCGTTCCAACTGATCGAGGAAAAAATCGTGGGCCCGGCTGACATCCCGTTTGGCGCCGGTCAAGGTCAGGACGTGGTTGCGGGCGGAGAGGTGGACCCCGAATTCCTTTTCCGCAAAGCGAAGGTTCTCATCGAGACTCCCGTAAAGCTTGATCGCCTCTTCGTTGGTCCGGAGCTTGAGTGTCTTTTCCATTGATTAAAGGATAGCCTGTGTTCCCTTTTTTTGCTTCAAGCCGGCTTGATATGAAGCTCCTTCAATTGCCTCGGAGAAACGCCCGAGGGGGCATCCGTTAAAAGGCAGGTCCCCTTCTGGGTCTTGGGAAAAGCAATGACCTCCCGGATGGAATCCTTGCCTCGTAGAATGGCAACAAGGCGGTCGACCCCCAGGGCAATTCCGCCGTGGGGAGGGGCCCCGAAACTAAGGGCCTTCAGGAGAAATCCAAACTTTTCCTCCGCCTCCTGGGCGCTGATTTTGAGGGCCCGGAAAAGTTTTTCCTGCACCGCCCGTTTGTGGATTCGGATACTCCCGCCGCCGATCTCTGTCCCGTTCAGGACGAGGTCGTAGGCCCGGGCTTTGACCTTCTCAGGCGCCTCGCCCAGCAAAGGTTCATCCGCTTCCCGGGGAGAGGTGAAGGGATGGTGAAGCGCTACAAAGCGTTTTTCTTCCTCGCTCCATTCGAGGAGCGGGAACTCAGTGACCCAGGTCCATTCGAAACGGCCGGGGGGAATCAGTGGATAACGCTCCGCCAAGTGAGTTCGCAGCGCCCCGAGCAAAATGGAGGCCCCGGGGTCCGGACCGGCAACAATGAAGATGACTTGGCCCGGCCGGGCGGCCAATTTTTTAACGAGGGCGGCGATTTGTCCCGCTTGAAAAAATTTCGCCACAGGCGACTCCACTTCGTCCTCCCGCTTCACCTTGAACCAAACGAGCCCCTTGGCGCCGAGGGCCTGAAGATGGGTCGTCAACTCGTCGAAATCCTTTCGAGAGAGCTCGCTCCCCGCCGGCGTTGGAAAGACGAGGGCTTTTATCTTCCCTCCTCCCTCGATGACTTCGTTGAAAATTTTAAACTCGCTCCCTTTGAGGAGCTCGGTCACGTCCTCCAAAAACATCTCATAGCGAAGATCGGGCTTGTCCGAGCCGTAACGGGCGAGGGCCTTCTCGTAGGGAATTCGGCGGAAGGGCCGCTCGATTTTCTTCTGAAGGAGTTTCTCGAAAATGTCGGCCGTCATCCCCTCCACCACATTCATAATGTCTTCCTCCGTGACAAAGGACATCTCCAGATCGATCTGCGTGTGCTCCGGCTGGCGGTCGGCCCGGAGGTCTTCATCCCGGAAGCAGCGGGCCAGTTGAAAATAGCGGTCAAAGCCGGAAACCATCAAGAGCTGTTTAAAAAGCTGGGGCGATTGCGGCAGGGCGTAAAAGGCCCCGGGTGTCAGACGGGAAGGGACGAGAAAATCCCGGGCCCCTTCCGGAGTGCTCTTCGTCAAGTCCGGGGTTTCGACTTCGATGAAATCAAGTGAATGAAGATGATCCCGGACAATTCGTGTCAGTTCGTAACGGAATCGGAGGCTCTCCTGCATGTCGGGCCGGCGGAGATCAAGGAAACGGTATTTGAGGCGGAGGTCTTCCGAGATCACGTCGCTCCCGGAAATTTCAAAGGGCGGCGTCGGCGATTCGTTCAGGATTTCCAGCGCTTCGGCCAGGACTTCCACTTCGCCGGTCGGGATTTTCGGGTTTTCGGTCCCGGCCGGGCGGCGCCGGACTTCGCCCTCGACCCGGACCACAAATTCCGAACGGAGTTTCTCCGCCTGGCCGTGGACGGCCGGGTTTGCCTTGGGATTGAAGACAAGCTGCACGATCCCCCAACGGTCCCGAAGGTCAATGAAAATGAGGCCGCCGTGGTCCCGACGGGTGTGGACCCAGCCGGCGAGCGACACCTTCTTTCCGATCTGGGCGCTTGTGAGAGAGCCTGCGGTGTGGGTCCGAAACATCAGAGGAGGGCCTTTAAGGTGGAAACAAGTTGGGCCCGATCGATTTCCTGCTGCGTGTGTTTTTCCAAATCCTTCAAAGCCAGTTTCCCTTTTTGGACTTCCGACTCGCCGGCAATCAGGACGTGGCGAAGGCCCAGCCGGTTGGCCCGCTTCAAGTGTTCACTCAAGGAGGTTTCCTGAAGATGGGTTTCAACGGGAAAGCCGGCCTCCCTCAAATTCAGGATCAATTCACGGCAAAAATTTCGAATCTGCACATTCACCGCCAGGGAGGCGATGTAAAGGGTGCGGGCCTGAACGGCCTTCAAAGGGTCCCTGCCGGATCCCTCGAGGGCCGTGAGAAGCCTCTCCAAACCGATCGAAAATCCGGTCGCCGGCACACTCTCTCCGCCCAGCGATTCGTAGAGGCTGTCGTAGCGCCCGCCTCCGGCCACGGCGTCCTGTGCCCCGAGCCCCGGGCCGGTCACTTCAAACACCGAGCCCGTGTAATAATCAAGGCCCCGCACGAGGCGTCTTTCTATCTGAGGCGTGATCCCGTGTTCCGTTTTCAAAACAGTCTTCACCTCGTCAAAATTTTTCCGGCAGTGGGAGCAAAAATCCTCCCACGGCGCTTTTTGGATGACGGGCTGACAGCCTTCGTTTTTGCAGTCGAAAATCCGGAGGACATTTTTCTCCAGCCGGTAATGACACTCGGCGCAGAGCTTGGCCTTCTCCCCGGAAAAATAATTCTTGAGGGAAGTCACGAGGGCCGGCCGGTCCTTTGAGCAGCCGAGGTGGTTCAGCTTGAGCGTCGCCCCGTCGAGGCCCGCATAATGAAGGAACCGCCAGAGAAGTGAAATGACCTCGCCGTCGGCCGCCGGGCCTGATTCATTCACAAGCTCAATCCCGATCTGGTGAAACTGGCGTCTGCGGCCCGCCTGCGGGCGCTCGGCCCGAAACATGGGCCCCAGGTAGTAAAGCCGGAGGGACTTTGATTTCTTCAAGAGGTGGTTCTCGAGGACGGCCCGGGCCACGGAGGCGGTCATCTCCGGCCGGAGGGCGATTTTCCGCCCGCCCCGGTCCTCAAAGGCATACATTTCCTTATGGACGATGTCGCTCCCCTCGCCGAGCGAGCGGCTGAAAAGTTCCAGGGGCTCAACGATCGGGGTGCGGATTTCTTTATAGCCCCCGGCCTCCAGAAAAACCCGGGCCTTCTCCTCGAGCCACTGCCACTTCTCAATTTCCCCCGGGAGGAGGTCCACCATCCCCTTCAGGACCTGATATTTAGCCGACATCAGATTGCCCTCAATAAATGAGTCATCATATCACGGAGTCTTTGCCGGCCCCTCACATCGATTTGCCGGCCTGGAGGATGAAAAATTCGGCCACGCCGATGAGGAGAATTCCAAAGAGCTGTTTTAGGCGGAGAAGCCAGACGCCGGACTTCGGGAGGGAGGTAAGGAGGCCCGTAAAGGTCCCGAGGAGCACCAAAAGGGTCCCGAGGCCGAGGGCAAAGGTGAGAAGGAGCGAGGCGCCAAACCAAAGATTCCGGCTTTGAGCGACAAAGACAAGGAGCGCCCCCAAAACCGGGACCGTGCAGGGCGCCGCCACGACCCCCGAACCGGCCCCCATCAGAAAAACGCTGAAAGCCCCTCTTTCCCTGCCGCCTGCCCCGGCCTCACCCCACGGGCCCGGAAGTTTGATTTCAAAAAGCCCCAGCATGGAAAGGGCAAAAACAAGGCAGAGATTTCCCACCAAAAGATAGGCGATCGGATGGCTTGTGAATTGCCCAAAGATCCGCCCCGTGAGGGCGGCCACGAGGCCCAGGAGAGAATAAGTGACGGCTGTCCCCAGGACAAAGGCCAAAGAAAGCTGAAAGGCCCTGAGCCGGCTCTTGACGCCTGTGGCGCCGATCACCCCCACCAAAATCGGAATGATCGGGTAAATGCAGGGGGTAAAACTCGCCCACACACCCCCCAGGAAGGCCACCAAATAAGCCAGCGGCGAGACCTCGGTTAAATACTGGGAGAAATTTTGGAAGAGGGTTTCCATGAAAATTCTCTACGCACGGGGCGCTCGAACGGGGGGCTCAAACTCGGGGTCAGAATCTTCTCTTTTTATTGCTCCGGATTTTCCGGTGGCGCTTTTCGCTCGGTTTCTCGTAGTGCTTGCGGGCCCGAAGGATTTTCAGGATCCCTTCACGCTCCATTTTTTTCTTGAGCCGTCTCAGGGCCTTCTCGAGGGGCTCGTTATCTCCGACCAGGACTTTTGTCACAGTGGGGGTATTATACCCGTCCCGTCCTTGAAATCAATCAGCAAGTCCAGTATAGTAACGCCCCGTGAACTTCCACGAAACGCTCCCCCGTTACGGGGAGGCCTTGCTCAGACTCTTCTACCCCAGCCGGTGCGCCGCCTGCGAGAAGCTCCTGGAACTCGAAGAGCGGGGGATCTGTGCGGTTTGCCTCGAGGGGTTTCAAAAACTGAAATTCCTGCCCTCGGAGGAACGGATCCGGGTGCCGCTCACTCACGGAGAGGAGGCGTGGGCCCTTTTCCGTTACGAGGGATTGATCAAAGACCTTGTCCACCAGATTAAATTTGACCGCCGAAGGGACCTTCTCGAGATTTTCAGCGGGGCCTTGTCGCTTTTCCTGGAACGCCGGCCGGGCCTCGGCCGTTACGACCTGATCCTCCCCGTCCCGCTCGACCCCCGCCGCCAATGGCAGCGGGAATTTAACCAATCCGCCCTTTTGGCCCAAAGGGTCCGGAAATGTCTGCTCTTGAGAGGCCGCGACCTCCCCGTAAAGGAACGGGGCCTCACGAAGAGGCGCTCCACCCCGCCCCAGAGCCTCCTCGGCCGGGAGGCCCGCAAGCTCAATCTCGACCAGACCTTCCGGGTTTCCTCCCGGGCCCGGGTCCGTTCGAAATCGATTCTCCTCGTCGACGACATCTTCACGACCGGGGCCACGCTGGAAGAGGCGGCAAAAACCCTGAAGGCCCAGGGGGCGTCCCGGGTCGGCTGCCTCGCCCTGACCCGGGCCCTCCTTCACTGATCCCATGAGGGTCCTCGACCGTTACCTTCTCCGTGAACTTTTTTTTCCGGTCCTGCTCTGCTCGCTCATCTTGGTCTTTCTGGTCCTGATTGCGGATGTCTTTGACAACCTGGATGCGCTCCTGAAAAATCAAACGTCCCTCGCCCTGATCCTCCGCTATTATCTCCTGCTGATCCCGGTCTCCTTTTCACAGACCATCCCCTGGGCCACGCTCCTCGGGACGTTTTATCTCCTCGTAAGCTTCAATTTCCACAACGAAATCGTGGCCATGAAGGTGGCGGGGCTTGAGATCAACAGCATTGTCCGCCCGCTCCTTTTCTTCGGTTTTTTGATCGGCGTCCTCTGTCTCCTCCTGGGCGACACGGTCGTCCCGGCCACTTTCCACGCCGCCAGTGAAATCCGTGAAATTCACATTGAAAAGAAAAAGGGAGAGGGGGCGGGGCAGGTCGCCGAAAACGTCACCTACTACAGCGAGGGAAACCAGCTTCAATACTACCGCTATTTTGACTACGGGAAGAGGCGGGTGGAAGATGCCATCCTCCTCTGGCTCGACCCCCAGACCCGCAACACCCGGCGAAAGATGGTGGCTAAAAAAGGGGCGTGGCGGGAAAACCGCTGGGTCTTCGAAAACGTGACGGAATACGAGATGGACCCCGAGGGGCAAATTCTGGGGGAGCCGAGAAGTTTCGTGACCCGGGTCTACGCCGACGTCCGGACCAGCCCCGAGGACCTGCGCCACGCCTCCAGCGAAAGCCAGTTCCTGAGCAGCAAGGAATTAAGGCACTATATCCAAAAGCTCGAAGAAAACGGTGTGCGGGCTTACAACGAAAAGGTGGAACACCAATACCGCATCGCCGCCCCCTGGCAGTCCCTTGTAATGATGCTGATTGCCTTTCCGCTTCTCTCCCCCACCCGTTCCAAAAAGGTGATCGCCTTTAACGTCCTGATTTGTCTGGGCGTGGTCTTCCTTTTTCACGTGACGGGGGCCATTACCCTGGCCCTCGGAAAAACCGGGAGGCTTCTCCCCTTTTTCAGCGCCTGGCTGAATACGATTTTATTTTCGGTGGCGGCGGTGTTTTATCTGGAGAGGGCGAACGAGTAGAAGGACTTAGGTGCCGAGCTCCCAGGAAGCGAGGTAGTGCTTCTGTTCGGGAGTCAGGGAGTCGATGGAAATCTTCATTTCCTTGAGCTTCAGCCGGGCCACCTTGGCATCAATCGTCTCGGGGACCCGGTAAACTCTTTTCTCAAGCATCCGGCCCGAGCGGGCCAGGACCTCCACGCAGAAAGCCTGATTGGCAAAGGACATGTCCATGACGCTCGCCGGGTGGCCCTCAGCCGTGGAGAGATTCACAAGCCTTCCCTCGGCAAGAAGGTAAATCCGCTTTCCGCCCGAAAGGACAAACTCCTCGACATAATCCCTCACGAGACGGCTCTTCCGGGACAATTTCTTAAGCGCCGGGATATCGATCTCGGCGTTGAAATGGCCGGAATTGGCCACGATGGCACCGTCTTTCATGGCCCGAAAATGTTCCTGGCGGATCACGTTGAGGTTGCCGGTCACGGTCACAAAAATATCGCCCCGGCGGGCCGCCTCTTTCATGGACATCACCTGAAACCCGTCCATCACGGCCTCCAGGGCCCGGAGCGGACCGGTTTCCGTGACAATGACGTGCGCCCCCATGCCTCGTGCCCGGGACGCCAACCCCCGGCCGCACCAGCCGTAACCGCCCACCACAAAGGTGGAGCCGGCCAGGAGAACATTGGTCGCCCGAATGACCCCGTCAATCGTGGATTGGCCCGTGCCGTAACGGTTATCGAAGAGATGCTTTGTATCGGCATCGTTGATGGCAAAGATGGGAAAACGAAGAAGCCCCTTGGCCTCAAGGCTCCTCAAGCGGATCACCCCGGTGGTCGTCTCCTCGGTCCCGCCAAAGACCCCGTTGGCGAGTGACTTCATCTTTCCGTGGATCTCCGACACCAGATCGGCGCCGTCGTCCATCGTAATCTCGGGATGATGCTCCAGGGCAGAACGAATATGGCGGTAATACGTCTTGGAATCTTCGCCCTTCCGGGCAAAAACCGGGATGCCTTCATTTTCCACCAGGGAAGCCGCCACGTCATCCTGGGTGCTCAAGGGATTGGAGGCGCAAAGAACCACGTCCGCCCCGCCCGCTTTCAGCGTGCGCATCAAATTGGCGGTTTCGGTGGTGACGTGAAGGCAGGCCGAGATCCGGAACCCCCGGAGGGGTTTTCGCTTGCGGAAATCTTCCAGGATGGAGCGGAGGACGGGCATCTGCCGCTCCGCCCAGAGGATCCGCTTATTCCCGTGTGGCGCTAAGGAGCGGTTCTTGACGTCGAGTTTCATGAGCAGCAGAACTTTTTTCGGAGTTTAAACCCAGGGCCTTCCGGATCCTCGGCGCACCGTCAAGCGCCTCCCAGGTAAAGTCTTCCTCGTTCCGGCCAAAGTGCCCATAGGCCGCCGTCTTTTGGTAAACGGGCCGGCGCAGCTTGAGCTTTTCGATGATCCCCTGGGGCGTGAAGTCAAAGAGTTCCTGAAGGGCCTTCGCAATCTGCAAATCGGACACGACGCCCGTTCGAAACGTATTCACCATCACGGAGACGGGCTCCGCAACGCCGATGGCGTAAGCGATCTGGATTTCACATTGCGTTGAGACCCCGCTCGCCACGACATTCTTGGCCAGGTAGCGGGCGAAATAAGAGGCGGACCGGTCCACCTTGGAAGGGTCCTTTCCGCTGAAAGCGCCGCCGCCGTGGGCCCCGTAACCCCCGTAGGTATCGACGATGATCTTCCTCCCCGTGAGCCCCGTGTCGCCATGCGGGCCCCCGACTTCGAAACGGCCGGTGGGGTTGATATAAATCTTCGTGTTAGGATCAAGGTAGATCTTGGGGATAATCTCCTGGATGACCCATTTCTTCAGGTCCTGTTCAATTGTCTTGAGGGGGACTTCCCCGTCATGCTGCGCACTCAAGACCACGGTGTCCACCCGGACCGGTTTCCCGTCATCATACTCCACGGACACCTGGCTCTTGCCGTCCGGGCGAAGGTATTTAAGGATCCCGGCCTTGCGGATTTCGGTAAGACGGCGGACCAATTTGTGGGCAAGGATAATCGGAAGTGGCATCAGCTCTTCGGTCTGCGTGGTGGCGTAGCCGAACATCATCCCCTGGTCGCCCGCCCCGCCCCGGTCCACTCCCATGGCAATATCCGGGGACTGGCGCTGGACTTCTACGAGGACGCCGCAGGTCTTGTAATCAAAGCCGTAGGAGGCGTCCGTGTAACCCACTTCCTTAATGACCCGGCGGGCAATCTCCGGAAGGTCCACCTGGGCGTGGCTCGTGATCTCTCCGGCAATGATGACCGTGCCTGTGGTCACCAGGCATTCGCAGGCGACCCGGGAGGCCGGGTCCTTGGCCAGATAGGCATCCAGAATGGCATCCGAAATTTGATCGCAAAGTTTGTCCGGGTGACCTTCGGTCACCGACTCGGAGGTAAAAAGATGTCTCTCTTTACTTTTCATGATCTCCCTTTCCTTATCCTTGTTTGTTTGACGGGGGTCTTCGAAAAGAGCCTTTCCGCTTCCCGGTAAGTATCGAAGTCACCGATATCAAGCCATTTCCCTTCAAAAGGATACGCATAGACGGCGTCCTCTTTCACGAGCCAGTGGATGAAGTCGCCGATGCGGTCGGCATTATCGCTTTCACGAATATATCTGTCAAGAAGATCTAGGCTTTCCCGGGCAAACCAGTAGATCCCGGTGGAGGCCAGCGTGGAAGGCGGGACCTTGGGTTTTTCGACAAATTCCGCAATCTTCCCATCCGGGCCGATACGGACAATCCCGTAGCGGGAGGCCCGATCCCGATCCCGGACGTCCACCACCCCCAAACTGACGTGCGGACGGCGGGACTCGGCGAACCCGAAAAAATCTCTCAACGAAAAATCAAAGAGGTTGTCCCCGGCCAGGACCGCAAGGTCATCCTGAATCGCAAATTTTCGGCGCACCAAACCCAAATCGCCGATCGCCCCGAGGCGTTCCTCCTCGCTCCGGGTGCCGTCACTCACAAGCTCAATCCTATCCGTTGTGGTCTGTTTCTTCGCCAGCCAATCGTTGAAGCGGGAATGGAAGCGTCCGTTGGTCACGACGAACACCCGATCCACTGCAGGGATCTCTTCGATTTTCTCGAGGAGGTGCTCTAGGAGGGGCCGGCCGGCCACAGAAAGCAGGGGCTTGGGTTGATTTTCGGTGAGCGGACGAAGCCGTGTCCCGTAACCGGCGCAAAGCAAAACGACCTTCATTTTGCCCTGGCAAGCTGCTTTTTCAGGTCTTCAATGATCGCAACCGGAGTGGGGTCCACGCCGTAAAAAAGCGCCAGGTAATAGCTGGTCCAATCCCCCAGGAGAATGGCCGAGAAAAGCCGGGCCAGCCGGCTTTTTCCCTCTGAGTGCATCTCCTGGATTTCAATTCCCCGCTCCGCCAGGAGCTTCCGGGTAATCTTGAACCGGAGCTGAATGCGGGGGTGGTCTTCTGAATCCCGCAGGAAAACGGCGATCGAGCGGCCAATCACAGTGCCGGGATTCTCCCAACCGAGAATTTCATTGTGGTTCATTTCCGGAAGCAGGTGATGGGAGGCCAGGGCCTTGGCATTCTCTTCGATTTGATTCCGGAACCGGAGGGCCGCCGTTTCAAGGAGTTCCGTTCCGGCGTAGATCGCTACGAACCGGCCCCAGAGGGACTTTGCCGCCTGCCTTGCCGGATTTGATTTCAAGGGGATCTCGGGGGAAAATTTTTCGCTGTTCAGTTTTTTGAGGAGCGCCAGCGTTTCCCGGACCGCCGGGGCGTCCCACTTCCACAAATTGAGTTTGGAGAAAAGTTTCAGGATCGGAAAAACGGAATACCCCAGGGCCGCCCGGGGCGGAAGCCCTTTGGGGATCTCGATCCAGGGAACGGACTGTTTTTGGGCAAGCTGGGCGAGTTCCCCTCCGGAGGTGATCACCACCCTTCGGAGTTTTCTCTTCATTCCCTCCTGGAAACCCGCCAGGGTCTCCTCGGTATTTCCGGAGTAACTTGAAAAAATGCACAGGGTTTTTGAATCGACCCAGGACGGGAGCCGGTAATGGCGGGACACACTGAGGGGGAGGGCCGAATCCCGGGCCAGGAGGGAACGGATCACATCGCCTCCGATGGCCGACCCCCCCATTCCGATAAAGATCACCTTCTCCAGGGGGCCTCGAAGCACTCCGGCGCCGCTGCCGCTGAAACCCTCCCCGATTTGAATGGCGTCTTCAATTTGCTGGGGAAAATTTTTTAAAAGTCCGGCCATTCCCAGGGAATCCAAACGATCGATTCGAGACATTACTCCTCCTCCAGACTTTTCAGAATTTTGTGCAGTTTTTGGTGTAAAAATTTCTGGACCTCGGCGCCGGTGCCGAACTGAAGGGCCTTTTGGGCCACTTCCCGGGCCAGTTTGTAGGAAACGAGACGGATGGCCTTCTTCACCTTCGGCAGGACAAAGGGGCTCGTGCTGATCTCGTCAATCCCGAGACCCATCAGGAGGACCGCAATGGCCGGGTCGCCGGACATCTCCCCGCAGCTTCCGACCCAAATTTTATTCCTGTGGCCATTCACGATCACTTCCTTGATGAGTTTCAAGATGGCCGGGTGGGTGGGTTCGTAGAGGTAGGCAATTTTCTCGTTCACCCGGTCCACGGCCAGGGCATACTGAATGAGATCGTTGGTCCCGATGGAAAAGAAATCAACCTCCCGGGACAGGGAATCGCTTGTCAGGGCGGCCGAGGGGATCTCGATCATGGCCCCCACCGCCATCTTAGAGTCAAAGGGGATCTTTTTCTTTTTCAGCTCCTTCCGGCATTCGTCCAGGAGACGGTTGGCGCTCTGGAGCTCGGTCAAATTGGAGATCATCGGATACATCAACTTTAAATTTCCGTGGACGCTGGCCCGGAGGACAGCCCGAAGCTGGGCCTTGAAAATGTCCACCCTCGCCAGACAGAACCGGATGGCCCGCCACCCCAAGAAGGGGTTCATTTCGTGGGGAACCTCGAGCGAAGAAAGAAACTTGTCTCCCCCCAGGTCCAGGCTTCGAATGATCACCGGATAAGGTTTCATCCTTTCCGCCACGGTCCGGTAGGCCTCATATTGCTCCTCTTCGAGAGGAAGGTCGGTGCGGTTCAGATAAAAGTATTCCGTCCGGTAAAGCCCGATCCCCCTTGCCCCGTGAGCCAGCACCGAGGGGATCTCGTCCGGGAATTCAATGTTGGCCGCCAATTCAATCCGGTGGCCGTCAGGCGTTTCAGCCGGAAGATTTCTGAGCTTGTCCAGGTCGGAGGTAAATTCGATAAATCGTTTTTCTTCCCGGGTGAATTCCTCGACCGTCCTCTTGTCCGGGTGGACAACCACGATCCCGTGATTGCCGTCCACGACAAGCAGGTCCCCCGTGTTGACCTCCCGGCTGATTTGTTCCAGGCCCACCACCGCAGGGATCCCGATTGAGCGGGCCATGATGGCCGTGTGAGAAGTCGGCCCGCCCACGTCCGTCGCAAAGGCAATCACTTTTTGCTTGTCCATCGTGGCGGTGTCGGAAGGAGAAAGGTCGTGGGCAATCAGGATCACTTTTTCGGTCAGGTGGGCGAGCGGGTTCTGCCCCTTTCCCGCCAGGTTTTCCATCAGGCGGCGGGCGACATCCCGGATATCGGACACCCGCTCCTTGAGGTATTCATCGTCCACCTGGGTAAAGGCCCGGAAATACTTCTCCACCACCTCGGAGAAGGCAAATTCCGAGTTGACCTTCTTGTCCTTGATGACCGAGATGACGTCTTCGATTAAACTCCGGTCTTCCAAAATCAGGAGATGGGCCGTGAAGATGTCGGATTGGTCACGCCCGATTTCGTCCGAGAGTTTCTTCCGGATTCCGAGGATGTCGGCACGGGTCCGGGTCAGGGCATCCTCGAAGCGGGTGATTTCCTCCGGGATCTGGCGATCCGTGATCTTCAGACGGGGCACATCCAAAAAGTCTTCCGTATGCAGGACAAAGGCCTTGCCGATCGCCACCCCCGAGGAGACGGGGATCCCGGTCCACTTTTTGGCCCCGGCCGGCGGCGTCTTTGCTTTCTCAACCTGGCTCTTCTCCTTCATCGAGAAGGCTCTCCGAATTCGTCCCGGACCAGTTTTTTGAGACAGGCAACCGCCTGGACGGCATCCGGTCCGGTCGCCCTGATTTTGATTTGGGCCCCCCGTCCGGCCGCCAGCGTCATGATTCCCATGATGGATTTTCCGCTGACCTCGGAGCGGCCCTTTCGGACAAAGATCTCACTTTGAAACCGGTTTGCCGCCTGCACAAAGAACGCCGCCGGGCGGGCGTGCAGGCCGAGCCGGTTGCGGATGAGAAGCGTGGCGGTCCGAGTCATGTCAGCGGACGGAGGCAGCGGCACGCTGCCGTTTGAGATAGTGGTCAAAAATCAGGCGGGCGAGCGCTTCCGGGTCGTGTCTCACCTGGCCGTCCGCCTTGAGGAGCTCCCCTTCAATCACCCGGTATCCCTTCTCACGGATCAGGTCCAGGTCCAGCTTCACGAGGCCGGCCCCCCTCTCTTGATACTTCGCCACAATGGCCGGGGGCACGGAATTGACATTCACGATGCAAACATCCACCAAACGGGGATCGGTATGCTCCACCAGGGTCCGCAAATGATCGTAGGCGCTGAAGCCGTCGGTCTCTCCCGGCTGGGTCATGATGTTGATGACAAAAACCTTGTAGGCTTCGCTCTGAAGGAGGGCCTCCCGGATTTCTTCGATCAGAAGATTCGGGAGAATGCTCGTGTAGAGGCTGCCCGGTCCCATAACAATGAGGTCTGCGTTTCCGATGGCATCCAAAGCCTCCGGGGTCGCACGGCATTCCTTGGGTTTTAAGCGAATCGCTCTGAGCGGCTTATGTTCGTCGGTGATGTTGGTTTCTCCCTCGGCCACCGACCCGTCCATAAATTCCCCCACAAGGGTCACCTTTTCCAGGCTGGAGGGCAGCACCCTCCCCCGAATGGCCAGAACCTTGCTCGAGGCCCGAATGGCCTTCTCAAAATCCCCGGTGACTTTCGAAAGGGCCGTGATGAAAAGGTTACCGAAGCTGTGTCCGTGAAGGCCGTTGCCTTCTTCGAACCGGTATTGGAAAAGATTTCGAATCAAGGGTTCGGCATCAGCCAGGGCCACCAGGCAGTTACGAATATCCCCGGGCGGCAGGACGTCCATTTCATCCCGGAGGCGGCCCGAACTCCCGCCCGTGTCCGTCACCGTCACGATGGCCGTAATGTTATTGGTCATGAGTTTGACGCCTTGTAAAAGGGTGCTGAGACCCGTCCCCCCTCCCAGCACCACGGCCCGGGGACCCCGGGACAGGGATTCGATCTGTCGCTTTTGGTAAACCAGGTCCACCAAAGGGTCTTCCTGGTAGGGAGACACCAGGGTCCGGACGAAAATCCGAACCATGTTCCGAATGCCCATATAGACAAGGAAGATTCCGAAAATCAGAAGGGCCGTGGCAAAGGCCCCGAGAAGGATGCTCTTGTGGGTAATGATCTTGACGGCAAAAAGGGCGACCGCCACGATCAAACCGAGCCCCAGGGCGCACAGGATAATCCAGCGCTTGATGCCGAGCCCGGGGTAAAGCCACTTGAAGAATTGCATGGATTCCGTCTCCCTCAGTGCTTTTTCTCTTCTTCGTTTTTGATCAATTGATGCAGCTCGTCGGCCGATTGACAGCGCTTGATCAATTCACAAAAATAGCTGTCCCGGAGAAGCCGGGAAATCCGGGCCAGGGCCTTCAGGTGAGGCCCGGCCGTGTCCTTGGGCGCCACAAGGAGGAAAAAGATGTAGACCGCCTCCCCATCCAGGGCGTCAAAATTGACACCCTTCCGGCTGACCCCCAGGACCGCCACCAATTCCTTCACCCGGTCCGTCTTGCCGTGCGGGATGGCGATGCCTTGGCCGATCCCGGTCGACCCCAAACTTTCACGTTCCATCAGCGCTTTCAAAATTTCTTTACGGTCTCCGATGTCCTTCACGGAAGCCAGGACATCCACCAGTTCCTGCAAGGCCTCCGGTTTGGTCGTTGCCTTGAGTCCGATCTTGATGGCCTCTGGACTGAGAAATTCGGTGATCTTCGTCATTCGCCTTTCCCCCTTTTGTCTAAATGGTGTCCCTTCAACTTTTCACGAAACTTTTTAAGTTGGACAGCAACCCGGTCACACGCCTGATCGATCGCCGTCAACAAACTTTCCTTGTCCCGGCCCTCCCCGTAAAGATAGAGATGGCCCCCCAACAAGGTCACTTCCGCCACGTAGAGATATTTTTCCTTCTTGAGAATGACGTGCGACTCCACGAGCCGGGAAGAATATTTCTCAAACTTCCCAACCTTCTCGAAGACCCAGCTTTTGATCCTTTCCGTGGCGGAAAGGTTTTTGGCCGTAATGTGAATCTCCATAAGATTAAGCCAGCGTAAAACGCTCTCCCAGATAAATTTGCCGGGCCCGGCGGTCGGTCGCCAGAAACTGGGAGGACCCGGACACCTCGATCCTTCCCTCATTCATAATGTAAGCCCGGTCCGTGATCGAGAGGGTCTCCCGGACACTGTGATCGGTCAAAAGGATGCTCAGGCCCTGACGCTTGAGTTTGGTCAAAATCTTCTGCACTTCAAAAACGGCAATCGGGTCCACCCCGCTGAAGGGTTCATCCAACAGGATGAGCGAAGGGTTCGTCACAAGGGCCCGTGTCAACTCCAGCCGCCGCCGCTCGCCGCCGGAGAGGGTGTAGGCCTTGTTCTTCGCCAGGTAGGCGATGTCGAGTTCATTCAAAAGCCGGCCGAGCCGGGCCTCCCGCTCCGCAGGGGTAATGTCGAGCGTCTCCAAAATGGCAAGGATATTCTCCTCAACCGTCAGCTTGCGAAAGATCGAAGGCTCCTGAGAAAGGTATCCGATCCCGAGACGGGCCCGCTGATACATGGCGAGCCCCGTAATGTCTTCGCCTCGAAAATAGATGTGACCGCTGTCGGGCTTGATCACCCCGACCGACATGTAGAAGGTCGTGGTCTTTCCCGCCCCGTTGGGGCCGAGGAGGCCCACGATCTCCCCCCGAAAGACATTGATGGAAACCCGGTTTACGACCGTCCTTCCCCGGTAACTTTTCAGGAGCTGCCGGCTCTCCAGGAGGGGGGTCCCCGAAAGATTAGAAGCCGGTTTCAACGGATTTCGTCCCTTCCTTGTAAAGCGCCTCGGCGTCGCCTCCCAAAATGATTCTCCCCTCTTCCGCCAGGTAAATGACGTTGTCGCTCAAGGTCTGGTGGCCGTCGGGGTTGTCGACGACCACGTTTCCCATCGCCACCATCTTTGAAACCCGGCGGGTTTCCTTATTGTAATAAACATCCATCACATCGGCACGAATTTTTCCCCGCTCATCCACGGCCAGCACATTCTCAGTAAACCGGGCAAGGTTCTCGTCATAATTGACCACGAGGGGACCGTCGCAGGTAATCACGGTGGGGGTCTTGGATTCGGACTCCGGATTTTTCACGATGACCGTCACGTTCTTTTTGAATTTCACCTTTTTGAGCCGGCTGTCGCCCTGGGCCCCCGTTCCCTCCACATTGATGTTGTCCCGCTTCACCTCCGCCTCCAGGGCCGTGTCCAAAATCTTTTTCGCCGGAAAGATGTCCAGGGCCTCGGTCAGAAGACGGGTGCCGGTCTCTGTGGTAGCGACCACATTTTTTTCGAGACGGACCCTGCTGGTGGCCTTGTCGATTTCTCCGGTGTCAGCCGTGATCGTCACGGGGGACTCCTCGGCATAGGCCTTGGCAATGACATTTTTCAGGATCACGTTGCGGGCAAAGACATCGGCCGAGTCGCCTTCGATTTCAATCTCTTTGTCGCCGGCCGTGGTGTATTTGGAAAAAGAAAAGCTGTAGACCCGGTGGAAGGGGTCTTCGATCTCCGGCCCCGGGACCGCCGAACCGCCCCGGGCCTCACGCCGCTCACTCAAAAAAAGCTGGAGCTGGATAATGCCTATGTAAAAAATGATCAGGGCCGCCGTCATCACCAAAAACCGTTTGATCATGACACGGCCCCCAGGGCTGAAACTTCCTCCGGCTTTTGGGTCTTCCACCGGCGGTGCATCCAGGCCCATTGATCGGGGTAGGCCCGGATTTTTTCTTCCATCACTCGAGACCAGCGTTCGGTGTATTCCCGAAGGGCCTCCTCCCGGGTGGTCTTGATTTCAACCCGGATCGGCTCCTCCACGAGCAGGCGGTAACGATCCCCTTCCCGGACGAGAAAGGTCGGGACGAGCGGGGCCCCGCTCGCCAGGGCCAGTTTCACCGGGGCCGTCATCGTGTAGGCGGGCCGGCCGAAGAACGGGACAAAAATGCCGTCCGCCCAGTCCAAATCCTGGTCCGCCAAAAGTCCCAGGATCTCATTCCGGCGAAGGACTTCCAGATATTCTCTCGGAGAGGCGTCCTGATAGAGCGTCTTCAACATCGCCTTTTTTCTCAGACGAAGAATCATTTGATTGAATTTCTCATAGTAAAGGCGCCGGCCCACCACGGTCCCGGGAAATCCGTTGAAGCAGAAAAGGGCGCCCATGAGTTCCCAATTCCCCAAGTGGCCCGTCAGAAGGATCACACCGTTTCCCTCGGCAAGAAGACGCCGATACGTCTCAAATCCGTCTCCCACTTCCACGAGACGGTTCAATGCCTCACGATCCAGTTTCGGCAGACGAAGCACCTCTACGGCCGTTTCGGCAAAATGGATGAAGACCCGCTCTCCCAATTTTTTGATTTCCCCCGGGCTTTTCTCCCCGCCATACGCCCTCGTCAGGTGTTCCAGGGTCTTATTCCGCTCCCGGCGGGCCAGGGCAAAGGCCGCCCGGCCGACCCTCCGGGCCAACGAGAGCGAAAAGTTCCGTGGCAGACAGAGCACGACGGCTTGAAACAGCCGGAGCATCAAATAAAGAGGATACCGGTAAGGCTTGTAACGCATCAGACAAACCCGGCCTTGAGGAGGTCTTGAATATCGAGGAGCCCGACCGCTCTCCCCCGGCGGTCCACCACGGGAAGTTCATCGATCTTTTTCTCCCGAATCAGGTGGAGCGCCTCGGCGGCGAGCCGGTCCTCGTGGATCACGAGCGGTTTCAAGGTCGCAAATTCCCGAATGGGCCGCAGCAAAATTTTTTCCCCCTTCTCCCGAAGGCGGCGCCGGAGGTCGCCGTCGGTAAAAATTCCAACGAGCTTCCGGGAACCGTCCACGACCGTGCAGCTTCCGGCCCGGGCCCGGGTAATCGCAAAGAGGGCCTTTTGGATCAGGGTCTCCTCCCGGACCACGGGAACCTGGCGGCCGGTCCGCATCAGGTCTTTCACCTTCAAAAGTTTCCGCCCCAAATTCCCGCCGGGGTGGAGCTGGGCAAAATCCTCCTCCCGGAATCCCTTTTTCTTGAGAAGGGTGAGGGCCAGGGCGTCCCCCATCGCAAGCGCCACGGCCGTCGAGGTGGAAGGCGCCAGGCCGAGCGGGCAGGCCTCCCGGTCAATCGAAATGTCCAGCACCACGTCGGCATTGCGGGCCAGGGTGGAGCGGGGATTTCCGGTCAGGGCAATCATCTTGACGCCGAGTTTCTTAAAGGGGGAAAGGAGCCGGATGATTTCCTCCGTCTCGCCGCTGTGGGAGAAGACCATCACCAGGTCCTCGCCGGTCACCATCCCGAGATCGCCGTGAAAGGCCTCGGCCGGGTGGAGATAAAGACTCGGCGTTCCCGTAGAAGCCAGGGTGGCCGAGATCTTCCGCCCAATGAAACCGGTCTTTCCCATTCCGGTCACAATGACCCGGCCGGAACACTGGTAAAGGAGTTGGAGGGCAGATTCAAAATTTTTTCCGATCCGGGGAAGGAGGCGGCGGATGGCGTCCGCCTCAATTTTAAGAATCCTCCGGGCCTCCAGGACCGTCCGGTTTTTCCGGGGCCTTTTTTTCATTTCAAGACCCCGTCCAGAACCGGTGCCGCCCGGCGAATTTCGACGAGGACCTTCAGTAATTTCTCAAGTTGGCTGAGCACCAGCATGTTGGTCCCGTCCGAGAGGGCCCGGGCCGGGTTCTCGTGGACCTCCATGAAAAGGGCGTCGCACCCGGAAGCCACGGCGCAGCGGGCCAGTGTGGGAATGAATTCCGGCCGCCCGGCCGTGGACGTCCCCTCGCCGCCCGGGAGCTGGACCGAATGCGTGGCATCGAAGACCACGGGATAACCCCATCCCCGCATAATGGGAATGGCCCGGAAATCGTTCACCAGGTTCTGATAACCAAAGGCAGACCCTCTTTCCGTGATCAAAATTTTCCGGGTCCCGGCCCACTCCAGTTTATCGATGATGTTCCGGACCTCCCAGGGCGAAAGAAACTGCCCCTTCTTGACATTCACAATCCGCTTCGTCCGGCCGGCGGCCAGAATCAAGTCTGTCTGACGGCAGAGAAAGGCCGGGATCTGAAGGATGTCGAGCACCTCTTGGGCGGGGCCGATCTCCTCTCTGCAGTGGACGTCGCTCAAGACGGGAACGCCGAATTCTTTTTTCACCCGGGCAAGGATCGCCAGGCCCTTTTTGAGGCCGGGGCCCCGGAAGGACTTCACCGAAGAGCGGTTGGCCTTGTCGTAACTCGATTTGAAGACAAAAGGAATTTTGAGGCGCCCGGCGATTTTGGAAATTTTCTCGGCGTGAGAAAACGCCATCCGCTCGCCTTCGATCACGCAGGGGCCGGCGATCAGGACAAAACTCCTCGGATCTCCAAAGCTGATCTTTCCCAGTTTGACGGTATGCATCGTGGTGGTTGGTAGAACGGGACAGGACTTCACCTTCTCGTTCGAGGGAACGTCAGGGCCTAAGTCACCTCGCTCGCAGCCGGGGCTTCGGTCGGCTCTTTTTTGTTCTCCGCCGAAACACGATTCGGAGAATTTTCCGCCGAAGCGGCCCCGCCCGGCAGATTGTTTTCACGACGGTCGAGGGCGTGCCGGACAAACTCACGGAAGAGCGGGTGGGGCTGGTCGGGTTTGGATTTGAATTCCGGGTGGAATTGGCTCGCCACAAACCAGGGATGGTCCTCAAGCTCCACGATCTCCACGAGCTTGCTTCCCGGCGAGAGGCCGGAGAGGCGGAGCCCTAAACGGCTGAAGGTCTCCCGGTATTTGTTATTGAATTCATAACGGTGGCGGTGGCGCTCCATCACCAGGTCGGCCTGGTAAGCCTCGTAAGCCAGCGTCTCTTTTTTGAGATGGCAGGGTAAGGCCCCGAGACGCATCGTCCCCCCCAAATCTTTGACGGACTCCTGCTCTTCCAGGAGGCTAATCACAGGGTGGGCGGTCTTTTTGTTAAACTCCGTGGAGTTGGCGCCTTTGAGCCCGGCCACGTTCCGTGCAAACTCAATCACCGCACACTGCATCCCGAGGCAGAGGCCCAGGTAGGGAATTTTATTTTCCCGGGCGTATTGAATGGCCTTGATCTTCCCTTCAATCCCCCGGGTGCCGAAACCACCCGGGACCAAAACGCCGTCGACCTCGTGGAGATGTTTGTCCGGCTTTCCCCGGTCCAGTTTTTCTGCGCTGACCTTCTTGATTTCAACCGCCGTGTCGCTCGCAATTCCGCCGTGGATCAGGGCTTCGTAGATGGATTTGTAAGCGTCCTGAAGCTGAATGTATTTTCCGACGACGGCGATTTTCACCTTGTGTTTGGGATGCAGGATTTTTTCCACCACGTCCCGCCTCCATTCGTTCAAGTCGCCAACCCGGTATTCCAGACCGAGCAGGCGTGAGATGACCCGGTCCAGCCCCTGCTCCTTGAAAATGAGCGGGACCTCATAAATGGAGGAAACATCACGGGCCTCGATCACGGCCTCCGCCTCAAGGTTGCAAAAAAGGCCGATTTTCGCCTTCAAATCCTTGGAGAGTCTTTTTTCGGTGCGGCAAAGAAGGATGTCCGGCTGAATACCGATTTCCCGCAAACGCCCGACACTGTGCTGGGTGGGTTTGGTTTTTAACTCTCCGGCCGCCCGAATAAAGGGAACCAACGTGAGGTGAATAAAAATTGAATTTTCCCGGCCGACCTCTTGGCGGAATTGGCGCACGGCCTCCAGAAAGGGCAGGGATTCAATATCGCCCACCGTCCCCCCGACCTCAGAAATGACGATGTCGTAACGCTTGCCTTTGGAAACTTCCCGAATCCGGGTTTTGATTTCATCCGTGATGTGCGGAACCACCTGGACGGTGGCGCCGAGATATTCGCCTTTTCTTTCCTTGCTGATGACGGTGCCGTAGACTTGGCCCGTGGTCACGTTATTCACCCGGCTTAAAACCGAGGAGGTGAAACGCTCGTAATGGCCCAGGTCCAAATCCGTCTCGGCCCCGTCCTCCGTCACGTAGACCTCGCCGTGCTGGTAGGGGTTCATGGTCCCGGGATCGACATTGAGGTAGGGGTCCAATTTTTGCAGGGCGACCTTGAGCCCCTTGGCTTCCATCAAGCGGCCGATGGAAGCGGAGGCGATCCCCTTCCCGAGGGAGGAGACCACGCCGCCGGTGATAAAAATGTGTTTAGGCATAATTCAAGACCCCTTCGTTCTCGAGCGCCTGCCTCAGTTCCGACGGTTCCACGGTCGCCGTTCCAAGTTTTCCCACCACAATGCCGGCGGCCAAATTTGAAAGAATGGCCGCCTCGGTCAGGGTCGCCCCGGCCGCCAACCCCATTGCAAATACGGCGATCACCGTGTCCCCGGCGCCTGAGACATCGTAAACTTCCCGGGCCGTGGTCGGAATTTTCACCGTGGGCTGGCTCTTTTCAAAAAGGGCCATGCCCTCTTCGCCGAGGGTGATCAAGACCGCCCGGGATTGAAGCCGCTTCAAAAGGGCCCGCCCCACTTCTTCAAGGCTCCGCTGGCGGCCATTTTGAGAACCGCCGAAGGCCTCGTAGGCCTCGGTCCGGTTGGGGGTGATGGCCGTGACCCCTTGATAAATCGGAAAGTGCATGACCTTGGGATCCACGAGAATCGGCTTCTTGTAAGCCTTGGCAAGTTTCAAAAGGGGGCGGACCAAAAAGGGTTCGATCAAGCCTTTGCCGTAATCTTCCACGATCACCGCATCGACCTCCTTGATTTTCCTCCGGGCAAATTGGAGGATCTTTCGGGCATCGGCCTGAGAAATGGGTTCGGCCTTTTCCCGGTCGAACCGGACCACCTGTTGGGAATGGGCAATCACCCGGGTCTTGATGGTCGTCGGCCGATTGGCGTCCAGGACCACGCCGCCCGTGTCGATCCCGAACTGGCGCATTTTGCGGGCGAGGAGCCTTCCCTGAAGGTCCCGGCCGACCACCCCGCAGGGAAAAACCGTTCCGCCGAGGGTTCGGATATTATTGGCCACGTTCAAGGAACCGCCGGGCAGGAATGATTCACGATTGACTTTCACGACCGGGACCGGCGCTTCGGGAGAAATGCGGGAGACTGAGCCCCAGATGAATTCATCCAGGATGAAATCACCCACGACCAAGACCTTCGTCCTGGGGAAACGCTCAAAGAGGTTCAGCAAACGTTCCGGGGTCGAGCCCGTGGTTATTTTCATAAGTCCTTGTGCTAAAAAAACTTTGGTATTTTAACACCACACCCGGCGGGTGTCAATTCAAGCCTAACTCGTTGGGGTGCCTGTAGTTAACGAGGCGGGCCGTGACCGAACCCAGAACGGGGACCTTCACGGTCATTTTAAGAGGAATGCGGCGTGAGTCGAGGGAGAGCCACCCCCGGATCTTTCCCCGCTTCACAAAGATCCCCTGAAACTGGATTTCGGGCTCCACCTCGACCGCTTCAAATTCCGGAAAGCCCTTTAATTGGACTTTCGTCTCCCTCAAAACCTTTACCCGAAGACTCCAATTTTTTTCGTCGGCGTTGACGGGAATAGAAATTTCCGTCCCGGGCTGAATCTCCTGCAGGCGGAACCAGAAACCGCACGAAAGCTGGTCCTGAACGTCCGGCGGAATTCTCATTTCCTTCCGGGAACCATTTTTGCGGGAGTAATAAGCGGCGGTGTGATTCACCTGATCGTATTCCATCACCTCGTCCGCCCGGTAACGGCCCTCCCGCAGGATTTTTTCATAACGGAGCGAGTGCAGCCTCTCGACATCAATATAACTGTGGTGGGTGTCCCGCACCTTATAAATCCAGTCGATGATCCGAGCGGAACGAACCTGAATTTCAACGTGGTAGGCGTCCCGGTCACGCACCCTGACGATCTCCTTCACCTCGGCCTCTCCCCGGCCGACTTCGATCCCGAGCAGGCGGACGGAATAAACCAGTTTTTCCCCGACAAATAATTTTTGGGGAGGCGTTTCCTCGGCGGAAGCGTTTGGAGCGGCGAGAAGAAGGCAAAAAAAGAGGAAGCTAGCAGGCTGTTTGATAAATTCGTACCCCGTTTTGACCCCCTCTCCCTCCCCTCTCCCCCTGTGGGGGAGAGGGTTAAGGGTGAGGGGAAGACTAGGTACGAATTTGTCAAACAAGGTACTAGCGGCCGTTGACACAATTTTTCCAAAAATTTTTCCGGTCCAGAAATACCTTCACGGCCTCGGGAGGAAGCTCCGTCAGGCATTCCCGGTCCACGCAGGCCGAATTGTAGCGAAAATTCGAGTAGCACGGCCGGCACGGCAGGTCCCTTCTCATCACCGGGACGGCACGAGGATATGCTGGGAAAGGACCATAAACTTTGGGGTCGGCAGGACCAAAAAGGGCCACGAGCGGAACATGAAGGGCGTGCGCCAAGTGGACAAGGCCGCCGTCATTGGCAAGGAGGAGCCGGGCCCCCTCCAAAATCGCCGCCGCTACGCCGAGGGAAACTTCCCCGCAAAGATTGATGACTTTAAAGTCCGGCGGATTTCCCGAATCAGACGCCAAAGTCTGTTCCATTGCTTCGCCGAGACTCCGCTCTCCTTTGCTTCCCAGGATCACGACCGAGCCGAAATTGACCCGCTTCCGGAATTCCAAAAGGGCCTGGGCAAAATAACAGGCGGGCCAGCGCTTAAAATGGGCGTCTTTTCCCCAGGACTCCCCGCCGCCCGGTGCTACAGCCAAATAAGATTCATCGGCAGGCCGATGAATCTCCCACGCCCGCTGCCGGTCTTCCTCGGAAACGTAAAACTCAAGAAAGGGCTCTTCGATCTCAAGACCCACGAGCCGCCCGAGCTCGGCGTAGAATTCGACGACCGAGCGGCCCTCAAATCCCCTCGGCAGAGAAATGGATTGGGTCAAAAACGTTCCCCGGTGTTTGAAATTAAAACCGATCCTTCTTGGGATCCCAAGAAAGACGCCGCTGTAAAAAGCGGTCTCCCGCTGGAGCGACAAATCGATCAAAAGGTCGTAGCGGCCTCTGAGTTTTTTCCACCAGAAAAAAATTTCCCTGAGGAGCTCCCTCCTTCCGAGCGAGTGCCACCGGTCCTTGTCGAGGGTGAAGATTTGGCCGGCGTGAGGGTTATTCCGAAAAATGGCCTCCGTCCGGGAACCGAGCAGAAGATCGACGGACTCGACACTCGGAAGGGTCCGGAGCGCCCGGAGGAGCGGCGTCGTAAAAAGGGCATCGCCCAGGCCGTAGGGCTGAACGATCAAAACTCGACGGATGGAATTCATGCCAAAAATTTCACGGCCTTTTTAAAAACATCGTCCACCGAGACCACGTCCAGACACAAAAAATTGATCCGACAGTTGTGGGCCAGACAAACGGGGCAGGCCACCTCTTTATGAATGACCCTCCCCTCCTCCCCCAAGGGCCCCCAGCGCCTCGGACTGAGGCCGGTCAGGTTCCTCCCGAAAATGGAGATCACCGGCGTGCCAACAGCCCGAGCCAAATGAACCGGCCCGGAATCGTTTGAAATGAGGAGCCGGGCGCCCTTGAGGAGCCAGCCCAGCAAACCGATCGAAATTTTTCCGCTCAAGTCAATACGACCGGAAACCCGAATTTTTCCTGCAGGCGGTCGGCGAGCCGGGCGAAACGCTCGGCGGGCCAGACCTTGGAGGGACAACTGGCGCTCGGGTTCAGGACCCCGTAAGACCTTGACCCCTCACCCCCACCCTCTCCCCCTCGGGGGGAGAGGGCAAAGGGTGAGGGGGACAAATTCCGAAGTAGAAATTCAAGGGAGACACGGTCCCGCTCCTTTAACGGGAAATAGGTCCGGAGTTTTTCCGGCGGTTTGACGTTTAAAAATTTTAAAAGATCGAAGTTGTATTCGGATTCGTGCTTCAAGCCCTCCCCTTTGCGGTCTTCAATTGTGTGGGTAAGGGCCCACGCATTTTTCTTCCGGTAACCGATTCGGACCGGAATGCCGGCCAGCCAGCTCACCCAATGCATCCGGTTCGTCGGGTGGAGGTGGACAACCGTATCAAATCGTTTTTCGGCCAGCCGGCGGGCAAAGCGAAAATTCCCGAACCCGCCCTTCTCGCCCCCCCGCTTGTCGTAAAGAATCACTTCATCAAGAAAGGGGTTCCCCTCCACGAGCTCCCGGTTTTCCAGAAACGTGAGGCATGCCAAATGGGCTTTCGGAAATCTGAGACGGAGCGCTTCAAAAACAGGGGTTGAGAGAAGGAGGTCGCCCATTCGGTCCGTGCGGGTGATCAAAATCCGGGAGGGATCCCGGGATTCAATCAATGCTGGATTCATCAAGAAGCTCCCGGCAGACGGCGTAGACCTTTTCCGGAGCAAGGTCCCGGAGAGAATCGGAATCCGGATTCCGGACA
Organism: Candidatus Omnitrophota bacterium; assembly: GCA_016179745.1. Lineage (GTDB taxonomy): Bacteria > Omnitrophota > Omnitrophia > Omnitrophales > JACQLI01 > JACPCP01. Next base: position 76,698 of record JACPCP010000008.1, read on the forward strand.
ATCCGCCAAATCTCGTTTTCTCTTCCATATTTTTCGGGCTCGGTCGGGCCGAAGACCGCCACCACGGGACGGCAAAGCTCGTAGCCCAGGTGCATGCAAGCGCTGTCGTTACTGAGGACGAGGGCTGCTTCCGAGACGAGCGCCGCAAGTTCCCTCAGGGTCAACTCACCGGCCAGACTGACCACACGCCGGGGGTCCACCCCGGAAATTTTTTCGGCAAGCGGCGCCTCCCTGGAATCTCCCACGGCCGCAAAATTGAAGGAAGAGGTCTCCGCCAGGCCCTTGACGACCTCGGCAAAATTTTCGACCGGCCACCTCTTGGCCTCGCTCCCGGCGCCGGGCGCCACCACCACGCACGGCACCGAGGGCAAGAAACCTTTCGCTTTGAGTTTTTCAGAAAGGGCCGCTTCCTCCTCTTTCGAGAAAAAATCAAACTTCACGCTGCCGCCCGGCTTGAGATTCATCATCGGTAAGATCTCCAGATGACGGTCCCGGGCACGCTTCGAACGGTAATGCCGGAAAATGGGGCTCCGGCGCTCGGCCCGGACGAAAAAGGGCAGGGCGGAATTCCGCAAATCCACGGCCCACTCGTAAAATTCCTCTCGAAGGACCCGGACCAATCTGAGTTTGTGGGCGAGACCCGCCTGCTTGTCATAGACGAGGAGACGGTCGATCAAACGGCTTTTCTCCAAAAGCGGCGCCGCCCGGGGTCCCGCCACCACCGTGAGCCGGGCCCAGGGAAAAATCGAACGTAGGGAGGCAATGACCGGCGTCGTCAGAATGACGTCGCCGATATTGCTCAGCGTGACAAGGAGGATTGAGATTCTTTCCGGGGTCGCCATAACTCTTCGCTTTGAATTTTTTTAAAAACTTCTTCGGGGGTCATCCGTTCCATCCACCCCCCTGCCGGAAGGCTCTTCCCCTTCCAGGGGATTGAGTATCCTTCCGGGACAAATTGAATCACGATCTTTTTCCCCGTGCCCCGGGGCCCGGTCAAACGGGGGCAGGTCGGGCCAAAGAGCGCCACGACCGGGGTCCCCACGCCGGAAGCGATGTGGAGCGGGCCGGAGTCGCTCGAAACCACAAACCGGGCCTTTTGGTAAAGCGCCCCCAGCACTTTAAGTGACGTGATTCCACAAATAGAGAGCGGTTTTGAGAAGCGGGAATTCCGCAGAATTTCTTCGGCAATTCCCTCGTCACGGCCGGAACCGGTCAAGACCATCGGGAGTGAAAAATTCTGAGTGATCAGGTCAGCCAACACCGCAAAGTGAGTCGCCGGCCAGCGCTTCGGCTCCCAATTCGCTCCGATGTGAAAGACCGCAAAAGGTTTTTCCGCCAATCCCTTTGAGTGGAGAAGATTCAAAGCTTCAGCGTTGTGTTCGGGAGAATAGAAAAATTGATACTCCGCCCCGAATTTCACCCGGAGGCCGGCCCACTTCAAAAGATAAAGGAAGTAATCCACCTGATGCAAAGGCTTCGAAGGGGTCTCCACCGCACGGGTCAACACCCGCCGGCGTTTCGGTGTCGCAAAACCCACTCGCTCTGGAATTCCCCCGAGGGCCGCCAGGAAGGCCCGGGTGAAGGAACGATGAAAAAGGAAGACCCGGTCGAATTTCTCCCGCCGGAGCCAGGCAATGAATCGAAGCTTTGCAAAGAGGGACCGTTCCCCCTCCCGTTCATCGAATTCCCGCACTTCGTCAAGGAAGGGCACGGCCTCCAGAATTTCCCGGCAGCGTCCCGGCGCCAGGGCCGTGATCCGGGCCCCGGGAAAATTTTCCCGGAGGGCCTGGAGGGCCGGCACTTCAAACAGGACGTCCCCCAGCCAATTTTTGGTGAAGACAAGAATTTTCATGCTCAAACCGTCAGGGCCGGCAGGGAGGCGAGGTGTTTCTTCGTGGCCTCGAAGACTTCGTCAACCTCGATCCGTTTGAGGCAGGCCAAAAACTCCGGGTTTTGACAAACCCCCTTGTAGCACGGCTGACAGGGAAGTCTTTTTACAAAGAGCGTGGTCTGGGGGCTCGGCACGAGGTGGCGGCGGGGGTCGGTCGGGCCAAAGAGGGCCACCCGTCGAGTGCCGAGGGCACTTGCAATGTGAAGCGGTGCGGTGTCGCCCGTCACAAGCACCCCCAGCCGACGAATCACGGAGACAAGGTCCCGGAGCGAACTCTTGCCGACCAAGTCGAGGACAGCGTCCGAATCTAAATCAAAACCCTCCACGAGCGGCCGGTCTTCCGGGGAACCAATCAGGACCACCTTCGAGTCCAGTTCCTTCGTGAGGCGGCGGGCCAGGGCCCGGAAGGATTCGATCGGCCAGCGCTTCGTCGGCCAGCGGGGGCTCGAACCGATCACGAGCCCCACCCATTTTCCGTTTTCAGAAAACTTCTTTTCCCCGAACCATTGCGTGACAAGCGCCTCCGAGGCCGGGTCCGGCCAAAGCTCCAGCCTCTCCTCCATTTGATTGATCCCCAGGCGGGAAAGCAGGCGGAACTGGTGGCGGATCGGCGAATCCATCTCGGTAAAAGTGAAATCCGGGTGGGTCAAAAGTCTCCCAAAGATCCCCCGGCTGAAGCCGTGCCGCTCCGGAATCCCCGCAAGCAGGGCCAGCAAATGCGTCCGCTTCGTGTTTTGAAAATCAATGGCGAGGTCGAAAGCCTCCCGGCGGAGCCGCTTGGCAAACCGGGCGAGCCAAATCCAGGAACGGGACTTGCTGCGGTTAAAAAGGAGGATTTCATTCAGATAAGGGCAGCCTGCGAGGACGGCGCTGTAACGCTCATCCACCAGGACGCTGAGGCGGGCAGACGGAAATTTTTTTCGGATCATCCGGAGGCTCGGGACGGCCAGGATCACGTCCCCCAAGGCCCCGATTTTGATCACGAGGATGCGCTTCTCTCCCCGGACCTCGTGGTAAACCTCAAGCGTCTTCTCCGTCATCTGATCGAGCGTAAATTGGGTTTCAACTTTCTTGCGAAGCGCCTGGGCCATTCGACCCGCCTCGTCCCGGTGCGTGAGCAGGCGTTCCATGGCATCGGCCAGGGCGTCCTCATCCCCGGGCGGCACGAGGAGCCCTTCTTTCCCGTCTTCAATAATGTCCACGACCCCGCCGAGCCGGGTCGCCACACAGGCGGTTCCCACAGCCCCGGCCTCAATCAAGACCCGGCCGAAAGATTCCGGGACAAGGCTCGAAAGCACCAAAAGATCGGCTTCCCGCAAAAGTTCCGGAATGTCCCGGCGGGTGCCGAGCATTTTCACATTTCTCTCAAGCCCCAGCCGGACCACGGTCCGCTCAATTTCACGGGTGTATTTCGTCTTCCCTTCCCCTTCGGAGCCCACCAGCCAGGCCTCGACCGGAAGTCCCCGCTCCCGAAGCCGGTGAACCGCACGGAGGAATTCCACCTGTCCCTTGATCGGTGAAAAACGGCCCACGTTCAAAATTCGAAAAACCTTGGTCGTCTTCAAATATTTTTCGGAATGAAAAGTGAACCGGCTCAAATCGACTCCCCGGGGAATTAAAACAATGCGGTCCGGCGGGACCCCGAAATCATCGATCATGTGACGGGCCATGACTTCGGAAGGAACGATGACTCTTTTTCCCCAGCCCATCACCCGGCTCAAAAAATGATTGGAATAATAACCGTGGCAAGTGGTCACGAGGGGGACGCCGGCCTTCCGGGAGGCCAGCCAGACAATCCAGGCCGGCACCCGGCTCCGGGCGTGCACCACGTCCACCCGTTCCTTTTGAATGATTTCCACAAGCCGGGGCACAAGGAAAAGGCTGAAAAGGGATTTCCGGTCCACGGGCAGGGAATAATGAGGGATCCCCTCTTTTTGAAGTTCCTGGGCGAGGGCGCCGCCCGCTGAAACAACGACCGACTCCTCTCCCCGGCCCTTGAGGGCCCGGACGAGGTCCGCTACGCCCCGTTCTACGCCGCCCAGTTCCAGACGGGGAAGGATTTGTAAAATTTTCACGAGAGCAGGCCCTCCAGTTTCTCCCGGATCTCATTCCGCTCTCTTTTGAGGAATTCACCGGCTGGGACCCGCCGGATTTTTCCCAATGTGGCCGCAAGTTCGCCCACCGAAACTACGGGGACGCCCCAATCTTTTTTCAAACTTTCCTGAAAACGGGTGTGCTTTCGGGGAAGCCCGTCCGAACTCATTTTCACCACGACCACAGCTTTTCCGGAACTCACGGCCTCTGAGATCATCGAAAGGCTGTCTTCGGTCACAATCAAAAAATCCGCCAGGGCCATCATCCCGGGAACGACTTCCGGACGGCGGTCCTGGGAAGCGATGACACAAAGCTGGCAGCGGGAATTCTCATTCAGTTGTTCCTGAAGAAACCTGCAGATTTTTTCCGGTGTCCGGCGGCTGGTCGTCACAAGGTAATCCCCGGCAGCGGCCTCACTCGCCTGTTCCATCTGACGAATCAAGTTTTCCACCTCCGGGAGCAAAAGCTTGAAGCCCCGGGTTTCGCCTCCCAGAAAAAGACCCAGCCGGACCCTCTCCGGATTTGGGAGCGACCCGATGAGTTTTCGTTTTGAACTCTCAAGCGCTTCCGGCCCCGCCGGGCTCAAGGCCCCTTGGATCCGGACCGTGCCCCGGGGCAGAAGCCCCCGGTCGTGGAAAGGCACCAAGGCCAGATCGTAACGGAAAAGGTTGAAGGGGAAGCCGGGTTTCATGACGACCACGGATTTCGAAAGATTTTCCCGCCCGAGACAAAGATTGAGCGGCACGAGGCGGGTCCCGGCCGAGATGACGATGTCCGGATTCACCTGTTCGATCCTTTCGGCGCATTCGGGAGTCAGAAAAAACCGGAGCCGGCGAAGCCGCCCCTGGGCCCACGGCATAAAGAAAAGGGCAAAAACCGGAAACAGGCGCCGGCGCCACTTTGAGGCAAACCGGACCTCCACCGTTTCCGCCAAAATTTCATAGGGAGGGGCGGCCTTCCCGCCGACGGCCCGGATTTCCTCCAGAAGCGTCTCGGATTGCTTCACGTGGCCCGGCTTCCCGTCGGAAAGCAGAACGATCCTTTGGGTCCGGTTCCTTTTCCAACGCTTGTGGCCCCAGAGCCACTGCGAAGGATAACGGGCCAGAGTCGATTCCAAAATTTCGATGTAGCGCTGGGTGTTGATTTCAATGTCCTTTTCATAATCGCCTGTGCGGACCAGCTCCAGGGCGTCGGGCCTGAAATAAAGATCGTGGCAAGGCCCCTTTCGCCGGACCATAAAAACCGGCAGCACGGGCACGCCGAACTTCAAGGCCAAGGCCATCGGACCCCGGGGGGCCGTCGTGAGGCGCCCAAAAAACCGCACCCAGACTCCGTTCTTTCCTCCCGATTGGTCCCCCAAAACTCCGACCGAACCGCCCTGGCGCAGGGTGCGGATCAAATCCCGGATCCCGGACCCCTTGTCCACCGCACGGGAACCGTAATACTGACGAAAGGAGCTCAAAAGCCGGTCCAACTGCTTGTGTTTCTGCCGGCGGGTCAGCACGGTCATCGGCCGCCCCCGGAGCCCCTCGGCAATTTGCGAGAGCTCCCAATTGCCCAAGTGCGCCGTCAAAAGAATCAAACCCCTTCCGGATTGTCGAAGTTCGAGATAGTTTTCATAACCGTGGTTCGTCACGTAACGATTGATTTCGGATTCGCTCAAGACCGGAACCCTCATGATCTCAACGCCCGACATCCCAAGGTGTTCAAAAAGTTCCCGGGTCCACTGTTTCCGCTCCCGGGGAGCGCTGTGAGGAAAGGCGGCCTTGAGGTGGGTGTAAGCGACCCGGCGGCGCCGGCTGAAAAAATGGACCGCTCTTCCGATAGCCCGGCCCAGGGCCAGCGAAGTTTCCAACGGGAGGCGGCGAACCCAAAAGGCAATGAGACGGAGCGTCCAATAGCCCGTCCCGTCTAAAAAGGCGTCCACGGCGTCCCGCCCCTCCTTTAGTTCACTCCGAGCAGGCGGAAAATGCGGTCATTCAGGATTTCTTCGCCCGCCGAGATCTGAAGCCGGGCGGCCAGGACCAGGGGATTTAAAACCTCGCTGATCACCTGCGGGGCCCGGTAGAAATCCTTCTCGGTCGTCACAATTTCGTCGACCTCGCTTGCCTGACTCACCCGCCGGATTTCTTCAAGCTCCTCTTTCTTAAAGGCATGATGGTCGCAGAATTCGAAGTTGCGGACGGGGCGGATCCCGAGATGGGAAAGGAGCAGCTGGAAGGAACGGGGATGGCCGAGGGCCGAGAAGGTGGCGACCCGGCGGTTCCCGAGGCGGTCGAGCGGCACCCGGGTCCGCTGCTTCGAGCGGTAAAAAAACAGCGGCTCAAAGTAAGACTCCGTGACGGTTGCGTTCGGCGCCAATTTGTGAATTTCTGCCCTGAGACACTCCAATTCCTTGGGCCCCACCAAGTTGGCGTGGGACAGCACAATCACACTGGCCCGGCGAAGGGCCCCGAGAGGCTCCCGCAAAATGCCCCGGGGGAAAAGTTTTCCGTTTCCGAAGGGGTTCAGGGAATTCACGGTGAGAATTTCCACGTCCCTCTGGATTTTCCAATGCTGGAATCCGTCATCAAGGATCGCCACGTGGATCCGTTCCCGGCGGCTCATGCCCCGTGCCACTTCGTATCTTTCTTTGCCGACCCCGATCCGGGCGCCGGGCAGGTGGCTTCGAAACTGTTCCACCTCGTCCGAGTTGTAGCCCCGGGTCAGGATGAGCGGGGTCTTTCCCCGTTCGAGGACCCGCCGGGCGAGGTATTCCACAAGCGGGGTCTTTCCGGTCCCGCCCCACGTCAGATTGCCGACGCTGATCACGGGGAAGGGCAGTCTCCTTCTCGGGAAAATCCCGTGGCCATAGAAGGCCTTCATCAGACCGACGCCGGCGCCGTAAAGAGCACTGACCCCCGAAAGAAGAGGTTTCAAAACGTGAGGGGACAGGCCGACTTGACGGTCTTCGGCCAACAATCGAAAGTAATTTTTAACCGACATGAGCAGGCACTCCTTTGGTTGTTTTCAAAAAGGGTTCAATGAAATGAAGGTTTCGCTGGGTGGCGCCCCGAAGCTTCTCCAAAACTTCGAACGCCCGGCGGCCCATCGTTTGCCGCTCCGCCCGGTTGGGAAGAATCCGCTTCAGGGTGAGAATGAGCTGGGGTTCTCCGTCGATCCTGAGACTTCCTCCCGCCTCGCCGAGCCGTTGGTAGAGCTCCTCAAAATTGAAGACCCAGGGACCGTGTAACAGGGCCCGGCCTGTGACGGCCGGCTCCGCCGGGTTCTGCCCGCCGTGAGGGACAAAGCTTCCCCCCATCACCACGACATCAGCGGCAAGATAAAGTTTCCGAAGTTCTCCGAGTTTGTCGAGAATCAAGACATCGTAGGAGGGCGGGGACGGGGCCGCTTCGCTCATCAGGATTCCCCGGAAACCCTCCCGCCGGACTTCCTCCAAAATCCGGCGTGACCGCTCAACGTGGCGGGGCGCCAAAACAAGTTTGAGCGGGACCCGTTCCTCCCGGAGAAGGCGGAGGACCCGGAGGAGCATCTCGTCTTCCCCGGGGTGCGTGCTCCCCCCCATCAAAACCTGATCGGTCGCTTGAATCCCCCAAGCCTCCCGAAGGGGTTCCCGCTCCTTTTCCCGGTGCCCCTCCCAATCCAGGGCATCCAGTTTCATATTTCCCGTCACGGTGACTTTCTCAGGCGAGACCCCCAACTCCACCCACCGGGCCCGGTTCTTCTCTGTCTGGACAAGAAAAAAGGTCACCGACTTAAAGACAGGGGCGAAAATCCAGTGGAAGCGCTTGAAGGCCCGAAAAGATTTTTCGGAGAGGCGCCCATTCACAATCCCCACCGGAATTCCCCGGGTCCGGGCCTCCCGAATCACATTGGGCCAAATTTCGGTTTCGACGAGGAGGAGGAGTTTCGGTTTGAAGGTCTGAAAAAACCGGCGCACGGCAAAGCGGAAATCAAAGGGAAAATAGAAAACGCTCAGGCGCCCGCTCTCCCAGGATTTGGCAATCCGCTGACCGGTGGGGGTCACCGTGGTCAGAACCACTTGAAGCCCCGGCCGTTCTTTGAGAAGGAGGTGAAGGAACTTCTCGACGGCGAGGACTTCCCCCACGCTCACCGCATGGACCCAGACCGGGTGTTGGGTCCGGAACCGGGAGACCGTCTCCCGGGGAAAAATCCCGAGCCTCTCCTTCACCGAACGGACCGGGTCGTCTGCCTGCCCGAGCCGCTTGAGAAAGTGAGGAAGCGAAAAAAAGGCAAAGAGAAAAAATCCAAAGTTATAAATCCAACGCATGGTTCCCGCTAAGCCCGGGGGTGCGCCCGGTGATAAGCCTCCTGAAGACGCCGTGTCGTCACGTGCGTATAAATTTGTGTCGTCGAAAGGTTCGCATGCCCGAGAAGTTCCTGGACGCTCCTCAGGTCTGCCCCCCGGTCCAGCATGTGGGTCGCAAAGGTGTGGCGCAGGGTGTGTGGTGAAATCCCCTTCTTTAAAGAAATCTGTCTCGCATACTTTAGAATCAGGCGCCGGACACTCCGGTCCGTCAGCCGGGTCCCGGACCGGTTCAGGAAAAGGGGGTGGCTCAATTCATCGGATTTCCGGCCGGCCGGGAGGGCCTCCAGGTAATCCCGGAGGGACCCCAGCGCCTTTTCGCCGATGGGAACGATCCTTTCCTTTTTCCCCTTGCCCCGGATCTTCACAAGGCCGCTCAAAAGATCCAAGTCGCCCCGGTTGAGGCCCACGAGTTCGCTGACACGGACTCCGGAGCTGTAAAGCGTCTCCAGGATCGAACGGTCCCGCTTCCCCTCCCAATTTTTTCCGGAGGGGGCCTCCAGGAGATGGGTGATTTCGCCCAGATCGAGAAAGCGGGGCAGTTTCTTGTCCCGTTTCGGCGTGCTGATCCCCAGGACGGGGTTCGCCTGAAGCTGCTTTTCCCGGGCCAGGAACTTGAAAAAAGACCGGAGCGCCGCCAGCTTTCGGGAAAGGGTTGCCTTCGAACAGCCTCTCGATTTGACCTGCGTGAGAAAGCTTCGGATCAAGAGCGGATCGACTTCGCTCGTCTTTCTCGTGCCTAGAAACTGAAAAAATTCCCTGAGGTCGGCCCCGTAATTTTTGATCGTGTGGGGCGAAGCGCCCCGTCCTGCTTCCAAATACTCGAAAAATTGCCGGACCGACGGGTCCATCCTAGACTCCATTCGCCTCGGGGGGCTTCTCCTCCTCAGCCACGGTCTCCTTGTCTCTCGGGAGCCGCCGGGTGACGTAAGTGCACTTGGGATAATTGGAACAGCCGTAAAAGGTCTGCCGGCGCTTTGACTTCCGTTTCACCAGATCCCCGTTACAGCCGGGCTGGGGACACCGAAACCCCGTCGGCATGGATTTTGTGTAGCGGCAGGCCGGGAAACCCGAACAGGCCAAAAATTGCCCGAACCGCCCCCAACGGATGAGCATCTGTTTTCCGCAGAGGTCGCAGACCTCGTCCGTCGGAACGGCCTCCCGGCGGACACTCCGCATTTCGACTTTGGCATCCGCCAAATACTTTGAGAAGGGTTCGTAGAAATCCTTGAGAACGGAATGCCATTCGAGCTCCCCCTCTTCAATCTTGTCGAGTTCCTCTTCCATTAAGGCCGTGAATTGATAATCCAGGATTTTGGGAAAATGTTTGACAAGGAGATCGACCACAATCTCCCCCAGCTCCGTGGGCACGAGGGCGCCTTTCCGCTCCACGTAGGAACGGTCGATCAGGACATAGATCGTGGGGGCATAGGTGCTGGGCCGTCCGATGCCCTTTTCCTCCAGTGTCCTGACGAGGCTGGCATCGTTGAAACGGGCGGGCGGCTTCGTGAAGTGCTGGCTTGCCAGAAGCTCGTGCAGGCGAAGCGCCTCTCCTTCCGCAAGCGGCGGGAGCTCCTGGCTCTCCTCATCCTCCTCCGAAGATTCGTCCTCCTTCTCGGACTTTTCCGGAATCTCGAAAACAATTCCAAACCCCGGGAACAAATTCCGCCTCCCGCTCGCCCGGAAGAAATAACGGTCCCCCGCCTGAATCGTGACGGAGGTCTGCTCGTCAATCGCCGGGACCATTTGGGAGGCGACAAACTTTCTCCAGATCAATTCATAAAGTTTGAATTCATCTTCATCGAGAAAGCCTTTGATTTTTTCGGGCAGTCTCAAAACGGAGCTGGGCCGGACGGCCTCGTGGGCCTCCTGCGCCCCCTTCTTGGATTTGTAGACCGGCGGGGCCTTGGGAAGAAACTTGGGTCCGTATTTTTCACCGATCCATTTCCGGGCCTCAGCCTGGGCCGACGGGGCGACATTGACCGAATCGGTCCTCATGTAGGTAATGAGACCCACGGCCTCGTCGGAGCCGAGCTCCACGCCTTCGTAAAGTTTCTGCGCAACCTTCATGGTCTTGGCGGCCGTGAAACCGAGACGGGTATAGGCCTCCTGCTGGAGACGGCTCGTGGTGTAGGGGGCCTGCGGCTTCCGGAGCCTTTCCTTTTTCTCGACCTTGAGGACCTGAAAGGGAAGTTTTTCGATCCGGGATTTGATTTCCTCGGCTTCTTTTTGATTGCCGATCTCGAGCTTCTTCTCGCCTTCCCGGTCGAGACGGGCGAGAAAAATCTTGGCGTCCTCACCGCCCTTTTCGGAAGAAAGCCGGGCCCGGATCTGCCAATACTCTTTGGGGACAAACTGGCGGATCTCCCGCTCCCTTTCGACAATCAGGCGAAGGGCCACGGACTGGACCCGGCCGGCGCTCAAGCCCTTCCCGACATTTTTCCAAAGAAGGGGGCTCAGCTCGTAGCCCACCAATCGGTCGAGGACCCGCCGGGCCTGCTGGGCATTGACCAGCTTGTCATCAATTTCACGGGGGTGTTTGAAGGCCTCCCGGACGGCGTCGGGAGTGATTTCGTTGAAAACGACCCGGTGGATTTTTCCGTCGGTCTCGCCGTGAAGAATCGCCGCCAGGTGCCAGCTGATGGCCTCTCCCTCCCGGTCCGGGTCCGGGGCCAGGTAGACGGCCTTTTTCCCCTTGGCTTCCTTTTTGATCCGGGTCACGGTCTTTTTGGCTTTGGTCATGATGACATAGTCGGGTTTGAATTCGTGCTCAAGGTCAATCCCCATCCGTCCCTTGGGAAGGTCCCGGACATGGCCCATCGAGGCCTCAATCTGGTAGGCGGGCCCGAGGTAACGCAGGAGGGTCCTGGCCTTGGTGGGTGATTCCACAATCACAAGGTTCTCCGCCCCTCCCTTGCCTCCCCCGACGAAATGAACCACCTCGATCTCATCTCCCTCTTCGACCGTGACCCGGTCAAATTCCTCCCGGGGAATGACCTGGCGGTTCCGTTCGACCACGACGGAGCGGGGGTCCATCTGGAAGGATTGGAGGAGTCCGGTGACTGTGGTAAGCGGGTTGATCCGTCTTGCTTCGCCGTTCAACCGGAGCTGGATAAAGCCTGTTTTCATTCGGGGGATTCTATTCAAATAGTCGGAACATGTAAAGAAAAGTTTATCGGACGCACTAAGAATAGTCTTAACTTGTTTTAATTCTTTACCTTAAGAAATATCTTCCCAACGATCCTCCGATTTGGGCCTCGGAGAGTGGACTTTTTTGGCGGGGTGAGGGGGGAGTTTGTAGAGGCTTTCAAGCTGGTGGATCTGGGTGTCTTCGATGACTTCCTTCTCGATCTTCTTGATCATACGCTTCAAGACCCCGAGCCTGATCCCAAGCTTCTCCACGCAGAGGGCCGTCACCAGCCTCGTCAGGAGGTTCAGGTGGACTTCGACGTCTTGAAGCCGCTCCGAAGAATCCTGGGCACGCTCCCAGAGTTTGTCGACGTGCTTCTTCAGGTATTCGATCTCGTGTCCCTGAAAAAGATCGTCTGCTTGCTTCTCTTTCTTCCGAATCCGTTTTCTCATAGGCCTTCGTTCCTGCTAGAAAAACTAACACAGAGATCGTCAGAATACAAAAGCGCCAACAAAAAAGGGGTCAGATCCTGAACGGACCTGACCCCTCGAAGGACTGTCTTTGCCTGAAAATTTGCCTTAGGCGGTCACCACCCGGGTCTTGGCCCAGCCGTCGGCCACCCGTTCCCCCCTGGTAAGAAGGGACACGATCTCCACAATGTAGCCCACCACCAGCACAAAGGGAATGATGAGAAGGATGTTCCGGATGAAGGCCTGCGCCAGGGTCACCTTCCCGCCCGCAAGACTCACCAGTTTGGTGCCTACCATCTTCCGGCCGGGAGAAAAGACGGCGTCCCGGAAAATCATCCAGAGGATGTTGATCACGATCAACACCACATTCCGAATCCCTTCAGGGGTATTCAGGAGTAAAAGACCCGCAATGACCCCCAGAAGAATGGGAATGAGAATCAAGTCGATCACCCCGGCGGCAAAGCGCTTCCCCTTGGAAGCGGCGCCGGACTCCCCCGCCCCCCCTGGGATAGATCCTGAAGAGAATTCTGTCATTGAAAGCTCCTTTCCTTTACAAGCCTAAAAAACGGCACAACCGTTAATCGGCTTGAGTATAACTTGTTTCCCGGGTTTTCACCACCCGCTCGTAACGGCCGTCGAAGCGCTTCCGGAGGGCCCCTTTCAGCTCAAGCCGGGTCAGAAGTGCAGCGGTCTTTGAAACCGGGCCCTCGGAAATCCGGGCTGCCTGGGCCATCGAGAGAGGACGATTTCCGAAATAGGAGAGGAATGCCGTTTCACCGGGTTCCAAACCGTTTCCTTTCTCCTCCGGGACGTGCGCCCAAAGCTGCGAGCTGATTGCCTCAAAAAGTTCCTCGGGAGACTCCACCAAAGCGGCCCCTTCTTTAATCAGCTTGTGCGTCCCGCCGGAGCCCAATTGATCCACCCGTCCCGGCAGCGCAAAGACTTCCCGTCCCTCGTCCGCCGCCAAATGGGCCGTGATGAGAGAGCCGGAGCGGGAATGGGCCTCCACGACCAGGACGCCGAGCGAAAGCCCGGCAATGATTCGATTGCGCTTCGGAAAATTTTCGGCGAAAGGCTGGGTCCCCAGCGCAAATTCGCTGATCAAAACTCCCCGCTCCCGGATTTCCTCGTAAAGCGCCTGATGTTCCCGGGGATAAATCACATCGAGGCCGGAACCCAGCACGGCCACCGTCCTTCCGTAGGAAATCTCGAGCGCCCCTTCGTGGGCCGAGCGGTCAATTCCCCGGGCGAATCCTGAAACGATCGTCAAACCCCAGGCGGACAATTTCTGAGCAAAGCGCTTCGCCTGTTCCTGACCATAGAGGCTCGGGTGGCGGGAACCGACAATGGCCACGGCCGCCTGGTCCGATTCGATCAGTTCGCCTCGCACGTAAAGGACAAAGGGCGGGTCGGAGGATTCTTTGAGGAGGGCCGGGTAGCGGGGGTCTGTGAAGGGAATCAAGTCGATCCCGAGATTTTCACAGCGTTCAATCTCCTTTCCGGGATTGAAAATCTTTTCCGTCGCCTTAAGCGATTCCCTCCATCTTGGATTTCCTCCGGATCGAATCCAGTCAAGGACCTCAGCCGGACTCTTCCCTTCTTCAAAAAGCGGACGAACGCCCGCCGCCCGGATCCCCGGCGTGCGGCTGAGAAGGAGAAGGGCTTCCAATTCGAAGAGTGTTGACATCATCAGCTCATGCGACGGTCTGGCGCTCGAGAACCTGCGAGCGATACCAATCAAGGGTCTTCACGATCCCCTCCTCCAGGGTAATCTTGGGCGACCATCCGTAAAGCGATCGGGCCCGGTCGATATTGAGCTTCAAGCTGAAGGGGATGCTGGGTTTTTTCCGGTCGAACTCGACCTTTAAATTTTTCCCGGAATGTTTGATGATTTTTGCCACGAGGTCCCGGACGGCGATGGATTCGCCGGAACCCACGTTGATCAATTCAAAACCGCATTCCTGGGAGGCCACCGCCTTTTCCACAAAGGCCGTCAAATCGTCGACGTGAAGAAGGTCCCTCTCCTCAACCCCCTCGCCCCAAACCGTCACCTTCCCGTGGTCCGGGGCCGCCATCACCTTGGCCACGGTCGCCCCAAACACGTGGGACCTTTCCGCATCATATTTGTCAAAGGGGCCGTAAATATTGGAGTGGCGGATGACCGTAAACCGGGTCGGGCCAATCTTTGAGTAAAACTCGCACATCTTCTCGATATAAATCTTGGTCCAGCCGGCGCCAAAATAGGGCCCGGCCATTTGGTAATTAAAATCCGACTCCTGGACCGGCCCTTTTGCGCCCGGGGGATACACCACCGTGCAGCTAAAAAAAACAAAGCGCTCCACGTGGTTTTCGTGGCAGGAGCGCAGGATGAGAGAATTCATCACCGCATTGTCGGTCACGTGATGGTGGGGTGCGGCCAAAATCTCCCGGGCCCCCGAGGTCGTGGCGGCCGCCTGAATCACAATCTCCTTGCCCTGGACCGCCCGGTCGACCTGGGCCGGGTCCGTCAAATCCGCCTGAAGGAACGTCACCCGCCCGTCATTCCGAAGTTGGGCCGGCGGCGGGGTCCGGTGGTAGGTGCCGGTTATTTCAAATTCTTCCTTTTTGAGAAAATGGCCCAGCAGATTCCTTCCGATAAACCCTGTGGCGCCGCACAACAAAACTTTTTTCCGTGGCTTAGACGAAGACATCATACCGCTTCCCGGCCTCGGCCTTGTTCTTTTGATACCACTCCACCGTCTCGGCGATTCCGTCTTCAAAGGAAATCTCCGGCTTGAAGCCGAGGGACTCGGCCCGTGAAATGTCCATCACCCGAACCGGGTCCCCGGCCGGGCGGGACCGGTCCCAAATCACTTCGGGCTTTTTATTCAGGCGGCGCAGAATGACCTCGACCGCCTCCCGGATGGAAATCCCCGCACCCGTGCTCAAGTTGACCGGTTTCGTGGTTCCGCTTTCGGCGACCCGCAGCATTCCCCGGGCCACGTCCCGGGCGTGAATAAAATCCCGCTGGGCCGATCCGTCTCCCCAAACCCGGAGGGGGTTCTCCCCCTCCACGGCCCGTTTGATCAACGAGGGAATGACCATTGCATTTTCACGGTCAAAATTATCGAACGGCCCGTAGGTATTCCCCGGCCGCACGATGCCGACCCGGTCCCAGCCGTATTGGATCTGATAGGCCTCGGCCTGCAGTTCCCCCATCCTTTTGGCCCAGCCGGCAAATTTGTCGTTCTCGGAGGGAAAGGTTTTCCAAACGTCATCTTCACGAAGAAGTTCCGCCGGCGAATAAACCGCAATGGAACTGGCGTAGAGAAACCCCCTCACACCGGCCCGCCTTGCCGCCTCCATCAAATTAAGACTCAGAAGGAGGGTGGGCAGGAAAAAATTTGCGGGCTTGGCCGTGGTCACGGCCGGCGAACCTTTCACCCCGAGGAGGTTAAAAACATAATCCATCCCCTGTGAGACCTTTAGACAGTTTTCTAAAGACAAAAGATCCGTCGAAACAAATTCCGCCTGCCGATGGGCCCGGCCGGCGTCGTCCCGGGAGGCGATCCGGACCCGGGCGCCTTGGGCCACCAACATTTCAACCAGAGGGATCCCGATCATCCCCGTGCCGCCGGCCACCAGGACTTTTTGATTCTTGAACACGGCTAGAAGTGCCCCGCCAGTTGGGGGCCGACGGTCGAGTTGCCGTAAAGATAGGCCCCTTTTTTATTCCCATACCACACCACCTCCCGATACCACTCCTCCCAGGAGGTCCACGACTCCCGGCTGCGGTCAATGCGGTAACAATGCTTTTTTTCTTCCAGCGGGATTTTCACCCCCCGGAGCGCCGCCTGATAGACTTCGAAAAGGTTGTAAGAGACCTCGAGGTAGGTATCTTCCTCCTGGAAGGGACGCTTGATCAGGGCCCGGTTCAACGCCGCCGACTCCTGAAGGATCTCCGGAGGAAGCGAGACCCCTTTCGATTCCAGGAGCTCGTGGAGCACTTGAACGGACTCCTCGTAAAAAGTGCCCAGTTTGTTTTCTGCGCAGAGCTTGATAAAAATATACTCGTCCGCCGGCCACCAGATATTCAGCCACTCGATCGAGCAGCAATATTCGGGGCCCCCTTTCTGAATGTCTTCGGCCTTCTCCAGAAAAAAGGTGCGGATCTCCGAAAGGACGGGAAAGCGCTCCGGCCCCCCCGCTGCGAAGGCCTCCAGCAATTCACGGTAGCTCAATGAACAGATTTCGTGGATCAGGACAAGGGGGATCTGCAGAAGTTTGTCGAAATGAAGCAGGCCCGTCATCCACGAGAAGGCCCGGACCCGGCGCCAGTCCTCCGGAGGCATGGCCTGGGTCGCCACCACCAACTGCTGCGTCTCGTAGATCTCCCCCTCCGATTCCTCCAGGGAGCCGTGAATATTGACCACCTTGGTTTCGACGCTCTTCATCCCGTATTTTTTCTGGTATTCCGGGTCTCCCATTTCGGCGTTCGGGAGAATCGAGAGATTATTGAATTGGATGCGGTTGTGCTGACCGTTTTCGATCACACGGGACACCCCGTCAACAAAGGAGTCGTAGGTCTCCCCGGGCAATGCCAGAATGAGGTCCGTGTAAGTCTCCACGTTGTCCCGGGTAAACCGCTGCTGCAGCTCCTGAAACGAGGCAGATGAAATATTGGCCCGCTTGACGCTCGTCAGCGTGTTGCGGTCGATGGATTGGAGCGAGATCGTGACCCCTTTATTCAACCCCGAATCGGCCAGGAGCTTTTGGACCTTGTAGGCACGCTCGGTCGCATTCTTCGTGTTCTGAACCGAAAGGGCACGGGGGTAGCCACGGCTTTTCTTGACGCCCGCCGCAAACTCGACAATCTCCAGGTCCCGGGGCAGGATGCCGAAATTTGCGTCGCAGCAAAAAATAAATTCTATCTTCCGCTCTGCGAACCACTCGATTTCTTGATACAACCTCTCCAGCTCAAACGTGAAGACCTTGCTCTGGACGGAGGACCCCCAGTCGCAGAAGGTGCAGGAGAAGGGGCAGCCCCGGTTCGTCTCCCACAGGATCAGCCATTGCTCCCGGGAATTAGCCTGCATCAAAGCGTCAAAGGTGCCGTCCAGGTAGGGGGAGGGAATCAGGGCGAGATCCCGGACCCTCTCCGCCTTCGGATGAGAGACGAAAGAACCGTCTTCTCTGAGGAAACTCACCGACGAGACCTCTTCCCAGTTCCGTGAGGCCTGGTTCTCCAGGAGGGCTAGAAAAACCCGTTCCCCTTCGCCGTGACAGCACACATCAATGAAAGGGTTCTGCCTGAGGAAGTCTTCGCACCGGTCCGGGACCTGCGGCCCTCCAAAAATGATCAGGGTCTCGGGCCGGGCCTGCTTGAGGGCCTTCGCAATTTCAAGCGAGATCCGGATATTCCAAACGTAGGTGCTGAAACCGACGACCCTGGCACCCTGCAACTGCTCAACGGCCTGAGGGACCGTCAAACGGGAGTAAATGGGAAGCAGGAATTCATATTGTTCCGGCGTCTTCGCATATTTTTCCACATAGGACTGGAGGAGACCTGCGGAATAGGGAAGGTAATTTTGGTTGGAGAAGCTGTTATTGATCTGCACCAAACCGACGCAGATCTTTTCGGGATCTCTTGGGGTCATAAGACGTTTGGTTCTACATTCGGAGGCGGCCCGATTTTCGTCTTTTTTACTCCTGCATAGGCGGGCGCCTCTTTGAAATCCTGATGGCTGAAAAATTCCTTAAGGATCAAAACCAAGATCGCCCATGCGGAGCTAAACTTGTTCACCTTGGAGTTCCCCCAGATTCTCCGGGGCTCCTCTCCGGGAATTTCTGCGGCCCTCAACCCGTGTTTGCCGCACAAAATACAAAATGCGGGTTCAAATCCCGCTTCACTGACATCGTTTTTTACCCGCCAAAGAAGGTCCCGCCGCCAGGCACGGAACATGACCAGGGAATCGGTGTAGCGGGTGCCAAAAAGGAGGTTGATCGTGCTTGTGAAAAGCCAATTCCCAAACGCTGACATGAAATCATCGTCAAAGCTTTTCGCCCCCCGGCAATACCGGGAGGCAATCACCATATCGTAACCTTCTCTTATTTTGTCGAGCAATTCGGGGATCCGTTCCGGAACTGAATTCCCATCCGGACTGAAAGTCAGGATGACGTCTCCAGTGGCCGTTTCGAGGGCCTCCGGATAAGCCTTGATCGATCCCCGGGATTTCTGACGTAAGGCAATGTAGCCGTGTTCCTGGGCATATTCGAAGGTCCCGTCCGTCGAGTTGCCGTCAATCACGATAATCTCATCCACCCATTCCCTTTTGATCCGGGGCATGATCTGGCGCATCCCTTCAATCTCATTCAACGTAGGAATGATGAGGCTCACTTTCATTAGAAGCTTCGGCCCTCTCCGCCATCGATGGCCACGCAGGTTCCGTTGACGAAGCTTGCCTGTTCAGACGAGAGGAAGACAATGACCTGGGCCACCTCTTCAGGAGTCCCCAGCCGTCCCAGCGGCAAAGTGGATTGAACCATTTTTTCGAAGCCGGACGGATCTTTCCCTTGGCCATG
This sequence comes from Candidatus Omnitrophota bacterium, assembly GCA_016179745.1. Classification (GTDB taxonomy): domain Bacteria; phylum Omnitrophota; class Omnitrophia; order Omnitrophales; family JACQLI01; genus JACPCP01. The sequence goes on from JACPCP010000008.1 coordinate 95,171, forward strand.
CTATACCAGGGCCGGCCACCGCCTTCCCGGCCATAGAGAGAGGCAACGGTCACAACACGGCCCCAGTGCTGTTTCCGCATCCAGGGCAGGGCCTGTTTCGTAAACCGGAGGGCGGCCGTCACGTTTTTATGATAAACGTCCTTCCACACTTCTTCCGGGGTTTCTTCAACGGAATCACTCCCCCAGCGGCCCCCTCCCCCCACATTGTTCACAAGAATGTGGAGGGTCCCCCACAAACGGATCACTTCTTTCATCACCCGTTCAATGTCGCCGGCAAGAAGGGCGTCCGCCGAAACCCCGACCGCCTCGACGTCATGGGCCTGGATATCCCGCACGGCCTGGTTGAGCCGGTCCTCTTTTCTTGCCGTGAGGGCCACGTGGCAGCCCTCCCGGGCCAGGGCGTGTGCGGTCGCTAGCCCGATCCCGTGACTCCCGCCCGTCACCAGAGCGTATTTACCCTTGATTCCCAAATCCATCTTTGAACCTCAAAAGGGCCCCTTGAATTTCCGCTCATGACTGTAAAAATCTTCCTTTGTAAGATCGATCGGGGGCAGCCCGAGTTTTTCTTCCGCCGTCCGGATGATTTCCTCGGCGTTGGGGTAGAACTCATTCTCGAGACAGCGGACGGTCGGGCAAGGTGTAGGGGCAAAGCCGATTCTCTTCACGGGGGATTTTAACCGGCCAAAACATTTTTCCGAGACCCGGGCCGCCACCTCGGCACTGAAACCGCAATCGAGCCAGTCGTTATCGGCCACAATACAGTGTCCGGTCTTTTCGACCGACTGGATCACAAGACGATCGTCAAAGGGGGCAATGGTCCTGGGGTCGACGATTTCCAGGCTGACCCCTCTTTTTTCCAAAACCTCGGCCGCCTTCAGGGCCTCCACATTCATCCAGGAAGTAGCGACCACCGTCAAATCGTTCCCCTGCCGCAAAATATTTCCTTCACCGAGAGGAATCGAAAATGGCTCCTCCGGAACTTCTTCCTCCGCCCAATACAGCCAGCGGTGTTCCAGAAAAAGAACCGGGTTCTCATCCCGAATCGCTGCGGTCAGAAGCCCTTTCGCATCCTTCGGGGTCGTGGGAAGAACCACTTTCAAGCCGGGAATATGGGCAAAGAGGGCATGAACACTCTTGCTGTGTTGATAACCCTGTCCCCACCCCCGCCCCACAACGGCTCGAATCACGAGAGGCACCTTGACGTTCCCACCGTGGCTGTAACTATAGGTAGAGATCATATTCACCAACTGGTTCATAGCGAGCAGAAGAAAATCAATCCGGATATGAATATGAACGGGACGCATTCCATTGATGGCCGCCCCCAGGCCAAAACCGGTCATGGCTTCTTCGCTAATGGGAGTGTCAAAGCACCGTTCGGGACCAAACCTCTCGGCCAGGCCGGCCACCGTGCCAAAAATCTTCGAATGGGCCGGCACCGTGACCCCATAAACAAAGACCTGGGGGTCCCGCTCCATCTCCTGCCACAGGGCCTCCCGGATCGCTTCGCCGAAATTAATGCGTCTCATAAAAAACTCCCCGGTGTAAATCTTCGGATGGCGGGAAGGGTGCGGCCTGGGCGTTCCGGAGACTCTTTTCGAGATGGCGGTTGATTTTCTCCTCCTCCTCGGCGAGCTCCGCTTCGCTCCAGCCCTGACTCAAAAGCCTTTTTCGCTGCAGGGCAATCGTGTCCCGTTTGAACCATTCCTCGAACTCTTCCTTCGAACGGTAGCCGAGATCAAAGTCCTCTTGGATCCCAATGTGATCGAGATACCGGTAACACTTTAAATGAAGAAACGAGGGCCGCCCCTCAGACCCGATGGCCTCCACGGCCTGCCGGACCAGGCGGTAAAGGACTTCGACATCCGTTGAATCAGATTGGAAGGTGGAACATTCAAAGTTCCGCACAACCTCCGTAATGGACTTGAAGCCCTGCCGGACATCCTGTTTGGTATGAATCGCCAATCCGTTGTCTTCGCACACAAACAAAACCGGAAGCTTCATGACCGAAGCGGCGTTCAAACTTTCCCAAAAAACACCCTCCTCCAGCGCACCGTCGCCAAAAAAGGCGCATGCGATGCGGCCATTCCCCTTCCTTTTATTTGCAAAGGCCGCCCCGACCGCCAACGGAATGGAGCTGGCCACCACGGCCGAGGTGCACAGGAGGCCCTTGTCGGGGGCGGCCAAATGCATCGAACCCGCCCTTCCCGAAGCAGAGCCCGTGACCAGGGCGTGACACACCGCGGTGGCCGTGGCCTCCTGCCCCATCGACATGTGCATGGGAGTCTTCATCTGGTCTTCGGGATAATGCCGGATGATCAGGCGCTCGGCCTGCCGGATCAGGTATAACTTTCGATACAAATCAAGACCCGGCCTATTTTCTGTTTTGTTTTTCAAAGTCTCCGTAACTGATTTTTTCACTCCGGTTTCCTTTGATAAATCTTGATCGCATGGGAACGGCGGGGATTATTGACTTCCCAGGGCTCGCCGAACCGGCGGACTTCCCGGTAATGATCAAACACGTAGGCCCCCAGTTTTTTAACGTAAGTTTTTCCAAAAACTCCAAAACCGGACGACTGGCCGTCCAGATTGGTCAGGACAACGAGAGGAACGGGCCGGGCCTGAATTTCATAAAGCATCCTCTCCTCCTGCCAATCCCGCAGCCAGCCGATTTCCCCGAAATAAATTTCCCGGACCGCATGCCGGCGGCCGGACAAAAAGCAATAAAGGGGGGCGACGGGCACGGCCAGGATTTCGTCCCCGGGTTTTGTATTTTCCAGAATGAACCGGGTTCCCTTCCGAAGGGCCTCCGTGGTCGACGGATTCTCATCGACAAGATAGACTCCGCCCCGTTCAAAATCAAGAAAGCGCTCCGGGACATGCGCCGCAAAGGCCTTCTTCACGCTTTGAAGGGGAAGCGCCAGGACCGCCAGAAACACGGCACACCACAGGGCCCCCCTCAGCCGGGGATGAAAAAGCGCCTTCGCCCAGTGGAGGCAAAAACCCAGCAGGAGGACCAGGACCGGAAAAGACCAATAATCCAGGCGATAGATGTGGCCCAGCATGAAGTAATCGCTCAGGTTGAAGCCTTCGAAGAGAAGCAGGGAAACCAACGACGGCAGCAGGAATTTCTTTTCAACGGGCGTCCGCTCGCTCTTTCGAAAACCCAAAAATCCCAAAAGGCCGAAAAAGAGAATGACGCCCACCCACCGAAGACGGGACCGGTCCCACACCCAGAACCATTGAACCAGATGAATAAGGCAAATTCGAAGGGAGAGCGTCTGGTCCCGATAAATTTTTCGGACCGTCAGACATTGATCCACGTAAGCCAGGGGGGTTCCCGAATACATCACCCCATAGGACACCGCCACCAGAACTCCGAAAAGAAGGGGAAGGAAAACAAGATGTCTGGTCCAGAGGGATGAGGCGTCTTCAAAACCACGGGCTTTGGAAACGATGAGATAGAAAACCAGGGAGACAAAAAAGGCGGCAAAAGAAAAGACGCCGGTGTTGATCTTCCCCAGGGCCATGCCGGCAATCGCCAGCGTCCCCCCGTAACACCACCGCCACCGATGGGTCCTGAAAAATTTCCACAGGCAAAAAATCGAGAACATCAGGAGCGGCATGGACCCGATATGATTAAAGTTATAGTAAGGATAAACAAGCCACTGAATGAGAAAAGCCAGGCCGGAAAGAAATGCGATCGGAGGGGAAACAAACAGGCGAAGCGCCCGGTAGGCTGCAACGGATGAGAGAAGATAGAGAAAGCCGAGCCCGATTCGGGCGGTAAGCACCTTGACGCCCCCCACGGCAAACCAAAAACCGTAATAAAAGAGCATCAGCGGACCGTATTGCCACGCAAAGTCCCGGCAGGGCCAAGCCCCCTTCAGAAACATCTCAAACCCATAAAGGTCCTTCCCGAAGTCATCCGGCGAGAGATGCGGCTGGGAGCGGAGAGTCACGATCCCAAAAAACACCATTCCTCCCATTAAAAGCCAGAACCATAATCCGTCCTTCTGCTTGTCGTTCACTTTGGCCGATGCGCCCTCTCCCTTAAAAGGACGGGACCTCGATCCCCCGAGAGCCCGTCAACGGTAAAACAAAATCCAGAGGTATTCGGAGTTCAAGTATTTGAGCGCCTGAACGAGGGAATACCCGATGAAAACTCCAAGAAACAATCGAAATGTCTTTCCCTTCATGGAACCTGCTTTCCTCCCAATTCCCGCAAAGTTTTTTTCACTTCCGAAAGCGTCACGTCGTCTGCGATCCTCACCCGGCCGAGGGCCGTCGGCAGGACGAAACGAAGCTTTCCCCCCTTGATCTTTTTGTCCAAAAGCATATGCCGAATCACACGATCCTCCTTAAAAGCGAGCCGGTTCCAATGAGTCGGAAGGCCGGCTCGCTCCAGCAAACGGTTTTGCCTCATTTCGTCGGCGGGGCGGAGCCAGCCCCGGTTCCTCGAAAGCCGGGCGGCCGCCGCCATGCCGAGGGCCACGGCCTCGCCGTGCCGGAGGCCCCGGTAATCCTGGGCCGCCTCAAAGGCGTGACCGAAGGTGTGGCCGTAATTCAAAATCATTCTCTCTCCCCGGGTTTCCTTCTCGTCCCGTTCGACCACGCCGGCCTTGATCCGGGCCGAGGAGAAGACAATGTGTTCGAGCGCCGTCAAATCCGCCGCCAAAATGGAATCCAAATTCTTTTCCACGTATTGAAAAAGTTCCCGGTCCCGAATCACCCCGACTTTGATCACTTCCGCCAGAGAGGCCGTCAATTCCCGGCGGGGCAGCGTTTTTAAAAGCGTGACGTCCGAAAGAACCAGGCTCGGCTGGTAAAAGGCCCCCACGAGGTTCTTCCCTTCCGGCAGATTGATCCCGGTCTTGCCGCCGATCGAACTATCCACTTGCGCCAGGAGCGTGGTCCCGATCTGGAGGAGCGGAAGGCCCCGGAGGTAGGTGGCGGCCGCAAATCCGGCCACATCCCCCACGCCTCCGCCGCCAAAGGCGATCAAAATGTCCCGGCGTTCAAACCGGTTCCTGGCAAGGGCAGCGTAAATCCGGGAAAGTTCCGCCGCCGATTTCGCCCCTTCCCCTCCCTGGAGGAAAAAAACCTGGTAGGAGACCTTTCCCTTTCGAAGACCCTTTTCCAGCCGGGCAAGGTGCAAAGAGGCCGCACGCCGTTCCGTCACCACCAAAACCTTTCGTGCCGGTCCGAGCCTTTTGAGGAACCGGTCGAGCTTCTCGACGAGGCCCCGGCCCACCACAATCGAATAGGACGTCTCGATCAGCTTCACTTGCAGGGTTCGCATTTAACGTAAATAGAGTTCGGCGATTTTCCGGGCCACGGCCTCGGGCGAGAGCCCGTCCGTGGTCACAATCCCATCCGAGGCGGATTCGTAAAGCGGACGCCGGGTCTCAAAAAGTTCCAGGAAAGTTTGTTTCGGGTCCGAGGCCTTCAAAAGCGGCCGGTCCCGTTTCTCCCGGACCCTTTGCCAGAGGACGTCAAACGAGGTCTCCAGATAAAGGACCGTGCCCGTGGCCTTCATCCGGGCAATATTGTCCGGGTCCAGGACGATGCCGCCGCCGGGCGCAATCACAGTCCCTTTTTCCCCGGAGGCCTCATTCAAAAGTTTCTGCTCGGCGGCCCGGAAGAAAGGCTCGCCCTGGGTTTCAAAGATCCCGTTGATGGTTTGATGGGTGCGGCGCTCGATCTCTTCGTCGAGATCGATAAATTTCATCCCGGCCTGACGGGCCAGGGCCCGGCCGGTCTCGGTCTTTCCGGCCCCCATCATTCCGATCAAATAAACATTCACTCGATCTCTTGGAGGTATCCCTTGTAATTTCTCTCGATTTCCCCGAGGGAGTCGCCGCCGAATTTTTCGAGGAAGGCATCGGCCACTTCCAGGGCCACGATCGCCTCTCCGATAACGCTCCCTGCCGGAACCACACAGATGTCGGAGCGCTCATACTCCGCCTTTTCCGGTTTCTTCGTCTTCATGTTGACCGAGGTCAGGGGCTGACGGAGCGTTGAAATCGGTTTCATCGTCGCCCGGACCGCCAGTTCGCTTCCGTTCGTCATTCCCCCCTCAATCCCTCCGGCACGGCCGGTCTTGCGGTAGTAACCCTTTTCCTTCGAGTAGAAAATCTCGTCCTGCGCCTCGGAGCCGAAAATCGTCCCCAGGTGTGTTCCGAGGCCGAACTCCACGGCCTTCACCGATTGCAAACTCATCAGGCCCTGCGCAATCTGTCCGTCGAGCTTTCGGGCCCAGTGGACATAAGAGCCGAGTCCGATCGGCGCCCCGCTCACCCGCACTTCAAATTGGCCGCCCACGGAATCCCGCTTCTCCATCGCCTCGCTCACCACCCGGACCATTTCTTTTTCTGTTTCGGGAAAGGCGCAGTTCATTTCCGAGGCAGCGGCCCGTTTTTTGATTTGATCAAAGGAAAGGGTCTCCTCCGGCACCCGGGCCGTGCCGATCCCGATGACGTGGGAAAGCACTTCGATCCCAAATTCTTTCAAAAGGAGCTTGGCCAGGGCGCCGGCCGCCACCCGCATCGCCGTCTCCCGGGCGCTCGAGCGCTCAAGGACCGCCCGAATCCCCTGGCTGTATTTCAAAGCGCCGGCCAGGTCGGCGTGGCCCGGCCGGGGCCGAAAGAGCTCCGGCATCTTGTCAATCTTGAAGTCCCGGTTGGTCAAAAGAAAACCCACCGGGGCGCCCGTAGTCTTTCCGCCGACCACGCCGCCCAGGATTTCCACCTCGTCCTTTTCGATCTTCTGCCGGCCTCCCCGCCCATAGCCCTGCTGACGTCGCCAAAGCTCGTGATGGATCCGGGCCAGGTCCACCGGGAGCCCGGCCGGCATTCCTTCGAGAATCGCCGCCAGGTATTTTCCGTGCGATTCACCGCACGTGATCAGATTGAGCCGCCTCATCAGATTTTTCCTCCAAGGATCATAGAACGCCAGATCGAATCGCCGTAAAAATACTGAATCACGGCCGCCGCCGAAAGAAACGGGCCGTAGGGAATCACCGCCTCATTTTTATACCAACGGCCGTAGAGCGCAAACGGAAGCGCCAAAAGGGGGGCCGTGAAAAAAACCAGCAGCACCTTTTCCCAGCCGAGAAAGGCGCCGGCCATCGCCAAAAGCTTCACATCCCCGCCGCCCATCGATTCCTCCAATTGAAGCTGGATGAGTTCCCTTTGAAAAATCCAGTTTCCCGCCGCCCCCGTCACGTAAATGAGGCAGCCGCCCGTGAGCATCCCGATCCCGCTCTGAAGGACCGCCGCCCACCCCGCCCCCTGGGCCTGCAGGGCCGGATAAAAAAAACTGGCATTGAGCCCCACGCCGATGCCGAGCAGGGTCACCGAGTCCGGAATCAGCCCTGTCTCCCAGTCCGTGACGCTCGCCGCCAAAAGGAGAGAGCAAAAAATCCCGGCAATCCAGAAGGCCGCTTCGTTCCCCTCGGCCCTCCATAAAAAAAACCAAAAGACCCCGGAGGCCAGTTCCACGGCCGGGTAGCGCCAGGGAATCCGTTCCCGGCATTTGCGGCAGCGTCCGCCGAGGACGAGAAAACTCAAAACCGGAATATTGTCAAACCAGGCGATGACCTTCCCGCACGCCGGACAATGGGAGGGCGGGGTGACCACTGAAATTCCCTTCGGGAGCCTCGAAATACAGACATTCAAAAAACTTCCGACGGAGAGGCCCGCCAGGAGAACCAGGATTCCTTCTATCAAGTTAGTTTTTGCCTTGTTCCTTGAGAGCGGCCCGCATCACGGAGACGGGCGCCCGCCTTCCGGTCCAGAGACGGAAGGCCTCCGCTCCCTGATAAAGAAGCATCCCGAGCCCGTTCAACGTCCGGTGTCCGGACTCACGGGCCTGCCGAAGTAAACGGGTCTCGGCCGGTTTGTAAATTAAATCCATAAAGAGCGTGCGCCTCGAAAAATCCGAGGGACGGACCAGCGCCCGGTCCCGGGGCCGGAGCCCGACAGAGGTCGCATTGACCACCAGATCGACTCCCATGGGGCAGGCGCCCCGTCCTGTCTCCCGGAATTCAACCCCGGGAAATAATCTCTGAAATCGCTTCACGATTTTCCGGGCCCGGGATTTTGTGCGGTTCACAAGAGTAATCGCCTTCGCCCCCCGCTTCGCCAACGCATACGCCACGGCCCGGGCGCTTCCCCCGGCGCCCAAAACCAAAACCCGTTTGCCCCGGGCGTTGAATTTTCCTTCTTTCTCCAGGGCCGCCAAAAAACCGGTGACGTCGGTATTAAATCCGGTCCAGTGTCCGCCCCGCCGAACGACCGTGTTGACTGCCCCAATCGCACGGGCCGACGGTTCAAGCCGGTCAAGGAAACGGCAAACCTCCTCTTTATAGGGAACGGTCACGTTAAAACCGTCCAGCACAAGATCGGGAAGGCGCCGCATCAAACGAAAAAAATCCTTCCGGCCGGCCTCAAACGGAAGATAAAAGACCTTCAAACCGAGGGCCCGGGCCGCAGACTCCTGCATCACCGGAGACAGGGTGTGTCCGAGCGGAAAGCCAAAGATGCCGTAAAGTGAGAAATCCTTCACACCGTGGAAGGCTCAATCCCGGGGCCAAAGAGCTTGGCGCAAACCTTGTTCAGGGCAAAGAGGTAGGCCTTCACGCTCGCTTCTATAATATCCGTGCTGGCCCCCCGTCCCGTGACTTCCCGGCCTTCCAGCATCAGTTTGACACTGACCTCCCCAAGGGCGTCCTTGCCGCTCGTGACGGACTGGATGGCATAGTGGGTCAGCGTGGCCTTCACTTGAGTGATCTTTTCAATCGCCTTGTAACAGGCGTCCACCGGGCCGTCCCCTTGAGAGACCGCCTCCGAAACCTGGTCATTCCGCCGGAGACGGACCGTCGCCGCCGGCGGTTTCCCGGTCTCCAGCGAAATTTTCAAATAGTCGAGCTTCCAGGTCTCCGGAATTTCGCTGATCTCATCCTGAATCAGGGTCTCAATGTCCTCGTCAAAGACGTATTTCTTCTGGTCGGCGATTTTCTTGAAGCGCTCAAACGCCCGGTCGAGGTCCGGCTCGCTCAGCCGGTAACCCAGCTTTTTCACCCGTTCGCTGAAGGCGTGGCGGCCGGAAAGCTTGCCCAAAATAATCTGGCTTCCCGAAAGCCCGACCCGGGCAGGATCCATAATCTCGTAAGTCTGCCGTTCCTTGAGGACGCCGTCCTGGTGAATCCCGGATTCGTGCGAAAAGGCGTTGCGGCCCACGATCGCCTTGTTCGGCTGGACCACCATCCCCGTCAAATGAGAGACGAGGCGGGAGGTCTTCGTAATTTCTTCGGTTTTAATCTGTGTGGCGCAGCCCATAAAATCCTGACGGGTGTCAATCGCCATCACAATTTCTTCCATGGAGGCGTTCCCGGCCCGCTCACCGATCCCGTTGATGGTGCATTCCACCTGATTGGCGCCCGCCAGGACGGCCGCCAGCGAATTGGCCGTGGCCAGTCCGAGATCATTGTGACAGTGGACCGAAAGAGTCACCTTTTTCCCCAGCACGGGAACTTTTTTTATCAGTAAGGCGACCAGATCGCCGAACTCTCCCGGGATGGCGTAGCCCACGGTATCCGGAATGTTCACGACCGTGGCGCCGGCCTCGACCGCACGGGTCACCACCTCCGTCAAAAAATCACGCTCGGTCCGGGCGGCATCTTCCGGCGAGAATTCGATGTCCTTGAAATCCTTCCGGGCGGACCGGATGCTCTCAACCGCCAGCTTGAGGATCTCCGCCTTCTTTTTGTGGAGCTTGAACTCCCGGTGAATCTGGGAGGTCGCCAAAAAAATGTGGAGCCGCTTTCTCTTTGCTGTTTCAAGCGCCTTCCGGCAGGCGTCCATGTCCTTCGGCACGGTGCGGGCCAGGCCGCAGATCACGGGACCGGACACCGCCCCGGAAATCATCTGGACCGCCCTCATCTCGCCCGGAGAAGAAACGGGAAAACCGGCCTCGATCACATCCACGTTGAGCCGCTCGAGCTGCCGGGCGATCTTTACCTTCTCCTCCGGCGTCAAGGACGCCCCCGGAGACTGCTCCCCGTCCCGAAGCGTGGTGTCAAAAATGTAAATTTTTTTCTTCTTCTCAGGCATGTTGTCGTTTGTTGGCCGGCTCCTGGATCCAGTGCATCATTTTGCGGAGCTCAGCGCCCACCTTTTCGACCAAATGTTGGTCGCAGGCCTGGCGCTCCTGATTGAAGCGGGGCCGGCCTTTCCGGTTCTCCTCCATCCACTCCTTCGCAAATTTTCCGGATTGGATCTCCTCCAAAATTTTCTTCATCTCCTTGCGGGCCGCTTCCGGAATGACCCGCCGTCCCCGTGTGTAATCGCCGTATTCCGCCGTGTCCGAGACCCGGCGGTGCATTCCGCTGATCCCGGAAACGAAAACGGCATCGACGATCAGCTTCACCTCGTGAAGGCACTCAAAGTAAGCCATCTCGGGCTGATAACCGGCATTGACCAGCGTTTCGAATCCGGCCCGAATCAATTCGCTCAAGCCCCCGCAGAGGACCACCTGCTCGCCGAAGAGATCGGTCTCGGTCTCCTCCCGGAAAGTGGTTTCAATGACCCCCGCCCGGGTGCCGCCGATCGCCTTCGCATGGGCCAGCGCCAGCTCCAGCGCCTTTCCCGAGGCATTTTGATGAACGGCCACGAGGCACGGGACCCCGCCGCCTTCCACAAATTGCGAGCGGACAAGCGAACCCGGGCCTTTGGGCGCCACCATATAGACATCGATTTCCTTCGGCGGCTTGATGTAACCAAAATGGATGTTAAACCCGTGCGAAAAAAGGAGCGCCTTTCCCGGTTTTAAACTCGGGCGAATGCTCTTTTCATAAATTTCCGCCTGCAAATGGTCCTGGGCCAGAATTTGAAGAATGTCGCCCTCTTGGGCCGCCTCTTCCGCCGTGATCGGCTCGAAACCGTCCTCCACGGCGAGGTCGTAATTTTTCCCGCCCTTCCGCTGGGCAATCAGGACCTCCACCCCGGAATCCCGGAGATTCAGGCCCTGCCCCCGTCCCTGAATGCCGTAGCCGATGATGGCAACTTTCTTGCCTTTCAGGAGATCCAAATCAGCCTGGTTGTCGTAATAAATTTTGGCGGCCATTTACTTTTTCTTTCCCGTAATTTTCTTTTCCGGCTTCTCGACCTTCGCCTCAGGCGCTTCCTTGGGACCCTTCAGATTCAGTTCGCTTTTCCGGGAAAGCGCAATGGTCCCCGTCCGGACGACTTCCTTGATCCCAAAGGGCCTCAAAAGTTCCAAAATGGCATCAATCTTCTCCTCGTTCCCCGTCACCTCTACCGTGATCGAGTGGGGGTTCACATCCACGACCTTGGCCCGAAACGTGTTCACGATTTGGAGAACTTCCGATCGGTTCTGGGCTCCGGTCTGGGCCTTGATCAGCACCAGTTCCCTGGAAATTTTCTCCTCCTCGGTCAAATCCTGGACCTTGATCACATCAATCAATTTATTGAGCTGCTTGGTAATTTGCTCAATGGTGCGGTCGTCGCCCTGGGCAATGATCGTCATCCGGGAAACCGTAGGGTCCTCGGTCTCACCGACCGCCAGGCTGTCGATATTGAAACCCCGGGCCGAGAAAAGTCCGGCCACGTGCGCCAGCACTCCAAAATGATTTTCCACCAGCACTGAAATTGTGTGTTTCATAAGTTCTCCTTATGCCATGTCCATGACCTGGTCCAAGGCGTGTCCCGTGGGCACCATCGGATAAACATTGTCCTCCTTCGCCACGACCATGTGTAAAACCACCGGGCCGTCGCATTGAAGCGCCTTCTCAAGCGCCGGCACCACCTCGGCCTTTTTTTCGACCCGGATCCCGAGGGCCCCGTAGGCCTGGGCCAGTTTCGAAAAATCGGGGTTGGAGGGCCCGAGTTCCGACCCCGAATATCTCCGATTGTAAAAAAGCTCCTGCCACTGACGCACCATCCCGTGATGGGCATTGTCCATGATGACGACTTTGACCGGGATCTTGTAGTAAACGGCGGTCGCCAGTTCGGTCAGAGTCATCTGAAACGAGCCGTCGCCGTCAATACAGAAAACTGTCTCCTTCGGCCGGCCGATTTTGGCGCCGATCGCCGCCGGAAAACCGTAACCCATGGTCCCGAGGCCGCCCGAGGTGATCATGCTCCTGGGATTTTGAAAGCGATACCATTGGGCCGTCCACATCTGGTGCTGGCCTACCCCCGTCGTCACTACCGCTTCGTGGTTCGTCAATTCGCCGATTTTATCAATGACATACTGTTGGCGGACGACGTCGCCCGATGGATCATATTTGAGCGGGTGCTTCTTTTTCCATTCCTCGATCTGGGCCGTCCATTCCCCGATCTCCAATTTCTTCACCCGGCCCGTCAACGCCCGGAGAATGTGCTTCACATCGCCCACAATGGGGCAGTGGACCGGGATCGTCTTCGAAATGGACGAAGGGTCAATGTCAATGTGGATGATCCTGGCCTTCGGCGCAAAAAGGCTGACCTTCCCCGTCACCCGGTCATCAAAACGGGCCCCGACCGCAATCAAAAGGTCCGAGCCCTGAACGGAATAATTCGCATAGTGGGTGCCGTGCATTCCGAGCATTCGAAGGCTCAGCGGGTCGGTCTCCGGAAAGGACCCCAAACCCAGAACCGTGGTCGTTACCGGGATCCCGGTTTTTCGGGCAAATTCCGTGAGTTCCGCCGCTGCGCCTGAGGCAATGCAGCCGCCGCCCACATAAAGGACCGGCCGTTTCGCCTCCAAAATCATCTCGGCCGCTTTCTCAATCTGTTTGGGGTGCCCCGCCAGGGTCGGCTTGTAGCCCCGGATGCTTACCTCTTTCGGATAAACAAATTCTGTCTTGGCCCGGCTTACGTCGACGGGAAAGTCGATCAAGACCGGGCCCGGCCGGCCGGTGGACGCAATGTAAAAAGCCTCCTTCACAATCCTCGCCAAATCCCGGACCTCTTTGACCAGATAATTATGCTTTGTGACCGAACGAGTGATCCCGATCGTGTCGGCCTCCTGAAAGGCGTCGCTCCCAATCACCGTCGTGGCAACCTGACCGGTGATGCAAACCATCGGAACAGAATCCATGTAGGCCGTGGCCAGCCCCGTCACGGTATTCGTCGCCCCGGGACCGGAGGTCACCATGCAGACACCGGGACGGCCCGTGGCCCGGGCATAACCGTCGGCCATGTGTGAGGCGCCTTGTTCGTGACGGACCAGAATAAACCGGAGGCCCGAATCATACAAGACGTCAAAGGTCGGCAAAATCACCCCGCCGGGAAGTCCGAAAATGGCCTCCACCTTTTCCTGTTTCAAGGACTCGACCATGATTTGTGCGCCGGTGAGTTCCATTTGTTTCAATCCTCAAAAAGATTTTTCATGATTCGCTGCGTCAACTTTTTCTCGGGCTGCGGTCCGGGCGCATTTTCAGCGGAGCGGTCCCGAAACCATTGGAGGATCCGCTCCCGAAGCGGCGCAAGCTCGGCCTTCGCCTGCAATCGTTCCAAAGTAATCCGGTAACCCCGGCCTTCCAGCTCGAACGACTTTGTCTCCACTTGCGGGAAACTGGCTGCGGCCGGATCCAGGGCAATATAAAAAGGGATTTTCTTTGCGCCCGCCTTCGGCGGTCTCATCAAAGACTCCAACGGTCCCGCCCAGGCGTCTCCGATCAGGGCCGCCGCCTGAAACTCCTCCGGGTAATTCAACCCCAGATAGGCCGCATAATGGGCCCCCGTTCCCACGCCGACGAGCAGGACCCGGGCGGGGTCAATCCGGTAGCGCTCCCCCATCTGATGATTCATTTTCAGAAGCCATTGATCGATAATCCCGGGGTTTTCCCTCTCATTCAAAAGGTTGGAAGGGGCCAGCACAAGAAACTCGCTTTTCTCCGCCCATTCCACCCACGGCTCGATGACCTCCTGGGGGTCGTCTCCCCTTTCTCCGAGAAGAACAAGAAGGGGCCAGCTCTTTTCCGCTGAATAGCTTGCCGGAACAAAGAGGTAGCAGGGGTGCTTTTCCTCCAGAACGAAAAGCCCGGTCTGGGGCGTCCCGTAAAATTCTGCGCCGGCCTGAATCGGCGCAAAAAGGCCCAGGGCAAAGGCAAACATCGCCCAGAAAAAGAATGTCCGCATCTTGCAGGCTTGTGTGTTTGATCGCATTTGAAAATTTTACGTAAGTCCCTGAAAAAAGGGAAGTTATTATAGCACAGGCCTCTCCCAAGTCAAAAGTCCGGTCTTGAGCGGGTGGTCTTCTCCCACGGGGAGGCCTGGAGGAGCGGGAAATCTGAACGGAACAGGTTGAGAGGAGACTACTTAGGAACTTTGAGGGCTTCGAGTTTTTGGGTGATCTGGCGGACCCGTTCGGTGATCTCGGCCCAATGGTGGGCCCGGACCAAGGCCTTGTCGTAGACGGCCTTCGTGATCGTCACGGCACAGCAATATTTCAGGTAATCAAAGACATTCTCGGCCGGGATTTCGCCGCCCGCCATAAATTTCACGAAAGGGAGCGGACCTCTCAGGGCCCGGAGATAGGCAGGCCCCCCGAGAAATTCAGCGGGATAAACCCGGACCAGGTCCGCCCCGAGCTGCCAGGCATTCACAGCCTCGGTGGGGGTCACGGCCCCTTGAATCAGAAAGGCATTGTTATTTTTTCCGACGCTGATCACGTCCCGGTCCGTGTAGTGGCTCGCCAGGAACCGGGCGCCGGCATTGATCGCCCGCTGCGCCATCTCGCCATCCGTCACGGTGCCGGCCCCGACCAAAAGCCCTTCCTGCTTGCTCCAGTTTTCGATCAGGCGACCGGCCTGCGGGATGGTCATCGTGATTTCGACAATCTTGATGCCGGCCGAGGTGACGGCCTTCGTGAGTTCTTCGGCGTCTTCGTTGGAGCCGGTGCGGATGACGGCGACAAATTTATTTTCTTCGAAAAACTTTAAGACTGCGGCGGCGTCCATGGCGTTGGCTGCAATTATAAGGAACGGCGGAATTCCCTGTCAATCACTATGAAGCGGGGGGCTCCTTTTCGATCGATCGGATCCGGTCCCGGAGACGGGCGGCCGATTCGAAATCAAGCGACCGGCTGGCGGCTTCCATCCGCCGCTTGAGATCGGCCAGGTAAGTTTTGAGATCGTGCTCCGTTTTCTTCTCGCCCACGGCTTCAGCCACAAACTCTTCGGCCTGCCGGTATTGTTCGATCCCGGACCGGATTTCTTTTTGAATGGAGGCGGGCGTAATTTTGTATTTTTGATTGAAGGCCTCCTGAATTTTCCGCCGCCGGGCCGTCTCCCCGATCGCCCGCTTCATCGAATCGGTGATTTTGTCGGCATACATCACGACCCTGCCGTTGACATGACGGGCGGCCCGGCCTGCGATTTGAATCAGGGAAACATCGCTTCGTAAAAACCCCTCCTTGTCAGCGTCAAGGACCGCCACGAGCGAGACCTCCGGAAGATCAAGCCCCTCCCGAAGCAGATTGATTCCGACAATGCAATCGTATTTCTTGAGGCGAAGGTCCCGCAAAATTTCCATCCGTTCGAAGGCGTCAAATTCCGAGTGGAGATAATGGACCCGGATCCCGACTTCCTTCAGGAAGCGGGACAAATCCTCGGCCATCCGTTTGGTCAACGTGGTCACGAGGGTGCGCTCGCCCTTTTTCGCCCGGGCCTTGATCTCGGCGATGAGGTCGTCGATCTGGCCTTCGCTCGGCCGGACTTCAATCCCGGGGTCGAGGAGGCCTGTGGGCCGGATGATCTGCTCCACGATTTTTTGCTGGCGAAGCATTTCATACTTCCCCGGCGTCGCCGAGACATAAAGGGCCTGAGTGATCATCCGGTCAAACTCCTCAAAGCGGAGCGGCCGGTTGTCGAGGGCCGAGGGGAGGCGGAAGCCGTGTTCGACCAGGACCTTTTTCCGGGAGAGGTCTCCGTAATACATTCCCCGGATCTGCGGGATCGTCTGATGCGATTCGTCGATCAGGAGGAGAAAACCCTTCGGGAAATAATCGAGGAGGCAGTAGGGTTTGGATCCGGGCGCACGGCCTGAGAGGTGGCGGGAATAATTTTCAACGCCGGGGCAATAGCCCATCTCCCGGAGCATTTCAAGGTCATAGCGGGTGCGGGATTCGAGACGCTTCGCTTCGAGGTCCTTGCCCTCCCGGATCAATTCTTTGACCCGCCACGCCAGTTCCTCCCGGATCCCCTGAAGCGCTGCCTCCAGTTTCCCGCCCGGCGTCACGAAATGCTTGGCGGGATAAATGGCGAGCTTTTCAAGTTCCCGGAGCGGCCGGAATTGAAGGGCATCCAGGACCGTGATCGATTGGATCCGGTCCTCAACGATCTCAATCCGGTGAGGATTTTCTCCGTAGGAGGGAAACAAATCGATCCTCCCGCCCCGCACCCGGAAGGTGCCCCGCTTGAGCTCCCCTTCCGTCCGCTCGTATTGAATCCCCACGAGCGCCGAGAGAAGCGGGTCCCGGTCGAAGGCCTGCCCCTTTTCAATTTGAACGAGCATCCCTTGCCAGTCTTCGGGGGAGCCCAGGCCGTAGATACAGGAGACACTCGAAACGATGATCGTGTCCTCCCGTGAAAGGATTGAACTCGTGGCCCTGAGGCGCAGGCGGTCCAGGTCGTCATTGATGGAGGCGTCCTTTTCAATGTAGGTGTCGGTGTGCGGGAGGTAGGCCTCGGGCTGGTAGTAATCGTAATAGGAGACGAAATATTCGACGGCGTTTTCGGGGAAAAATTCCTTGAGTTCACTATAGAGCTGGGCGGCGAGGGTTTTATTGTGGGAGATGACAAGCGCCGGCCGGCCCCACTTTTGAATCACCTGGGCCATGGTGAAAGTTTTTCCGGAACCTGTGACACCGACCAAAACCTGATCCCGAAGGCCGGCCTTGAGTCCTTCGACGAGGGCGGAGATTGCCTGGGGCTGATCGCCTTTCGGCGTCATCGAGGAAACGAGTTTGAAGGGGCTCTTTTTCAGAATCGGCAATCGCGCTGACAGGCGGCGTGGCCTGAACTGCAGGCCTGCTGGCAGAGCCGCTCCGCATCGGTGCGCTGCAGGGTCTTGCCCGACTCGGAATCATAAACGGAGCGGGGGCAGTCCCTTTCACACGCCGTGAGTCCGCTTTGGCAGGCATCCAGGCAATCCATCGACCAGGCCCGGCCCGTGAACCCGGCAAGGAACAGGAGACAAAGAAAAATTGTCAGGGTCAAGTTCTTCATGGGGGGAAGTCTACCCGACATCCCGGGTCACGTCAAACAGCGCTCCGGATTTGACTGAGACGGAGCGAAAAGTCGAGGGCCGGGGCCGAATGTGTGAGCCGGCCCACGGAAATCCGGTCGACGCCGGTTCCGGCCACTTGACGGACATTGCCCAGATGAATCCCTCCCGAGGCCTCCAGTTCCGGCCTTTTACGGCGGAGGCCGTAGCGCCTCCGAAGCAGCCAATCCAATCCCCTCACAAACAAGACCGCCCGCCGGAGCTCACGAACCGGAAAATTATCAAGAAGGATCCGATCCGGGACAAGGGTCCCTTCCAAAAGAGACGCCAACTGCCGGAGGTTTTCAACCTCGATTTCAACGATTCGCTTCGGGCCCTTTCGCCGGATGATTTTTTCAAGCGGGCAGCCGGGGTAACGGCGTCCGAGGCCGAGAACGGCCTTCCAGTGATTATCCTTCACCAGGATTTCATCCCAAAGGCCCTGGCGGTGATTCCCCCCGCCTCCGCACCGGACGGCGTATTTTTCGAGTTCCCGCCAAAGCGGTGTGGTTTTCCGGGTGTCGAAAATTTTGGCCTTTGTCCCCTTGATTCGTTCGACAAAGGAGTGCGTGAGCGTCGCAATCCCCGAAAGGCGCCCCAGAAAATTCAGGGCCACCCGCTCCGCCTCAAGGATTGACGAAACCCGGCCGGAAATTTTCATCATCCTCTCACTCTTTCGAATCCGGGCCCCCTCCTTTCGAAACAGCCGGACTTTGAGCGAGCGGTCCCGCAGACGAAAAATTTCAGCGGCCACCGGACCGCCTGAAAGGACTCCCGCCTCTTTGGCCAAAATCTCGGCCTCCCCCCGCAGGTTTCCGGGGATGAGCGTTTCCGTGGTGAGGTCCCCGGAACCAATGTCCTCTTCCAGGGCCATCTTTAGAAGAAAAGGGGACAGGCAAAACCGAGACAAGTTTCCCTTTTTGCCTGTCCCCTTTTCTTTGATCTTGTGTTTCATTTGAACAATTCGTAATGCTCCCGCAAGGTTTTGAGGAGCGCTTCCTGTTCGAGGAGTTTTCCCTCTTCTTCGACGACCAACTCCTCGGGTGCGTTCCGGCGAAAGTTTGGATTTTCCAACTTCTTCCGGATCGAGTCAAGATAACGCTCAACCTCCTCGATCTTCTTTTCAAGCCGGGCCTTCTCTTTTTCCCGGTCAATCACACCCTCGATTTGGATGAAGACTTCAACTTCGGAAGCGGCGTGGCCCACATAAGCGGCCGTGCGTTTAAATTCCCCTTTCAATTCGAGCGAATCGAGGCGGGCCAGCTTCTGAATTTCCTTTTGGAAGACAAGCAGCGCTTCGTGGGCCGCTTTGTTCCGGTAACGAATCACGGCGCTCAGCGCTTGCCCCGGCGGAAGATTGAGATCGGCCCGGAGTTCCCGGATCCCTCCGACGGCTTGCTCAAGCACTTTGAAACTTTCCTCGGAGGCCTTGTCCTCAAACCGGCGCTTCTCCACGTGAGGCCACGCCGCAAGCATTAAAGAGGGCGGCCAATCGGATTTGTCTTTCGCAAACTCCTTCAACTTCTGCCAAAGCTCCTCTGTGATAAAGGGCGCCCACGGATGCAAGAGGCGGAGGATTTGGTCAAGGACCGTGAACAAAACTTTTTCCGTTTCCTCTTTCTCCCTGCAATCAGGACCCGTCAGGGTCGGCTTCACCAGTTCAATATACCAGTCGCAGAATTTTCCCCAGACGAAGTGATAAAGCCCGGTGGCGGCCTGGGCCAGGGCAAAACGCTTGAGATTGAATTCGACTTCAAGCGCCGTCTCTTCGAGCCGGGAAAGGATCCAGCGATTGACGGGGGTAAGCTTCTTAAAATCAAGTCCGGGATCAAATTCGCCGGCCTTGAAATCTTTCAAATTGAGGAACGAGAAGCGGGCGGCGTTCCAGAGTTTGTTGGTGAAATTCTTGCCGACCTCAAACTTTTCCTTCGAAAGATAAACGTCCTGCGCCGCCAGCATCACGAGCGACAGGCGCAGGGCATCGGCCCCGACTTCGTCGATCACTTCGATCGGGTCAATGGCATTCCCGAGTGACTTTGACATCTTGAGGCCCGACTGCGCCCTCACCGTTCCGTGGATCAAAACATTTTTGAAGGGGACTTCCCCCATAAACTCAAGGCCGGCCATAATCATCCGGGCCACCCAGAAAAAAAGAATTTCAGGGGCCGTCACCAAATCGGAAGTGGGATAAAACCGTTTGAGGTCTTCCGTTTCCTCCGGCCAGCCGAGCGTGGAGAAAGGCCAGAGCCAGGACGAGAACCAGGTGTCGAGGACATCCGGGTCCCCCTTCACCGGGATCGGGTGACCCCACCAAATTTGGCGGGAGATGCACCAGTCCCGGATATTCTCAAGCCAATTCGTGTAAACCTTGTTCCAGCGCTCGGGTGTAATTTTGACTTTGCCCGTGGCGTGGGCCTTCAAGGCCTTCTCAGCCAGCGGTTTCATTTTGACAAACCACTGCTTCGAGAGATACGGCTCCACCACCGTGTGGCAGCGGTAGCAGTGCGGTACAGCGTGGCGGTGCGGGACTTCCTTTTCGAAAAGTCCGGCGGCTTTCAAATCTTCAATGATTTTCATCCGGGCCTCGAAGCGGTCAAGGCCTTCGTAGGGTTTCCCCTTCTCATTGATTCGCCCGTCCGGAGTCAGAATGTTGCGCTGCTCGAGCTGGTGGCGGATCCCCATTTCAAAGTCGTTCGGATCGTGGGCCGGCGTGACCTTGACGACGCCCGTTCCAAACTCGGGATCGACAAAATCGTCTCGAATGACTTTGAGCGGCCGGTTTTGGAGCGGCAGATAAATTTCCAGCTTTTCCAAATTTTTGTAACGTCCGTCTTTCGGGTTCACGGCCACCGCCGAGTCGCCCAGCATCGTTTCAGGCCGGGTCGTCGCAATCAAGGGGGCGCCTTCCCTGGAAAGTTTGCCAGTCTTGGGGTCTTTGACAAGGTAATAATAGTAGTAAAGCTTGCCTTCGGTTTCCGTGGAGGGCGCCTCCTCGTCCGAAAGGGCGGTCTGGCAGCGGGGGCACCAATTGATAATGTAGTTCCCCTGATAGATCAGCCCCTTTTCATAAAGCTGAGTGAAGGCTTCCCGAACGGCCTTTGAAAGTCCTTCGTCCATGGTGAAGCGCTCCCGGGACCAATCGCACGAGGCGCCGAGGCGGCGGAGTTGTTTCGTGATCGTTGTGCCGTGCTCTTCCTTCCATTTCCAGACCTCCTCGATAAATTTCTCACGGCCGAGGTCCTGGCGCTTTTTTCCTTCTTTCTCCAGTTTTTTTTCGACGACATTCTGCGTCGCAATGCCGGCGTGGTCGGTGCCCGGGACCCAGAGCGTGGGCTCTCCTTTCATCCGGTGCCAGCGGACCAGAATATCCTGGAGGGTGTTATTCAAAGCGTGGCCCATGTGGAGAATTCCGGTGACGTTCGGCGGCGGAATCACCACGGTGTAGGCGCTTGCCCGTTCCCACCGGACGCCGTCCGGTGGGACGGCGTCCGGTTTAGGTTTAAAAAATCCCCCCGACTCCCAAAACTCGTAGAGCCGGGATTCGATTTCCTTGGGGTTGTATCGTGTCGAAAGTTCGGCCATTCAAGAGGCGAGTTTGAATTCGATGGCTTCGACCAGGGCTTTCCAGGAGGCTTCGATGATATTCTTGTCGACACCGACCGTGGTCCAGCTTTGCCTGTCGTCCTGAAATTCGATGAAGACACGCACCTTGGCGGCCGTGCCGGCCTGGGAATTGACGACCCGCACCTTGTAATCGGTAAGATGAATCCGTTCCAGGACCGGATAAAATTTCTTCAAAGCGTGGAGGAGCGCCTTGTAGAGGGCGTCGACCGGGCCGTCGCCCTTTTCTTCACGCCCTTCCACGGTCTTTCCCTTCACCGTGACTTTGACCGTAGCGCTCGCCATCGAGGAATTGTCGCCGATCTTTTCATTGGGAACAGAGGCCGCCTCGACCGTGAAAAATTTCTTCTCCCGGCCGAGAAGACGCTGGATCAAAAGCTGAAAGCTCGCCTCCGCCGCCTCAAATTGGTAGCCTTCATTCTCAAGCTTCTGCACTTCCGCCAAAATCTTCCGGGTCTCGGGCGACTCCTTTTCAAGGTTGATCCCAAGCTCCTTTGCCTTGAGAAGCACATTCGTCTTGCCGCCGAGTTCGGAGACGAGGAAGCGGCGGTGATTGCCCACAAGGGTCGGGTCGATGTGCTCGTAAGTTCTGGCGTTCTTTTTCATCGCATCAATGTGGACGCCGCCCTTATGGGCAAAGGCCGAGCGGCCGGTAAAGGGCTGATTCGATTCGATCGGCATGTTGCAAATCTCGGCCACGTAGTGACTCACCTCCGCCAGCTCCGCAAGCTTTGCCGGCGGAAGACAGGACGTTTTCATTTTGATCTGAAGCACGGGGATGATGCTCGTTAAATTCGCATTGCCGCACCGTTCGCCGTAACCATTAAAAGTCCCCTGGACCAAAACACAGCCTTCCCGGACGGCCGCAATCGAATTCGCAACGCCGAGATTGCAGTCGTTGTGGCAATGGATCCCCAGCGGAGTCTTGACCGTCTGCTTGACGGCCCGGACCGCCTCCCGAATTTCATCCGGGAGCGTGCCGCCATTCGTGTCGCAGAGCGTCAAATTATCAGCGCCGGCCTTCGCTGCCGCTTGAAGCGTTTCCAACGCATACTCGGAATTGGCCTTGAAGCCGTCGAAAAAATGTTCGGCGTCGTAGATCACTTCAAGTCCCCTGTCTTTCAAATAAGAAACCGTCTCCCGGATCATCTCGAGATTCTCCTTGAGCGGGACCCGGAAAACCTCCGTCACCTGAAAGTCCCAGGATTTTCCGAAAATGGTGACGACCTTCGTCCCGGCTTCAAGAAGTGATTTCACATTCTCATCGTCCTGGACTTTTTTATTCGCCCGGCGGGTCGAACCGAAGGCTACAATCTTTGCCTGTTCGATGCCGGCGGTCCGGATTTCTTTGAAGAAGGCCATGTCTTTCGGGTTGGAGCCCGGCCAGCCGCCTTCGATGTAGTGAATGCCGAAGCGGTCGAGCCGTTTGGCAATCAGCAGTTTGTCGGGACCGGCCAGGCTCACGCCCTCGCCCTGTGCCCCGTCCCGAAGTGTCGTGTCGTAAAGCAGGATCATTTTTTCCCCAGTCCAAACTCCTTGTGAATGGCCCGCACCGCTTCTTTTCCCTTTTTGCCGTCCACGACGCAGGAAATTTTGATCTCGGAAGTCGAGATCATCTCGATATTGATCTTCCGCTTCGCAAGCGCTCCGAAGGTCTTCGAGGCGACGCCCGAATGCGAGCGCATCCCGACCCCGACCACGCTCACCTTGGCGATATTTTCGTCACAGCCCACGTGGGCCGCCCCAACCGCCCGGGCCGCCTCACGGACCACCCGGAGCGTCTTGGGGAGGTCTGACTTCGACACCGTAAACGAAAGGTCCGTCGATTTCGTCTCGGTCTTGTTCTGAATGATCATATCGACATTGATATTGGCGTCGGCGAGCCGCTTAAAAACCTTTGCCGCCACCCCCGGCCGGTCCGGGACTTTGAAAATCGTGACCTTCGCCTCCTCCTCATTCAAAGCCACCCCGCTGACAACGACCTCTTCCATTTTTCGATTCTCCTTCGTAATGAGCGTTCCCTCACCGTTCCGCCGGGAATGCAGGACCCGGATCGGGACATTGAACTTTTTTCCGACCTCGACGGAGCGGGAATGCATCACCTTCGCCCCGAGCGAGGCCAACTCCAAAATTTCATCGTAACTGACTTGGTCGAGTTTCCGGGCGTCCGGACAAATTCGGGGGTCGGCCGTGTAAATCCCGTCCACGTCGGTATAAATCTCGCAGGCCTTCGCCTTCAAGACCTTGGCCAAAGCCACGGCCGTCAAATCTGACCCGCCCCGGCCGAGCGTTGTGATTTCACCGCCGAGGGTCTTTCCCTGGAAACCGGCCACGATCACGATATTCCCTTGCCCGAGCGCCTTCCGGATCCGCTCCGTATTGATGTCCAGAATCCGGGCCTTCGTATGAAACTGGTCGGTGATAATCCCAACCTGCGGGCCCGTGAAAGACACGGCCTTCTCGCCGAGGCGGTGGATCGCCATCGCCAAAAGCGCCACCGAGACCTGCTCGCCCGTGGAAAGGAGCATGTCCATCTCCCGCTCCTCCGGCTCCGGGCAGATTTTCCGGGCAAGCGCAATCAATTCATCCGTCGTATCGCCCAGGGCCGAGACCACCACCACGAGGCGGAACCCCCGCCTCTTTCTCGCCACAATCCGCTTCGCTACCCGCTCGATCCGGGCCACGTCGGCCACGGAAGAGCCGCCGTATTTTTGAACAATGAGTTTCATGGAGTGACCTTAAATGACTTCTTTGCGGGAAAGAAGAAGCTGAATCAACTCGGTCCGCTTCTGGACCTTGAAGAGAGAGGTATTTGCCATGGCTTCGCTCAACCGGTCATTCTCATCCGCCATCACATTTTTCCCCACGAGGAGAAACGGGACCGGGGCCCGCACGTGCCGGCGCTCGTGCGTGGAAAAAGTCTGGGCAGAGGTGATCAAAAGCCGGGTCTCACGGTTCGCCTCGTAATATTCCTTCGCCTTCGAGAGGATGTGGGCGTCAATCGCCTCGAGGGCCGAGATCTTGGCCTTCAGATTCCCGAGCCGGCTTGCTTCTTCCGGGGCCCTCACGTGGACACAGACAAAATCCTTCTCCCCCAGCGCCTCGAGGAGCGCCTTGCCCTTTTTCTCGTAATTCGTTTCCAGATTTCCCGTGGCGCCCGGAGCCTCGACAATCGTAAGCCCCGCCAGGCGTGCCGCCCCCTTGGCGTATTCGGCGCCGGCCACAAGGCCCCCGGAAAGGCCGAAGCGGTCCTGGAATTTTTCAAGCGTGGGGCTCGTCCCCTGGCTCCAGAGCCAGATCATATTCGCCGGGTTCTCGCCCAAATCGATCCGCACCTGATTCACCTCGTGGTCCTGCAGAAGGAGCCTTGCGTCATACATTAATTTACGCAAAAGTTCCTCGCCCGGGCCCTTCGGCCAGTGGGACTTGACCGGCTCGCCCACCGCCTCTTCCGGCGCCACGGTCTTTGCCGAGAGGGCGCTGAAACCGTGGGAGTCCTTGAGAACGGCAATGTGCCGGAAGTGATTGCCGGGGAAAAACCGGACAAAGTCGCTCGACAATTTTTTATTCAGGTGCGTGATGAGCGCCCGGGCTTCCTTGGTTGCGATGTTGCCCGCTGTCGCATCGGCCAGAATGCCGTTCGATTCCGTCACGAAATTCATCCGGAAGGCGACTTCGTTCGGCTCCATTTTGATTTCAAGGTTCGCCGCCTCCAAGGGGCCTCCGCCCCGGTAATGCTGTTTGGCATCGTAGCCCAGGGTCGCCAGAAAGGCGGCCTCGGGGGCGTGATCAAAACTGTCCTGAAGCGGCTTCGCCTGTCCCACCTTGCCGTGCTTGGCAAAAAATTGCAGGTTGGGAAGCTTGCTCACTTCGAGCGGTGTCTTCCCCTCGAGCTCCTCCACCGGATAATCTGAGGCGCCGGCCAAAATCATCAAAAGGTATTTCATTTTTGGATCACCCTCATCACGGCCTCGGAATCGGGCTCAACCCGCTCCACGGGATCGTCAAAACTCAACGCAAAATCCGGGTCCTTGAGTCCGGCCCCGGTCAAGGTGCACACGATTTTAACTCCTGCTTCATCTTTAAAATAATTTTTCTTGGCGAGTTTCCGCACCCCCGCCACAGCCGCCGCCGAAGCCGGCTCCGCAAAAACCCCCTCCTTCTCCGCAATAAAGCGATAGGCCCAGGTGATTTCTTCGTCCGTCACGGAATCAATGAGCCCTCCCGATTGGTCACGGGCTTCGACAGCCTGCTTCCAGCTCGCCGGGTTGCCGATCCGGATCGCCGTCGCAATCGTCTCCGGCTTCTCAATGGGGTGACCCTTCACAATCGGCGCCGCCCCGGCCGCTTGAAAGCCCAGCATTTTGGGAAGCCTGTCTGAGTGCCCCTTTTCCTTATATTCCCTGTAACCCTTCCAATAGGCCGTGATGTTGCCGGCGTTTCCGACAGGGATTGCATGATAAGTCGGGGCATCCCCCAAATCATCGCAAATTTCAAAGGCCGCCGTCTTCTGGCCCTCGATCCGGTAAGGGTTGATGGAATTCACCAGCGTCATGGGATGCCGGCCCGTGATTTCCTTCACAAGACGAAGGGCTTCGTCAAAATTTCCCTTAACCATCACGACCTTGGCCCCGTAACGATAGGCCTGCAAAAGTTTTCCCTTCGCAATCTTTCCCTCGGGAATCAAAACAAAACATTTCAGTCCGCAGCGTGAGGCAAACGCCGCCGCCGAGGCGGAGGTGTTCCCGGTTGAGGCGCACATGATGGCCTGGGAGCCCGCCTCCAGGGCCTTCGAGACGGCAAGCGTCATCCCCCGGTCTTTGAAAGAGCCGGTGGGGTTCAGGCCTTCAAATTTGAAATAAACCTTGAGCCGCTTGAAGCCGAGCTCCTTCGGCAGGTTCTCGGCCAGGATGAGCGGCGTGTTGCCCTCATTCAAGGAAATGATGGGCGTCCGGGCCGTGACCGGCAGAAATTCCTGGTAACGCTCGATGATCCCGATCTTTTTGACCGGAACTTTTTTGAGCGCCACTCAGGGGCCCCCTTCAATTCGAATCACCTGGCTTTTCCCCCGCACCACGCTCAGGCGGTCAATCTCCCGGATCGCAAGCCGAAGCTCCCGCTCCGGGGCATCGTGTGTCAAAAGGATCAAGGGCACGACACTTCCCACCCGTCTTTCTTTTTGGATCATGTCCGAAATACTGATCCGGTGGCGGCCGAGGACGCTTGAGATCTTCGACAAAACCCCCGGCCGGTCAATCACGTGAAAGCGCAAATAATACCGGGAAAGAATGGAAGAGATATTCTTGATTTTCAGGGCCCCGCCGCCGGACGGAAGGCTCGTGGCACTCCATTCGGATCCCAGGCTTCTTGCCAAGTCCACGAGATCACTCACGACGGCGCTCGCCGTGGGAAGCGGCCCGGCCCCTTTTCCATAAAGAAGCACCTCGCCGACCTCGTCGCCTTTGATCAAAATCGCATTAAACGATCCCATCACATTCGCCAGGATGTGGCTTTTCGGAAGGAGCGTCGGCTGCACCCGGGCCTCGATGCCGTCAGGGTCCCGCTTGGCAATCGCAAGGAGCTTGATCCGGTAGCCGAATTCCTCGGCAAAGGCAATGTCTTCGTTGCTGATTCTCGAAATTCCTTCAGAGTAAACCTCCTTGAAGGCCGCTTTGCCGCCGAAGGCGAGCCTGACCAGGATTGCCAGTTTGTGCGCCGAATCCACTCCGTCAATATCAAGCGACGGGTTCCGCTCGGCGTAACCTTTCTCCTGGGCAAGCTTCAAGGCCTCGCCGAAATCCAGTTTCCCTTCTGACATCTTGCTCAGGATGTAATTCGAGGTCCCGTTGATGATGGAATAAATCGAGTCGATCCGGTTGGCGACGAGGCTCTCCCGCAAGGCCTTGATGATCGGGATTCCGCCGCCTACGCTCGCCTCAAAAAAGACCCGCTGCCCGTTTTCCTTCGCCGCTTGAAAAATTTCCTCACCGGCCTCGGCCAGAAGCGCCTTGTTGGCGGTCACGACATCCTTGCCGTTCCGAAGCGCCTCCAGGACAAGCCGTTTGGCCGGCTGAATACCGCCGAGGAGCTCCACGATGACATCAATTCTTGGATCCTCCACCAGCGATTCGGGCCGGGTCGTTAAAAGGGCCTTCGGGACACGGACGGAGCGGGCCTTTTTGGGGTGGCGGACGGCGACGCCTCCGATTTCAAACGAGGCCCCGGCCTCCCGGGCGAGCGCCCTACCCTTCCTCTTTAATAAGGAATAGACCCCGCCTCCAATCTGCCCCAGGCCCAACAATCCGATCCGAATCGTCCGCATTGTTTTTTCCTTAACTTCTTCTGAGATTGGAAGTTACAAGTTCAAAAGAGGTCGGTAGTATACCATAACCACTAACAGATTGGTGGAAGATCACGGATTTAGCTCTTGCAGTCCAGCTTTCCGA
>JACPCP010000024.1 GCA_016179745.1 Candidatus Omnitrophota bacterium
AGATCGCTGGGGGAAGCGCCGGCCCCGGGCAGAGACTGGACGGGGAACGGCGAGGGGCCCCTGCGAGATCGCCCTTAGACCTTTCCGAATCCAAAGCGACTGAGCGCCGAGAGCGCCGGAGAATTTCTCCTATGAAGCTGCCGCTAGAAAAGAGAAGAGGAGGCGAGGGAGGCGAGCGAGAGGAAGGGGGCCTGCCAGAGGCCCACGATCACGATGGCGGCCATCAGGCCGATGAGAAGACATCGGGAGGGAAGACTCAAAGCCACCGGCGATTCCGTCACGGGCTTTTCAAAATAAACGAGCCGGATCACGTTCAGATAATAATAAAGTGAAACCGCCACGTTGACGGCCCCGAGGAAGACCAGCCAAAAGAGATGGCTTTTTGCCGCCGCCAGAAGGACCAGGAATTTGGCGAAGAACCCGCCGAGGGGCGGGACGCCGGCGAGTGAGAGGAAGGCCAGAAAAAGTCCGGCCGCCAAAACCGGCGAGCGCTGGTAAAGCCCCCGGTAGGCCTCGAGCGTCTCCCCCTCCGAGATCTCCACGATCGAGACCACGAGAAAGGCCGCCAGGTTTGTCACGGCGTAGGCGATCAGGTAATAAAGAAGGGCCTCGCTTCCCAGAACGTCGTGGGACGCCAGGGCCACGAGTAAAAATCCTGCATGGCCGATTGAGGAAAACCCGAGCAGCCGCTTCATCTTTGTCTGGACGAGCGCCCCGAGATTTCCATAGAGAAGGGTCAGGGCGGCGAAGAGGGGAAAAAGCGCCTGCCTTTCCGCTTCGAGCGGCCCGAGGACGCCGAAGAGGATCCTCAAAAGCGCCGCAAAGCCGGCTGATTTCGAGGCGACCGAGAGAAATGCCACGACCGGGGTCGGCGCCCCCTCGTAAACATCCGGCACCCAGGCCTGAAACGGGACGGCCGCCACCTTGAAGCCCAGCGCTGAGATGACCAGGAGGGACCCCGCCAAAAAAATCCACGACACCTCCCCCCCTTCTCTCAAGCGGGCCCCCAGGGCGTCAAAGGAAAGCGTCCCCAAATCGGCGTAAATCAAACTAATCCCGTAAAGGAGAAAGGCCGAGGCGAGCGAGCCCAGGATCAGATACTTGAGGCCGGCCTCAACAGAGCGGGGGTCCTTTTTTGTGTAGGCCGCCAGGATGTAAAGCGAAAGCGTGAGGAGTTCCAGCGAGATGAAAAAAAGGAGAAAGTCCTTGGCCGAGACAAGGAAAAAAAGCCCGAGGAGGGCGCTCCAGAGAAGAAGATGAAACTCAGGTCCCGGTGGGTCCAGCGGCGGCTGGCACGGTGCCCGCTCATTTTTTTTCATCACGAGGACGACTGCCGCCGACCCGAGGAAGAGAAATTTAAAAAAAAGAGAAAAAGGATCCAGGGCGAAGGACCCGCCGAAGGCCGTCTCCTGTCGACCCCACACCGACAAAAGAGAGATTGCCACGAGGCCCAGCCCCAAAAAATTCAGCCGGTTCACATTCCGGCGGCTCCAGCCGGGGAGGAAAATTTCAAGAAGGGTCAGAGCGGCCGTGACGGCTGCCACGAAAATTTCAGGGAGAAGGGCCTGGAGATTGAGATCGAGCGTCACGTCACGATCCTCCCAAAAGGAGCGCTGCGCTGGGTTGAATGACCCGGAGAAGCCCCTCGGGCCAGAAGCCGAAGAGGAGCAGGCTTCCGAGGAGCAGGAGAAAGGGGAGCCGGGCGAGGAGCGTTTTCGGGTCTTCCGCCCCTTTCCAATCCCGGGTGAGCGGTCCGAAGAAAACCTTCCGCACGGCCCGCAGGAGATAAACCGAAGTGAAAAGAATCCCGAGGACGGCCAGCACCGCCGGCCAGCGGTAATCCCTCCAGGCCCCGATGAAGATCAAAAGCTCCGAGACAAAGTTGGAAAATCCGGGCAAGCCGGCCGAGGCCATGGCCGTCATGACGAAGCAAACACTGATGAAGGGCATTTTCCTCCCGAGCCCGCCCAAGTCCGGAATCATCCGGGTGTGGGTCTTCTCATAGATAAAGCCCACCAGGGCAAAGGCACACGCCGCCATGACGCCGTGAGAAAACATGAGAAGGATTGTCCCCGTGAGCGCCGTCTCATTGAAGCAGGCAATTCCCAAAAGGACATAGCCCATGTGGCTCACGCTGGAAAACCCGATCAAAAATTTCAGGTCCTTCTGATGGATGGCGGCAAAGGCAGCGTAGAGGATATTGACCGTGGCAAGGAGGGCGATGAGAGGCAGCCAAAGCCTGGCGCCGTTCGGAAGAAACGTGAGGACGAGCCGGATCATGAGGTAGGGCCCCATTTTTTTCAGAACGCCGGCGTGGAGCATGCTCACGGCCGAGGGCGCCGCCGCATAGCCGATGGGTGACCAGCTGTGAAGCGGCCAGAGGGAGGCGATCACGCCGAAACCAAAAAGGAGAAAGGGCGTGATCCAGCGCTCATATTCGATCCCCACCGGCTGGACGTTCAGGGCCTCCCGGATTGCAAGGAGATCAAAGGTTTGAAGCCCGGCGGCGCCATAAAGGGAAAGAATTCCGGCGAGGGCCAGCACAGCGCCGGTCGTGATGTAGATCGTGAGCTTGGTCGTAGCGTAAACTTTGTTTTGGCTGCCCCAGATCCCGATCAAAGGATACATCGGGATCACCGACATCTCGTAGAAAAGATAAAGGAAGAAAAGGTCGAGGGAGGTGAAGACACCGTAAATCGATGCCACGAGGACCAGATAAAAAATGGAATACTCCTTCACCCGCTCCTTGATCCAGAGGGAGATGAAGGCGCCGCTGGTGGAGACGAGGGCGTGGAGGAGGGTGAGCGTAAGGCCGATCCCGTCCACGCCGGTTTGATAAGAGATGCCAAGCGCCGGGACCCAATCCATCCGGAAGATAAAGTGAGTGCCGGCGGGGTCGAGGGGGAATCGAACAAAAAGAAAAACGGTTCCCGCAAAAGAAATGGAGGTGGCGGCGAGCGTGATCTTCCGGAAGAGCTCTGTTTTTTCCCTCGGGATAAAAATTAAAGTGAGCGCCGCCACAAGCGGGACCAGCGGCAGGAGAAGAAGGACTAGCGGTTCCACAAGATCATTCCGTAGGCCAGGAGCGTGACGCCGGCCGAAAAGAGCAGCACGTAGAATTGGACCCGCCCGGTCTGGAGTTTCCGGAGCCTGTCACCCGCCCACCGGGTGGCCCGGGCCGTGCCGTTGACGTAGAATTCGACGACCACGATTTGTTCAAAGAGATCGCAGAACCGGGCAAAACGGTCCTGTCCGTGGCGGATCAGGGCGTTATAAACTTCATCGACATAATATTTCTTCTCGAGGACTTTCGTGACCGGCCCGAGTGAGGCCGCCATCTGGCGGATCCGTTTCGGTTGAAAGTGGTAAAGGTAAACCGTCACAAGGAACCCGGCCGTGCCGGCCAAGAGACCCAGGAGGGTCACGAAGAAGGGGCCGTGGAAATCGTGCTCGAGCGGGACAAATTGCTTCAAGGGCAAAATCCCTCCGAGGAGAGAAAAAATTCCAAGGACGACCAGGGGCCCCTTCATGAGCCAGGAGAGGTCGCCCTCCTTTTTTTTGCTTTCCGTCTTACCCCCTTCCGGAGGAAGAAAAGCGACGGCGAAGAGCCGCCCCATGTAAACGGCCGTGAAAAGGACGGTCAGGAGAAGGAATGAGAAGATCAGAAGATTTTGATGCCAGGCCGTCATCAAAATCTCCTCCTTGCTCCAGAATCCGGCAAAGGGAAAAATTCCAACGAGGGCCAAGGTCCCGGCCAAAAAGGTCCATCCGGTGACGGGCATCTTCCTCAAGATCCCGGACATCTGGCGAATGTCCTGCGTGTGGAGCTTGTGAATCACGCTGCCGGCCCCGAGAAAGAGAAGGGCTTTAAAGAAGGCGTGCGTCCCGAGGTGGAAAATCCCGGCCTGGGGGTTTGCAAGCCCCAGGGCCGCCACCATGGTGCCCAACTGGCTCAGGGTGGAATAGGCGAGGATCCGTTTGATGTCGGTCTGGACGAGGGCGATCGAGGCCGAGAAAAAAGCGGTGAAGGTCCCGATGGCAGCAACAACAGCGAGAACGAACGGGCTGACGGAGAAAAGGAAAAAAAGCCGGGCGAGAAGAAAAACGCCGGCTGCCACCATGGTTGCGGCGTGAATCAGGGCGCTCACGGGCGTGGGGCCCTCCATCGCATCGGGGAGCCACACGTGAAGCGGGAACTGGCCGGATTTCCCCATCACGCCGAGGAAAATTAAAAGCCCGGCAACGGTCAAAAGAAAAGCCGCTTCTCCGTTTCCGGCCCGGCGGATGCCGTCGAGAAGATTCTCGATCGCCAGAAAATTAAACGTCCCCTCGCCGCCCGCCTGAAGCCAGCCGAAGAGGAGGAGAATCCCCAGGAGAAACCCCGCATCGCCCACCCGGGTGGTGAGAAAGGCCTTCTTGCCGGCTTCGCTCGCCTCGGGTTTTTCAAACCAATGCCCGATCAAAAGGTAGGAGGAAAGGCCCACCAGCTCCCAAAAGATAAACATCTCAACGAAATTGTTGGCGAGCACGATCCCGATCATCGAGAAAGCGAAAAAGGAAAGGCAGGCGAAGTAGCGGGGCGTTCCCTTATCGTGCGCCATGTATTCCTGCGAATAAAGAAAGATCAGACTTCCGACGCCCGTCACGATGAGGAGCATGAGGAGCGTCAGGCCGTTGATCAAAATTCCGAACTCGACCGTGACGCCCGGAAGGAGGATCCACGGAACGGAGGACTCTACCGGCTTGGCAGGGATTCCGAGCTGGGCGAGGAGTGCGATTGAGAGGGCGAAACTGGTAAAGAGGGCGCCCGTGGCCGTCCAGCCGGCCGCCTTCGGACGCTCCAAAAAGAAAACCGGGATCGCCACCGCCGCCAGGAACGGAATCCAAAGTATCGCCCACGCCATCAGGATCATGAGTTCATCTCCTCTGCAGCCAAATCTCCCCAGTCCTCTCGGCGCTCAGTCGCTTTGGATTCGGAAAGGTCTAAGGGCGATATCGCAGGGGCCCCTCGCCGTTCCCCGTCCAGTCGATGCCNNTCCTAGAAATCTTGGGATTCCGGGGATGGGAAAACCCGGCCGAAGGGCTTAAGCGTAGGACCGGGTGGGCCCCGTCCCCGGAATCCCCTAGATTTCTTGAAGTGAGGCCCGGGCGGAGGGGAAGGGAGAATTTCTCCTCCTCACCGCTGTTATGTGGCGGACCATTTCTAAGGAGGGAGGAGATTCGGCCGCCAGGATTTGTCGGGGTTACCATTTCAGGAGTTCGATGTTACGGGTGTCGACGGAGGCGGAACTGCGGAAGAGGAGGAGGGCGAGGGCGAGGCCCACCGTCACTTCGGCCGCCGCAATCGTCATGCCGAAGAAAGCAAAGACCTGCCCCGTGAGCTCACTGTGGAGTGCGCTGGCCGCCACAAAAGAAAGGTTGGCGGCATTCAGGAGAATTTCGACCGAGAGGAGAATGAGAAGAAGGTTCCGGCGAATGAGGAGGCCGACGAGACCGATCGAAAAGAGGACCCCGCTCAGGATGAAATAGGGGGCGAGAGGCATCAGCGCTTTTCCTTCCGCTCCAGGGCAAGGGCCACGGCCGCAAAGACGCCGATCAAAAGGAGAAAGGAAACCAGTTCAAAAGGGAGCAGGTAACGGGTGAAGAGGAGCTTCCCGAAGGCCTCCGGTGAACCGTCGGCCGGCTGGAGCGGGGTCCGCCCGAGGGTGGAGGCGAGATAAATGAGAAACCCGCCGAAGGCGGCCGGCACAAACAGACTGACAGCAAGAAACGCTTTTTTGAAACCCTCCGTCGCCCGGCCTTCCTGGGCGCTCAAACCCAGCAGCATGATGACAAAAAGAAAAAGGACCAGCACGGCCCCGGCGTAGACCACGAGGTGCACCATAGCCACGAAGGGAGCGCCGAGAAGGAAAAAAAGGACGGCCAGCGAGAACATTGTGCCCATCAGAGAGAGCAGGGCGTAGGTCGGTTTCCGGAGCGTGATGACGCCGAGAGCGCCCAGGACAGCGAGGGCGGAAAAAGGATAAAAAATGAAATTCTCAAACATGATTTGCCTGCCGGACGGGACGGCCCGCCCCTTAAGACTCGACCGATTCTGTTAAAAGGAAAGCGCTATTTTTTAAAACCTGGAAAAATCCCAGTCCGACTTGAAAGGATTTTGTTTCTCCGGAGGCGAGACGGACCTCCATTTTTCCTCCGGGCGAAGAGGTCACGTAAGGGGCGTGATCGGCCAGGACGCCCACGAACCCATCCTCCGCCGGGATCAGCGCATGAACCGCCTCTCCTTCGAAAAGTTTTCCCCTCGGCGTCAACACTTCCAAAGAATACGTTTTCATCAAACCTGCGCTGTCAGTTTTTCTGCTTGCTGAAGGACATCGTGGACCGTGCCGGCCATGTAAAAGGCCTGCTCGGGAATGGCGTCGAGTTCGCCGGAGATGACCCGCTTGAAGCTCCGAATCGTGTCCTTCAGGCGGACGTATTTACCCTTGCGGCCGGTGAAGGCCTCGGCCACGGAAAAGGGCTGGGAAAGAAACTTCTCTATTTTTCGGGCCCGTGTGACGGTCAGGCGGTCCTCGGCGGAGAGTTCGTTCAGGCCGAGAATGGCGATGATGTCCCGGAGGTCCTTGTATCGCTGGAGGATCCGCTGGACTTCCCGGGCCACCTCGTAGTGTTCCTCACCCACGATCCGGGGGTCGAGCATCCGGGAGGTGGAGGCGAGGGGGTCGACAGCCGGATAAATTCCAAGTTCCGCAATTTGACGGGAGAGCACCGTCACACCGTCCAGATGGGCGAAGGTGGTGGCCGGCGCCGGATCGGTCAGGTCGTCGGCCGGGACATAGATGGCTTGAACGGAGGTGATGGATCCTGATTTTGTGGAGGCAATCCGTTCCTGAAGCTGGGCCATTTCCGTGCCGAGGTTCGGCTGGTAACCCACGGCCGAAGGCATCCGGCCGAGAAGCGCCGAGACCTCAGAACCGGCCTGGACAAATCGGAAAATATTGTCCACAAAGAGGAGCACGTCCTGATGCATCTCGTCCCGGAAATATTCCGCCATCGTGAGGCCTGAAAGGCCCACCCGGAGCCGGGCGCCGGGCGGCTCGTTCATCTGGCCGAAGACGAGCGCTGTCTTTTTGACCACTCCCGATTCATTGAGTTCGAGCCAGAGGTCGTTTCCCTCCCGGGTCCGTTCGCCCACACCGGCGAAGACCGAGACGCCGCCGTGCTCGGTGGCGATATTATGGATGAGCTCCATCACAATGACGGTTTTTCCGACACCGGCCCCGCCGAAGAGGCCGACCTTGCCGCCTTTGGGATAGGGGGCCAGGAGGTCAATGACTTTGATTCCGGTCTCAAGGATCGTGGTGACCGGCAGGACCTCGTCAAATCCCGGGGCCGGCCGGTGGATCGGCCACCTTTTTTGGTCCGGCTTCACATCTCCCTTTTCGTCGATGGGTTCGCCGAGAAGATTAAAAATTCTTCCCAAAGTCTCCTCGCCGACCGGGACGGAGATGGGTTTTCCCGTGTCGACAACGTCCATTCCCCGGACGAGGCCGTCGGTGGAAGCGAGGGCGATGGCCCGGACCGTGTTGTCGCCCGTGTGCTGGGCCACTTCCAGGGTCAATCTCCGTTTGGGGTTTTCCAAGTCTACCGTAAGGGCGTTGTAGATGGCCGGAAGTCCTTCCGGAGAAAATTGGACATCCACCGTGGGTCCGATGATTTGAACGATTTTTCCGATTTCCATGAAATGAATTCTCCTTATTTTAATTTCTGCGCCCGGGACCCTGAAACGACTTCAATGATTTCCTTGGTGATGGCCGCCTGCCGGGCCTTGTTTCTAAGAAGGGTCAGTTCCTCGATCATCTCCTTGGCATTCTGCGTGGCCTGACGCATGGCGGACATCCGGGCGATTTGTTCGGTCAAAAGGGCGTGGTAAAAAATGAATCGAAGTTTCGCCTCAAGGACGGCCGGAATCAATTTGTCGATCACGGTCTTTCGGTCCGGCTCCACGATAAAAGTGAAAGGGGACAGACAAAAACGGGTGTCCCCAAAAAGGGGACTGTCCCCTTTTGAAATGGGAAGGAGCGTTTCCGTGACCGGCTCGTAACGGGACAAAGTTTC
Organism: Candidatus Omnitrophota bacterium; assembly: GCA_016179745.1. Classification (GTDB taxonomy): domain Bacteria; phylum Omnitrophota; class Omnitrophia; order Omnitrophales; family JACQLI01; genus JACPCP01. The sequence continues at coordinate 8,119 of JACPCP010000024.1, forward strand.
CATCCGGCTGTAGAGGGCGTGGACCTCCGTGACCTTTCCCGAGAGAAAGGCGCACACGACCGTCTCCCGGAGCCCTTTCAGGATTTCATCGACCCGGCTGACCCTCAAATCCGAAAATAAACCCAGGACCGGGTTGTCTTTCTTATGGAAGGCGCTCGCCCCATGCTTTCCCACGAAGATGAAAGAAATTTTTTCCTGAGGATGATTCTGAATAAAGTTACGGGCCGCTTCTTCGAGTTCGCCATTGTAAGTCCCGCAAAGCCCCGTATCGGAGGTGAAGAGGACCAAGGCCACGGGGGCGTTTTTGGAAATCGGGGACCGGCCGCCTGGCTCCCATGTTTCCGTGACCTGTCCCTTGAGGAGGGGGTGGCTGTAATCGGCCGGCAGTTCGTCGAGGAGCCGTGTTGCAAGCGACTCCATTTTTTCGGTGTAGGGACGGGCGGATTCGAGAAAGTCCTGGAAGCGGCGCAGTTTCGCTGCTGCCACCATTTCCATCGCCCGGGTGATTTTCTTTGTGTTCTCGACGCTCCGGATGCGCCGGCGAATCTGCCTAAGCGAAGCGACACTGCTCATTTTTTAAATTGGTTTTTGAATTCCACGATGGCGCTTTTCAGCTTGGACTTGAGGGCGTCGTCCAGGACTTTCTTGGAATCGATTTCGTGTTCGATCGCCGCATATTTCTGATCGAGAAAAGCGAGCAGACCTTTCTCAAAGGCCTTGACTTGGGCGAGGGGAAGGTTGTCCAGCAGCCCCTCGTTTCCGGAAAAGATGACGATGACCTGTCTCGCCAGGGGGAACGGATCCAGGATGTCCTGCTTTAAGATCTCGGTCATCCGTTCGCCCCGGGTCAACTGGTCCTGTGTGGCCTTGTCAAGATCGGTGGAAAGCTGGGAGAAGGCGGCGAGTTCCCGGTATTGGGCCAAGGAGAGGCGGAGCATTCCTGCGACTTGTTTCATGACTTTTGTCTGGGCGTTTCCGCCGACCCGGGAGACCGAAAGACCCACATTGATGGCGGGGCGGATGCCGGCGTAGAAGAGGTCGCTTTCCAGATAGATTTGTCCGTCCGTGATGGAAATGACGTTTGTCGGAATGTAAGCGGAAATGTCGCCGAGCTGCGTTTCAATCACGGGGAGTGCGGTGAGCGAGCCGCCCCCCAGGTTGTCACGCAGTTTGGCCGCCCGCTCGAGAAGCCGGGAGTGAAGATAGAAGACATCTCCCGGATAGGCCTCCCGGCCCGGGGGCCGCTGGAGGAGGAGCGAAAGCTGGCGGTAGGCCTGGGCGTGCTTGGAAAGATCGTCATACATCACAAGGGCATGGCCGCCGTTGTAAAGGTCTTCCTCGCCGATCGCACAGCCGGCGTAAGGCGCAATGTATTGAAGAGGCGCCGGGTCTTCCGAGGAGGCGACGACCACGGTGGTGTAGTCGAGGGCCCCGTGTTTCTCGAGTGTCTCCACGACGGCCACAACACTCGAAAGCTTCTGCCCGATGGCGACATAAATCGAGTGAACACCCGTCTTTTTTTGATTGAGGATGGTGTCGATCAAGATGGCGGTCTTTCCCGTCTGGCGGTCGCCGATGATGAGTTCCCGTTGGCCCCGTCCGATCGGGATCATCGAGTCGATGGCCTTGATCCCGGTCTGAAGCGGCTCTTTGACGGGCTGGCGGCGGATGACACTCGGAGGAACGGTTTCGATCGGACGGAATTTGTCCGTGGCGACCGGCCCTTTTCCGTCGAGCGGCTCCCCGAGCGGGTTCACGACCCGGCCCCAAAGGGCCTTGCCCACCGGGGTTTGGATGATTCTGCCCGTGCGCTTGACCACGTCGCCTTCTTTGATCTTGAGGTCGGAGCCGAGGATGACGATCCCGACGTTGTCGAGCTCGAGGTTGAAAACCATTCCTTTTGTCTCATCGGGGAATTCGACCAGTTCCCCGGCCATGGCCTTCTCAAGACCGTAAGCCCGGGCGATCCCGTCGCCGACTTGAAGGACGTAACCGACGGACTCCATCCGGAGCTTGGTTTCGTATTTTTGAATTTCTTTTTGGATGGCGCTTGTGACTTCTTCGGGTTTCAGCATTTTTACTTTCTCGGGTTCAAGAGAGTTTGTTTGAGGCCTTCGAGCGCTGTGCGGTAACTGCCGTCAATCCGGGTGCCGTCAAAATCGAGCACGAGCCCGCCGAGGAGGGCGGGGTTGATCGAGTTCTCAAGGGTGACTTTCAGGTCCAGCTTTTTTTCAAGGGCCCGCCGGAGTTTTTCCTCCAGGGCCCCTGTGAGGGCCACGGCGGATTCCACACGGACTTTCTGCAGGCCCTTTTTTTCTTCGTAGAGCCGGTGAAATCTCTCCTGGATGAGCGAAAGGTCCCGGAACCTTTTTTTCCGGACCAGGACTTTGATGAAGTTTACGAGCAAACTCGAGGAACCGGACGGCAGGATTTTTCCGATGAAATCCTCCTTCTCTTCCCGGGAGATCGTGGTGTTTCCGAGGAGATTTGCGATCTCCGGATGCCGGGCGGTCAGTCGGGCGGTTTCCTCGAGATCCTTTTCGATTTTGTCCAGCTGGTCCCTCTCGTCGGCCAGGCCAAAGAGCGCCCGCGCGTAGCGGACCCCGGCCCGCGGGTCAATCATTTCCGGCCCTCGAGCTCTTCGATCATTTCCAGGATTTTCTCCCGCTGTTTATCCTCGGTCATTTTCTCACGCAGGAGTTTTTCGGTGGCGAGGAGTGTCAGGTCGGCGATTTCCCGCCGAAGCTCAATCCGGGCCTTTTCGATTTCAAGCGCGAGGTTCTCCCTGGAGCGAAGCAGCGCTTCTTTTGCCTCTTCCCGGCTTTTCGCCTGGATCTCCCGGCTGATCCGCCGCCCCTCGTCGATGGCGGCCTGGATTTTGGCGTGCGCCTCTTCCTCGATTTTTGCGAGATGAGATTCGTAATCCCTCCGGAGCGAATCGATCTCCTTTTTGGAATTCTCGATTTGGCGGAAGGCCTCTTCGATCGTGGACCGCCGCTTGTCGAGGCTCGTGAGGATCGGTTTCCAGAAGAGCCGCTTCATCACCCAGACCAGGATGAGAAACCCGAGGGCCTGCGTGAGGATTTCCTGAAGGGAAAGGTTCATTTCGGGACTTCCAAAGTTCCTTATCCGATCTTGGCCTGCAGCAGAAGAACGACCAGAAGGGCGTAAATGGTCAACGCCTCGATGAAGGCGCAGCCGATGATCATTCCGGTCTGGATCCGGCCGGCGGCCTCGGGCTGGCGTCCCATCGCTTCCATGGCAGCGGAAACGGCCCGGGAAAGTCCCAGGGCAGAACCGAAAGCGGCAATGGCCACTGCCAGCGGCAGGGTCCACGAAAGTGCAGTTTGAAACGGCATGTGATTTCCTCCTTTTTCGTTACAGTGAGTTAAGGATGCGATTCCTCATCGGGAAGCATCAATGAAATGTAAATGGTGCTCAGGAGCGCAAAGACAAGCGCCTGGATCGTCCCCGTCAGGAGGGCGAGCAGCATGAAGGGAAATTGGAGCGGCAGCCCGAAGGGCAGGTGAAAAAAGGCGAGCGAGGCGATGCCGAGGGTGACGAAGGCGGCAATCAGGGAATCCTCGCCGAGAATATTTCCGAACAATCGAAGGGAGAGGCTCAGGGGTTTGATGAATTCTTCCAGGATGTGGAGCGGTAGATTAAGCGGCACCAGGATCCAGCCCGTGAGGTCCGTGGGGCTTCCCATGAGATGGTGCACGTAGCCGAAGAGGCCGTTTTCCCGAAGCCCGGTCCACTGGACATAGAAGAAGACCGTGACGGCCAGGGCCACCGTCGTATTCAGGCTGGAGGTAGGGGATTTCATGGCCGGGAAAAGTCCCAGCAGGTTCTGGCAGAGGATGTAAAGAAAAAGGGTCCCGATGAAAGGGACATACTTTCTCCCCCTTTTTCCGAGCACTTCCGTGACGAATCGTTCCAGCCCTTCCACGACCGTCTCCAGGAGGTTTTGAAAGCCCGAGGGAATCTCTTTTCTCTTTCGGGTCCCGAGAAAGGCCGTGAGGACGAGCCCGAGCGCCACGATCCAGGCGAAGACCACATTTTCCCAGTGGTGGAGAAAATCCGCCCACGGGGCACCGTGCCATTTTTGGGAAATGAAGGTGATCCAATTGGAAAGTTCTTTCAAACCCTGTTCCGCTTGTTCGGCGTGAGGGGCGGCGTGAAGGGCTTCGGCAGACATTGGATTTTATGAATTTCCCTCTTCTTTGCTTGAACGACGGATGATTTCCACCACCTGTTTAAACCCGGCCGCCAGACCCAGCAAACTCAGGAGGACTTTTCCCCACGGGTCCGTTCCGAATCGGCCGTCCAGCCAATAACCGATTCCGTATCCCGCCAGCGGTCCGGCGGCAAGGACCATCGGAATGGTGGTCACCGTGCCAATCTGCCGGACGAACCTGCCGTATGATGGTTTCAATTCTAACTTCTGGAAAGGGAACGAGTTAGAGGCTGCCAAGAAAACGTTATTATGAAAAAGTCCCTCTCAAAAGTCAACAGTTGGTTTTGGAAGTTGAATTCGTATAATCAAGGCACCTTATGAAACAATTCGTGATCATTGGCGGCGGGATCATCGGAACGACGATAGCCCTTGAACTTGCCCGCCGGGGCGCCGGTCCGGTGACGGTTCTGGAGAAGGAATCTTCCCTCGGCCGGCATGCCAGCGGGAGGAATTCGGGGGTCATTCATTCCGGGATCAATCAAAAGCCGGGGAGCTTGAAGGCCCGGATGTGCGTGGAAGGGTCGAAGCGCCTTCGGGAATATTGCCGCAAAAAGAATGTTCCGATGAATGAATGCGGCACCCTGGTGGCGGCCCGCCGGCCCGAGGAAATCAAAGTCCTCGAGCGCCTGCTTGCAATGGGCCGTCAGTCGGGCGTCCCGGGTCTTGAAATCATCGACGAGCGGGAACTCAAAAAACGGGAGCCCCGGGCCCTGGGCATGGCCGCCCTTCTTTCGCCGACCGGGGCGGCGGTGGATTCTCGGGCCCTGTTGAATTCGCTGGCGGAGGACGCCCACGAGGAGGACGTGCGTTTTGAATTGGCCCGTTCCGTGGTCCGGATCGACGGGCATCGGATTTTGACCTCTGACGGCGAATGGAAGGCGGATCATATCATCAACTCGGCCGGCCTTCATGCGGACAAAATCGCCCACTCGATGGGAGTCGGAAAAGAATACCAAGTTGTTCCCTTTCGGGGAGAATATTTCGAGGTCAAGGGGTGTGACGTGCGCTCCATGATTTATCAGCCGCCCGATCTTCGCTTCCCCTTTCTTAGCATCCACCTCACCCGGGAAACTGACGGCCGGGTATTGGCGGGCCCCAGTGCGGTGCTGGCCTTCGGGCGGGAGGCCTACGAAAAAGAATGGGTGTGGCCGGAAATGATTGAGATGTTCCGAAGCCCGCAATTTTTGAGGCTCGTGACGAGCCGGGCCTTCCTCAGCATGGCCTTTCAAAATCTAAAGACTTCCTTTTCCAAGCGGGCCTTTCTGAAGGAAGTCCAATCGCTCGTGCCGGGCGTGAGAGAGGACGAGCTTGTTCCTTATCGGTCCGGGATCCGGGCCCAGCTCGTGGATCGCCGGGGCCGTCTCGTCGACGATCTCCTCGTGGAATTTCAGGAAGGCTCGACCCACATCCTCAACGCCGTCTCTCCCGGCATGACTTCGAGCCTCGCCTTCGCCGAGTGGGTGGCCGACCGCCTTACCGGACGGCGTCCGGTGTAAAAATCAGCGGGGCATGAGGGGGATTTGGAGGTGGATGAGCCAGAGGGCGACAGCGATCGTGAGGGTTGAGACGATGATTCCCGGTTTGAGCCACTCCATGAATTTAATGTGCAGCTTAAATTCCTTTTCCAGCATTCCCATGGCCACGATATTGGCCGTGCTGCCGATCACGGTCAAGTTCCCGTAAAGCGTCCCGCCAAAAAGCATCCCCCACCAAAAAGGAAAGGTGTAAATTCCCGCCTCTTTCAGTTCGAGAAGGATCGGAATAAAGGTCGCCACGGCCAGCACGTTATCCATAAAACCCGTCAAAAGACTGATGGCCGAGGTGAAAAGGATTAAAAGCGAAGTCGGGTCTTGATGACCGACAGCGAGCATTCCCGCCGCAATCCTTTCTGTGACCCCGACATATTTCAAAGTCCCCACCGAGGCAAAAAGCGACATAAAAAAGGTCAGGGTCCACCAGTCAACCCTCCGCATGAAAAAATCCCGGGCCGTGGCCCCGCTGAGAAGAATGGAAATAGCGCCGGCCCCGAGAGCGGTCCCAAGCAACATCGAATTTTTCTCCAGGCCCAGAAGGTGCTCCAATTTGGCGTGGAGGATCAGGCAGGCGACCGTTGCCAGAAAGAGGATCCAGCACGTGCGGATCTCGCTTTTCTTGAAGGCGATGTGACGGGTCTCCTCCAGCGACCCTTTCTCCGCCTTCATCTTTTTTCCGAGGTCCTTCAAACTGTTTCTGAAGAGGAAGAAACAGATGGGGATCGTAATCCCCAGACAAAGGACCGAGATGGGAGAGGCCCATCGGAGAAAATCGGCAAAGGTCAGGTGCGCCCTCAAAGCGATCATCACCCCAATCGGATTTCCCACGGCAGTGGCGGAGCTTCCGATGTTGGTCGTAAACACAATCATCAAAAGAAAGGGGATGGGATTGACCTTGTAGCGCTTGGTGATGTGGAACATCGTCGAGAGCATGAAGAGGATCGAAGTGACCTCATCCACAAGCGCAGCAAAAAAGCTGGCCATCCCCATCAAGACCGCCATTAAAAGGTAAGGCCGTTCCCCAACCCCATCCACCACCCGGGCCACCAGGTATTCAAAGAAATGCCGCTCCTCCAAATAGCCGATCAAGGTCATCATCCCGACGAGGAAGAGGATGATGTCAAGCCCGGCAAACTCAACAATGTGCGACACGTCGATCAAATTGGTTGCCAGGAGAATGGCGAGCCCCCCGAAGGCAAAGGAGAGACGGAATTGCCAGTAAAAGAGGGTGCCGCAGATGACAATCAGAAAAACGAGCGTGGAAAGGATTTGCGGAGTTGAGAAATGGATCCCACTCAACCAGAAGGCTGTGACCGCCAGAATGGCCAGGAAGGCGGCCGGTTTTTTCAAAACCTCGAGATCCATATCTCCTCCGTTAGAAGGATGAAAAAAGATTAATCGGCGGCGTAATGCTCGGTGGCCCGGAGGTCGTAGACCATGATGACGAGGTCGTGGCTTTCACCCTTCAGGTCCTTGACGTGCTGCGGGAGCACGGCCATGTTGACGAACCCCAGTTTTTCAAAAATCCCGATCGGGCGATTTTGCTCGGCCATGAATTCCGCATCCAATTTTACGAGGCCGATATCGAGGGCCACGTCGATGATTTCCTGGACGAGGGCCGTGGCAAGCCCCTTCCCACGGTATTTCGGGTGAATGACGATCCGGACGGTCCCGATGTGGCTTTTCCATCCCCGCCGTTCCTGGTGGAGCGAGGCGTCGCCGACGATCTTCCCCTCGATCTCAGCGATGAGGGGAAGGATCAGTTCATAATTGAGGTTCTGGCACCACTTCTTGATGACCTCGGGATTCTTGACTTCATCCCGGAGATAAAGGATGTCTTCCTCCGGCATGTCCTTGAAAAATTCCACGAGGGCGGACTCATCCTGTGGAATGAGGGGCCGCAGGATGACCCGGGTGCCGTCTTCCAGTTTGACGGGTTTGGGGAAACGTTCCTCGAGAACAATTTCCAGCATGGGGTGGATTTTACAGGATGAGCGAGCGTTCGACAAACTGAATAAAAAGATTCGGAAAGACCCCCATCACCACGGTGCCGATCAAGGCGATCCAGAGGGGGATCAGGAGAAAGGCAGGATGAGCGACCGGCTCCCGGCTCGGCGCCGGAGCCAGATACATCAAACGAACCACCTTGAAATAATAGAAGGCCGCCACGGCGCTGTTCAAGGCCGCCGCCACGGCCAACGTAATGAACTGTCCCTGAATGGCGCTTGAAAAGACATAGAACTTTCCGATGAAGCCGGCCAGGGGCGGAATGCCGGCCAGGGAGAGTAGAAAAACGGTCAGGGCAAAGGCGAGGAAGGGAGATTTTTCAGAAAGCCCGGCGTAGGAATCGATTTCATCCGTCCCGCAGTGATTGGAAACCAGGATCACGCAGAGAAACGCCCCGAGGTTCGTGAAGGCGTAGGCGATCAAATAGACGAGGACCCCCCGAATCCCGATTTCATTGGAGACCGCCAACCCCATCAGAATGTAGCCCGCCTGGGCGATGGAGGAATAACCCAGCAGCCGTTTGATATTCGTCTGGGAAATGGCGACGACATTACCAAGGGTCATCGTGAGAATCGAAAGCGCCACGAGGACAGCGCTCCACTCGGATTGAAGATGGAGAAAACTGGTGTGGAGAAGCCGCACCAGGACGGCGAACCCGAGCGCCTTCGGGCCGACGGTCAGAAAGGCCGTGACCGGGGTCAGCGCCCCTTCATAAACATCCGGTGCCCACATGTGGAAAGGGGCCATCGAGATTTTAAATCCGAGTCCCACGAGGATGAGAAAGAGGGAGGTCAGGACGAGGCCTTGAGGAACGGCGGTTGAGACCAGAGATTCGTGGATGACATTGAGGTCAATGGCGCCCGTCAGGCCGAAAAGGATCGACATCCCGTAGAGCATCGTTCCCGAGGCCACGCTTCCAAAAAGGAGATATTTGAGGGCCGCCTCCTTGGAATGGGAATCTTTCTTGAGGAAGCCGGTGAGGAGGTAGGAGAGGACCGAGACAAATTCAAGGGAAAGGAAAATCATCAGAAGATTATTCGAAGAGCCCATCAGGATCAGGGCGAAGGCCATGAAAAGGAAAAGGACCGTGAATTCTCCCGGAAAAGAAACCGACTCGGTCCGTGGCCGGTAGGCGAGGAAGGCAAGCAGGGTCACGGCCACAATCAGAAGGGCCGCCACTTTGAAAAAGAAACTGAAAGGGTCAAGGAGAAAAAATCCGTAGAAAAGCGGATAGGCATCGGCCGGACAACGGGCGAAGGCAAGCGCCGCCAAAACTCCAGCCAGTCCCGTGAGGCCGACGACCTCTTTTTTGGGGATAAAAAGATCGAGGAGCAGAGCGGCAAAGGCCGTCCCCAGGAGAATCAGTTCCGGGACAAAGTAAGTTAAGCTGGTGACCGCATCCATTTCAGGGAATCAAGACTCCAAGTTTTGTGAGAAGGGCGCTGAGGCTCGGGGTCAGGTAATGGAGGATTAATTTGGGATAAATTCCGACCACCAGGATCGGAATCATCAAGGGAACCAAAGTGAAAAGTTCCCGGCGGTCGATGTCGGCCAGTTTCTCCCATTTCGGGTTCACCGGGCCCAGGAGGACCCGCTGGATCATGAGAAGAAGATACGTGGCCGCCAGGATGATTCCGGTCAAGGAAAGGATCGTGAGGGTTCGATAAACCGGGAAAGTTCCGAGGAGGCAGAGGAATTCGCTCACGAATCCGCTCAGGCCGGGGAGTCCGAGGGAAGCCAGCGAAAAGAAGATAAGAATTCCCGAATAGACACTCATCCTGGCGCCGAGCCCGCCGAAGACATTAAGGTCCCTTGTGTGCGCCCGGTCGTAGAGAACGCCCACCAATAAGAAGAGCCCGCCCGTGATGACCCCGTGATTGAACATTTGAAGCATCGCCCCGTTAAAACCGTCCCGGGTAAAAGCCGCCAGTCCGAGAAGGACAAATCCCATGTGGCTCACGCTCGAATAAGCCACCATCTTTTTGAAGTCCTGCTGGGCCAGCGCCACAAATCCGCCGTAGACAATGCCGATCACAGCAAGGACGGCCATGGCCGGGCGGAACCACTGGGCCGCTTCCGGAAGGATCGGGTAACTGACCCTGAAAAATCCGTAGGTCCCCATTTTGAGGAGAACGCCGGCGAGAAGCACGCTGATCGGAGTCGGCGCCTCCACGTGGGCATCCGGGAGCCACGTGTGAAAGGGCCAGACCGGGACCTTGATGGCGAATCCGAAAAAGAAGGCGAGGAAAATAACCTGCTGGAAAAAGAGGGGATACGTCCTCGTGCCAAGCTCCAGCATATTGAAGGTGTGAGGCGCTTCGAAGAAATAAAGCGCCAGGATTCCGAGCAGCATAAAGAGACTTCCTGCCAGCGTATAAAGGAAGAATTTGATCGCCGCATACTCCTTCCTCGGCCCGCCCCAGATTCCGATCAGAAAATACATGGGGACCAGCACCACTTCCCAGAAGATATAGAAGAGGAAGAGGTCGAGCGCCAGAAAGGTTCCGAGCATCCCGGTGGTGAGGAGAAGATAAAGGAAGTAATACTCTTTCTCCCGTTCCTGGATGCCAAAGGAGCCGATGCAGGCCAAAAATGAAAGGAGCAGGGTCAAGATCACCATCGGGAAATTGATCCCGTCGAGGCCGAGGGTGTAATGGACACCGATTTGCGGGATCCAGGCGTGGTCTTCAAGGAGTTGAACGCCCGTGTCCAGCGGATTGAACTGGGCCCACACGAGGAGGCCGAGGAAGAACCCGAAACCGGTCACACCCGTGGCGATCCATTTGACCCAGTCCATTTTGGATTTCGGGACAAAGAGGATACCCAGACCGGCTACGAGGGGCGAGAAGACGATCCACGAAAGAAGATGAGACATTTTAGATTCTCCTATTGGTTCAGTTCGAAAAAGAGAATTAACAAGACGCCCGCAAAAAGGACGAACATATAATTTTGGACGAGGCCGGTCTGGAGGCGGCGAAGGACGCTTGAGAATCCCCGGATCACGGCGCCCACGCCGTTGACGAGGCCGTCGACAATATGAATATCCACCCAATTTTTAAGATCGCTCAACCGAAGGGTGTTGAGCCCCGTGCCGTTCACAGCCCCGTCAATCACAGATTGGTCGAAGCGGTTTAAAAGGCCGCCCAGCCCATACCACGCCCGGATCACAGTGGCCTGATAAAGTTCGTCAAACCAGAACTTGCGGGAAGAAGCGAGGTAGAGCGGTTTCAAAATTCTTCCAAAAAATGGGGCCAGCGCCGGAAAGAGAAGATAAATCAAACCGGCCAGTAAAATTCCCCCTCCGCCGCAAGCGACCGAGATTTGCATCACAAGCGGATTGGCCGTATGTTCGACGCCGTGGGCGTGGGGTTCGATAAAAGTTTGAAAGGCGTGATGCATCCAGGGAGAACCCGGAAGCCCCATCACGGCAGAGCCGAGGGCGAGAAGCCAGAGGGGCGTGGTCATCACGGCCGGCGATTCGTGGACGTGAAGTTCCTTTCGGGGTTTTCCGAAGAAGGTCAAAAAAACGAGGCGAAACATGTAGAAGGCGGTCATCGTCGCTGTCACCGTCAAGGTGTAATAAAAGATCGGGTTCCCGGCGTTAAAGGCCGCCACGAGGATTTCATCCTTGCTCCAGAAACCGGAAAAGGGCGGCACACCGGCAATGGCAAGAGAGGCGATGACAAAAGTCCAGGTCGTGTGCGGCATTTTTTTCCAGAGCCCGCCCATTTCCCGGAGGTCCTGGGTGCCCGTGCCGTGAATGACGCTTCCGGCCCCCAGAAAGAGAAGCGCCTTGAAGAAGGCGTGGGTCATCAAATGAAACGTTCCGGCCGAGTAACCCTTGAGCCCGAGCGCTGCAATCATAAAACCCAATTGAGAGATGGTGGAATAGGCGAGCACTCGCTTGATGTCGGTTTGGGTCAGGGCAATGAAGGCGGCCAGGAAAGCCGTGAACGTTCCAATCGAGGCGACGACCGGCAACGCATCCGGGAAGGTTACGAGCATTCCAAACGAGCGGGCCACGAGGTAGACGCCGGCCGCTACCATGGTTGCGGCGTGGATCAGGGCGCTCACCGGGGTCGGGCCCTCCATCGCATCGGGGAGCCAGACGTGCAGCGGGAACTGGGCGGATTTTCCGATAGCGCCGCAGAAAATCAGAAGCGCCGCCAGCGTTAGAATTTGGGACTGGCCGGCAAAGGTCCCGAGGAATTCCGGATTGAGATCAACAAGCCGGACCGAACCGGTTGTGAAATAAAGGAGAAGGATCCCGAGGAAAAATCCCACGTCGCCGATTCGAGTCGTGATGAAGGCCTTTTTTGAGGCCTGGGCCGCCGAATCTTTTTCAAACCAGAACCCGATGAGAAAGTAAGAGCAGAGCCCGACCAGTTCCCACGAGATATAGAGAAGGACCAAATTGTCGGCGAGGACCAAAGTCAGCATCGAGAACATGAAAAGGGAAAGGTAGGCGAAGAAGCGGGAAAATCCCGGGTCTTCGTGCATGTAGCCCACCGAATAAATGATGATGAGCGTTCCGACGACCGTGACGACAAAAAGCATCATGGCGCTCAGGGGGTCGATCAGGATTCCAAATCGCAAAGGGGCGCCGCCCAATCTGAGCCATTCGAATTGACTTTGAAACACAGCCCCCCGAAGCGTTCCGATCACGAAGGGGAGGGACGTGACGAGCGCCGCCAGACTTGCGCCGATCGCCACCTTTGCGCTTTTCGGGCCGAGACGCTTCCCGTAGAAAATCAGGAAGACAAACGAGGCCAGCGGGAATAGGGGAATGAAATAGGCGAGATTTACCATTTGAGGAGATTCACCTCATCGGTATAAATCGTGCGGCGGACCCGGTAGAGCGCCAGCACGATCGCAAGTCCCACGGTCGCTCCCACGGCCGCCAGCGTGATCACGATGACGGCGAAGACCTGCCCCGTCACCGGGTTCAGGGCCGTCGTGCGGGAGAAGGCGATCAGGTTCACATTTACGGCATTCAAAATCAGTTCAATCGAAATCAGGATTCCGATCACGTTCCGTCTCACGAGCGCCCCGTAAAGTCCGATCGCAAACAGCCCCGCCGCAAAAATGAGGATGTGCTGCAATGGAATTAACATAAGCGCCCTCCTGCTTCATCACGGGTCGTCTTGGGAGAAATTCTCATCCTCGGCGCCGGGTTCTCTTCGCAGCAGAATCTCCCACGCCTTCCGGGGACGCTCGGCAGACGGTTATTGGGAACAAGATCGATGGACGCTTTGAGTCCGCCTCGCTCATGCGGGCCTGGGGCGAAATGTTGCGATTTCGCCCCGAATTCTCCTTCCCCGACGCCCGTCAGGGCCGGTTCAGTCCTAGAAATCTCGGGATTCCGGGGATGGGAAAACCCGGCCGAGGGGCTTAAGCGTAGGACCGGGTGGGCCCCGTCCCCGGAATCCCCTAGATTTCTTGAAGTGAGGCCCGGGCGGAGGGGAAGGGAGAATTTCTCCTTGTAAACTACCGTTGTCAGTCGGCTGAGCGGCCGACGGAGGCCGGAGGTCCCCTTTTGGCATACCTCTCCACTCCATTGCGGCGATCGCTGCCTCCAGGCGTTGGGGAAATTTTGCATCCTATTTAATCCTTCCTCGCAATTACGATGGCGCCGATCAGGGCGGCCAGGAGAACAATCGAAACCACTTCGAAGGGAAATACAAATTCCCCCAAGAGGGCCTTTGCCAGGACCCGGACCGTGACCGGGGTCAGCGCCGCCTCGGAGACGGGCCAGTTTGTTTTCAGGAAAAGCGAGCCGAGGAGAGCCGCCAAAATTAAAAGACCGGCCAGGGCCGGCCCGCTTTGTTTGTTTGCCTGCGGAATCGTTGGGTCCCCGAGGCGATGCGTCAGCATGATGGCAAAAAGAATCAGGGTCACGACCGCCCCCACGTAAAGAAGGATTTGGACCCCGGCCAGAAAATCAGCCCGGAGCGCCAGATAAATGCCCGCAACGCCGAGGAGGGTCCCGGCGAGGGCGAGGGCCGAGTGAAAAATATTCCGGAACGTCACGACACCGACCGCCGCCAAAAGGCTTAGGGCCATCAGGAGGTAAATCCCGGTTTTGACGAGTAAAACGAGCGGACTCATTTATTCGGCGAACTCATAAGTTCTTTTTTCGGGCAGGGCGGTGCGATTCAAGGCCATAAGCGCCCAGAAGGTGAGGCCCAAAAGGGCCACGGCCGTCCCGACCCGCCAGCGAAGGTCCGGAATAAAAAACCAAAGCCCCGCCACAAAAATATTCACGAGTGTCAGGGGCAGCAGGAATTTCCAGGCGAGCCCCATCAATTGATCGACCCGAAGCCTCGGGAGTGTCCCCCGGAACCACATCATCACAAAGACCAGCGCATAAGTCTTGATGAAAAACCAGGCCCAGGAGGGGAGCCCCGGGGCTCCCTGCCAGCCGCCGAGAAAAAGCACGGCCGTGAGGCCTGAGACGGTAAACACGTTCATGAATTCTGCCATATACCAGAGGGCGAATTTCATGCCGCTGTATTCGGTGTGAAAACCGGCCACAATTTCCGATTCGCCTTCAGGGATATCAAAGGGGGTCCGGTTGCATTCGGCGACGCCCGAGAGATAAAAGGTGATGAAGGCCGTGAATCCCCAGGGGGTGAAGACAAACCACTTGAATCCATTCCAGCCTCCCTGCGATTCCACAAGGTCCACCGTGGAAAGGCTGCCGGCGGCGAGAATTACGGGGACGACCGAGAGCACCATCGGGACTTCATAGGAGACGAGCTGCGCCACACTTCGCATTCCGCCGAGGAGTGAAAATTTATTCCGGGAGGCCCAGGCGCCCATGAAAATCGAAAGCGTGGTGGTGGCCGAGACGGCCAGAAAGAAAAGGACTCCGATATTCAGGTTCACCGCCGTCATGTTGCGGCCGAAGGGGAGGACCGAAAAGACCAGGAGCGACGGGATCACAATCGCAATCGGGGCGAGGAGGTGCACCGCTTTGTCGGCGCCTTCCGGGACAATGTCTTCCTTGGTCAGCATCTTGACCCCGTCGGCGATCGGCTGAAGAAGCCCGAAGATCCCCACCCGGTTCGGCCCGATCCGGTTTTGGATTCTCCCCAGCAACTTTCTTTCAAACCACGTGAGATACATCATGGTGAAGGGGCCCAAAACCATGATGGCGCCGATGGAAATAAAAATAGAAACGAGGACGACCGTCCAATCCGGGAGGAAGGCCGAGAATAGATTCAGCAGGGCCTTTTTGGAATTGACGAAGATGGGGTCCATTAGGGTTGGGGGGACGGGGGTGTCTGGGGTTTCGGTTGAGCGGCGGCTTGGACAGTGGCTTGAGCCGCTGCCTTTTTCTCAGCGTCCTTCTTGCGGCGTTCTTCGATGGCGGCGAAATCCGTCGGCCGGATTTTCTGGAAATGAGCTGTGGACTTCAGGAGGTCGTCCCGGTGATAGACCAGGCTCTTCTGGCGTTCCGGTCCGCCGATTTCAAATTCGTGATCCATGAAGATGGCGTCAAAGGGGCAGGCCTCTTCGCAGATGCCGCAGTTCATACAGACGGTGAAGTCAATATCAAAGACCTTCGGCCGCTTGAGGGGCTTTCCCTCGCTGTCGGTGTCCCGGACAATGTAAATGCATTTCGGCGGGCACTCCTTGGCGCAGATGTCACAGGAGACGCAGCGGATGTTGTCGACGGTTCCGTCAAAAACAAGAAAGGGAAAATTCCGGAAATTTTCCTTTTCGGGGAGCCGCTCCTCCGGATACTGGACCGTGACTATCCCGCCCGTCTCAAGCGAGTCCGGCCGGCGGGGCAGAACGTAGCTCGCCAGAAAATTTTTCAGTGTGATTCCCATTCCACGAAGGACGCCCAGCATCAGTGGTCCAATTCTCCCAAAACGATATCGATGCTTCCCAAAATGATCACGGCATCGGCCACTTTATGGCCGAGGCAGAGGTCTTCGAGCACCGTCAAATTGATGAGACTCGGCGCCCGGACGTGGTAACGCCAGGGCTGGGCCGTTCCGTCGCTCACCAGGTAAAACCCAAGTTCTCCCTTGGGGGCCTCGACCCGCCCGTAGGCCTCGCCCTTCGGCGGCTTGAAATTCCGGGGGGCCTTGGCGAGGGCCGCAAATTTGGGGTTCATGACCGGCCCCGCCGGAATTTCTTTCAAGGCCTGCTCCAGGATTTTCAGGCTCTCCCGCATTTCAAGGATCCGGACGAGGTAACGGTCGTAAACGTCGCCTATCTTTCCAAGCGGGATTTTAAATTTGAAACGGTCATAGATGGAATAGCGGTCGACTTTTCGGAGGTCATAATTGACGCCGGAGGCCCGGGCCATGGGGCCTGTGATGCCGGCATTGACAGCCAGGTCATAGGGAAGGACGCCCACCTTCTGGCAGCGTATGCAGAGGATTTCATTCCGGGTGAGGAGCCCCTCGAATTCGTCCAGGAATTTCGGAAAGCCCCGGACGATTTTTTTAATTCGTTCGGTCACAGCCGGCGTGAGGTCCCGTTTCACTCCGCCGAACCGGAGATAATTACACATCATTCGGGAGCCCGCTACCTCTTCAAAGACATCCAGAATTTTTTCCCGTTCCCGGAAGGCGTAGAGGACCGGCGTGAAGAAGGCGCCCAGGTCATTCAAAAGGAACCCGATGACCGAGACGTGGTTCACAAGCCGGGTCAACTCGGCCATGATCACTCGAACGTATTGGGCCCGTTCCGGCACGTCGATTTTGGCAAGCCGCTCCACGGCCAGGGCGTAGCCGAAGTTGTTGGACATCGAATTAAAATAATCGAGCCGGTCGGTGTAGGGCATGGAGCCCAGGTAAGACATATTCTCCGCAATCTGCTCGTGATTGCGGTGGAGGTAGCCCATGACGGGTTTCAGGGAGACAATCGTCTCGCCCTCGAGTTTGACATTCATCCGGAAAACACCGTGCGTGCTCGGGTGCTGGGGCCCGAGATTAACCTCGAAGGTTTCGGTGTCTTGAAGGACCGGGTCGCTGGCTTGAAAGGTTTTTTCGAGGACCGGGGGGCTCATACGGCCTCCGCTCCCGGTTTGGGCCGCTCGGCCCGGGCCTCTTTGCCCGCCGCCTTCAGGTCCTGGGCGTATTGCTTGTATTCCGCCGGCACCGTGACCCCGTGCCGCTCTAGCCACTCCACGTCGTCCCATTCGAGCACGTCTTCATTTTCCGGGAGGTAATCTTTCCGGAGGGGGTAACCCTCAAAGCCTTCCCACATGAAAATCCGGCGAAGATCGGGATGGCCTTCGTAACGAATTCCCATCATGTCGTAGGCCTCCCGCTCCTGGAATTCGGCGCTCCGGAAAAGGTGGACGAGCGAGGGAATTCGGGGGTTGTCCCGGGGGACCCGCACCCTCAGAACGACCGGCCCGGTCCGTTGGTCCACGGAATAAAGGTGATAAACGGATTCCAGGTGTTCGAGATAGTCCACGGCGGTGATGGAAGAGAGGTAATTCATTTTGAATTCCCCGGACTCCTTCAAAAACCGGGCCACCCGGACGAGATCTTCCGGCCCGAGGAGGAGCCCCTCACCCACGATTTGAATCGGGATTCCCGGGAACTCGGACTCTAATTTTGTTTTGATTTCAGCGGGATTCATTTAAACCGTTCCTACCTTGACGTTGGGGTCCCCGAAGGTTTCGAATTTCGGCGCTGCGGTCTTCTTTCCAAGGAGGATCGGATCGCCGTAGCGCTCCCGCCGCCGGCTTGCCGTCTCGGGCCGCCAAACGTCCGGATTAAATTTGGGAATGAGGCCTTTCGGACCGAATTCTGGAATCGGGAATTCCCGCTTGAGGCCCCGTTGATACCATTCGTTTTTTTCGATTTCCTGGCCGTCGATTTTTCGCTGCAGTTCGGTGATGCCCCAAAGGAGCGCCTCGGGTCGTGGGGGACAGCCCGGGAGGTGCACGTCGACCGGGATGTAGCGGTCGATTCCCTTGAGGACATTGGTGCCGTCGATAAAAGGGCCGCCGGCAATAGAGCAGGCGCCCATGGTGATGACGTATTTGGGTTCGGGCATTTGGTTGTAGAGCCGGACAACCTGCGGTGCCATTTTTTTGGTGACGGTGCCCGAAATAATCATGAGGTCTGCCTGACGGGGAGAGGCCCGGAAGAGTTCGGCGCCGAAGCGGGCGAGGTCATAACGGGCGCAGGCCGTGGCGATCATTTCAATGGCGCAGCAGGCGAGTCCGAACTGGAGCGGCCAAATCGAGGAGCGCCGGCCCCAATTGTAAAAGTCTTCCAGGGTGGCAATGACAATTCCCTTTTTCCGGAGCTCGCTTTTGAGCCCGCTCTCCACCGTCGAGAGATTCTGGTTCAGCGTCATTTCAATCCCACTCCAACGCCTTTTTTTTCCAGGCGTAGAGGAGTCCGGCAGCGAGGATCGCCAGGAAGATGATCATTTCCACAAATCCCGGGAGGCCGAGCTCGTGGAAGCCGACGGCCCAGGGGTAAAGATAAATTGTTTCAACGTCAAAAATGACGAAGGCGAGCGCAACAAGGTAATATTGCACCCGGAACTGGATCCAGGGATCGCCGACCGGCTCGACCCCGCACTCGTAGGGCGCCTGCTTCAGGAGGGAGGGTTTGCGGGGCCGAATGAATCCTGCCAGAGCGAGCGGCAGCACGGCAAAGCCGACTGTGGCCAGCACAAAGATTCCGATGAATAAGTAGTGATAAAAATAAGAATCCATTATTTTTCGAAGGCGAGGGCCAGGATTCCCGAATAGTGGTGGAGGTGGTTCGTGCCGGCGACGGGCCCGATTTCGCCGTAGGTGAAAAAACCGGAAAAGGGAACGGCCGGAAAATATTCACGGATGAGGGACGTGTCTTCCCCGGAGGTGTCCCCGGAGGTGCCGTAGAGGGAGGTCCCCCGGGCGCAGCAATTGAAATACAATCCGAAAGAAGGGATGCGGCCGCCGGCCCTTTGCTTGAGGTCCTCCAGGGTCAGGAGCAAATCCTCCCGGGCCCGGTCCGGGTCCCGCAGGGCGAAGGTGATATAATCGCCCTCCTCCACGGGCGAGGCGCAGGTCATGGCCCCCTTCCGGGCATTGACGCTCATGATGTTTCGGATGAGGTATTGCGCCCGGCTGAATTCGGTTTGGAAGCTCGTGACCGGAAGGCCCAGGAAGAGGCGGCTGAAGACCTCCCGGCTGTCGTCGAAATGGAGTTGCGTGATAAGTTCGAGAAAGATGTCGTAAGCGGGCCGCCCCTCCATTTCATAAATCAAATTCCCCCGGGAGCGGGTGATTTGAAGCGGCTCGCCCAGCGGCTGGCAGGACTGCGTGATCCCGATTTCGAATTCGAAATCTTCCGAGAAACTCAAGCCGGCCACCGAGTCAAACGAAAGGCGGTCGCCTTCCCACTGAAAGGTTTTTAATCCGCCCCCCGGCTCCGAGGCCGAGCCGCCGATGACCGGCGTAAAACCGTTTTCCGATTCCAGGCCGTCGAAAAAGTCCCCGTGACGAAAGCTGAAACTGTCGGGAAAAATCACGGAAAGAGAGGGATTGAAATTGGACTGTTGAAGGAGGCCGGCAAGGTTGGCCCCCGCCCGGAAGTTGTTTTCCTGAAGGTGGGGGAAGAGGTAGGAGGCGACCCGGTTTTTCAGCCCTTCAAAGGCCATCACGGCGACGCTCGGCCGTCTCTCAAGCTCGAACTGGTCGGTGAGGACGCCGTAGGCCGAACCGCCGGCCAGGACCCGGGCCCCCGTCAAGGCCTTGATCTTCTTCAAGGCGCCCGCCCACCCGTTGACCTTCTTCAAAGTGGCAAAGACCAGGACGGTGTCTGCTTTTGAAATTCCGCCTTCGTCCAGGGCCCGGGTGGCGGCCTCGAACGCCGCTTTTTCCAGCGAAAGATTTTTCGAGAAGCCGGTTCCGACTTTGATCATCGGCGCCGATTATATTCTGGATTTCTCATTTTGACTAGAAGGAGAAAATTCGCCACAATGGCAACATGAGCAAGATGAAATTATTTTCCAAAAAGGAACCCTTCCCTTTTTCACGGGACGTGGCCTGCGCTGTGATTCGCAAGGAAGGAAGGATTTTAATTACCCGCCGCCGGCAGGGTTCCCACCTAGGCGGTCTGTGGGAGTTCCCGGGCGGCAAACGGCTTGGGGGTGAGAGCCTGGGCGCCTGCCTCGAACGGGAAATCTGGGAAGAACTTGAAATCCGGGTTCAGCCCGGACGTTTTCTGGGGCGGATTGACCACGCCTATCCGGAAAAAAAGGTCTCGCTTTACTTCTATGAATGTGAACTTCTTTCAGGGACCCCGTGGCCCAAGGGCTCGATGGAGCTGGCCTGGGTCCGGCCTTTCCAGCTTCGGCAATACGCCTTTCCCCCTGCCGACTGGGCTCTCGTCGACTTCCTAACTCAAGGCTGACGAAGCCGTTACGGCGAACACTTTCTAAGCGGCCTTGTAAAGTCTGAACCGTCTGTTATCTTTAACGTTAGATATAACGACGGAAAGAGAAGCCCGGAGAGGGGAGGCGAACCCATGGGCTTTTTCTTCAGGAAAGAAGAGAAGCGCAGGCACCCACGGATCAAGCTGTTTGATCTCGTCAAATGCGAATACCCGCCCCGTCCTCTCATCGTCCAAATCAACAACCTCGTGAACCTTTCGGAAGGAGGGCTCCAGTTTCTGTGTCAGGACATGTTCAAACTGTCCCAGGAGATCCGGATCACCATCAATTTGGCCGAGCTCGAGAGGGACATTTCGGTTCGGGGAAAGGTGGTGTGGATCCGAAAAGAGAGGGCCCTCCATAATGCCAGCTGTCGGGTGGGCATCTCTTTCACAGAGATCTCTGATCCGGACCGCCGGACCATTCATGAGATGGCCGAGAATCTGGCCTGATCGACCTTCCTCTTAGCGGTTGAAAACCCCCTGCCTCACGATTAAGATAACCCTCCGTGAAAAACACCTTTCAGGTCCTGATGCTGCTTTTGTCGGTGACGGGGATTCTTCAAGGATGCGGGCCCCAGCAAGAGGAATCTGCCTCTGTGCCTCCGGCCCCGGCGGCTGCGAGCGTTTCCGGGACCGCCTCCCTTCAGGGCGAAATTCTTTTTGAAGGCGCCGTTCCCTCCCAAACCGTGCTTCAAATGGACGGCAATCCGGAGTGCCGGGCGCTCCACCCTCCGGGACCCATTTTGGGCGGCGACGTTTTAGTCCGGGAGGGAAGAGTTCAAAATGCGTTCGTGTATGTTAAAGAGGGCCTCGAAGGAAAAATTTTTGAGACGTCCCCGATTCCGGTCGTGCTCGACAACCACACCTGCGTTTACGAGCCGCACGTGACGGGGGCGATGGTGAATCAGCCGATCGAAATCCGCAATAGCGACCCCACCCTTCACAACGTGCACGCCCTTCCGGAAAAACAGGCGGAGTGGAATGTCGGGCTTCCCTTCCAAGGGATGAAGCTTGTGAAGAAATTCCCGGCGCCCGAGGTGATGGTAAGGCTCAAATGCGACGTCCACCCGTGGATGGCGGGCTACATCGGGGTCCTGCCGCACCCTTATTTTTCCGTCACGGGGCCGGACGGCCGGTTTGCATTAAAGAATCTCCGGCCGGGAAATTACACAGTGGCCGTATGGCATGAGCGGTTCGGGACCGAGGAACAGAAAATTACCGTGGCCGAGGATGAAGTGAAAGAATTAAATTTTACGTTCATAAATAGGTAATAAGGAGAGCGGCCATTTATTCTGTTTGCACAATGAAGTGGCCGCCGTCCCTATTTAATTTCACAGATGAAACTTAAGAATCGAACGGGACTCTTCCGTGTCGGCGTTATTTTTCTGATAGCGCTGTCTTCCCTCAGTTTCGGAGTCTACCTGCAGAGGAACCACGCCCTCCTTCCCCTGAAGCGTCTCCTCGAACACCGTCCGCTCAGGGTGAGTCCTCCGGACCGAACCATCCTCGATTGGGAACTGGCCCGGACTGAGAAGCTGAGGGTCCGATATCCGTTGAAAGATCTCAGCCTCCATCAACTCGAACAAAACCACTCCCTCTACGGGGAAAAATTACGGGAGCTTCTCCGCCTTTCCAAATTTCCCGGAGATTTCTCTTCCGAGGTCGAGCTCGTAGAGACCGTGGAGCTGCCTCATTTGGTTCGTGAAAAACTTAAGATCGAAGTGGAGCCCAATCTCTGGATCCCCCTCTACCTCTTCCTTCCCAAGTCTGTAGAGGGCCCCCAACCGTGCATCCTCGTGGTCCATGGCCACTCTTCCGGAAAGATTGAGACAGCGGGGCTTGTTTCCTCTTACCAGCAAGGAAATGCGCTCCGGCTGGCTGAGGCCGGTTTTGTGACGGTTGCTCCTGACCTTCGGGGTTTTGGGGAGCTCGGATGGGCGGGGGAATGGGAAGACCCCTTAGGGCACGACTTCGGGCGGAGCATCCACATTCAGCATGTGATGGCGAATCTGAGAACCGGAAGAACCGCTCTCGGCACTTACCTGCATGACCTGCAGAGGATTCTTGACTACTTGGTTCGTCGGCCTGAGGTCGACCCTGAGCGTGTTGGGGTTACTGGAACTTCCATGGGTGGGGACATTGCCATCTGGCTCGCCATTCTTGACCCGAGGATCAAAGCGATCGCAGCCAATGCCCCCGGGCTGCTCCATTATCCAAAAAAGCACGTGGAATACGGCTCCTTCCACGTTTGCATCCACACGATTCCGGGGATTCGGAACAATTTCCTATTTCGTGAACTTCCGCTTCTGGTGGCGCCCCGGCCGTTCTTCCTTGATATTTACCAGCGGGTTCCGGAGAGGCCTTTTGTTCAGGAAACCCTTGAAAGGCTCTACCGGGAATCGGGTCATCCTGAAAAGCTCCTCGTCCGCTCCTACCCGGGGCAAGAGACTTTTCACAATCAGCCCGTCATCGAATGGTTCAAGAAATGGCTTAGCTGAAATTCGCTCCTGCCTTGCCCGAAACCTTTTCGATAAAAAACCACGCAATCCCGAATCCCCCCAGAAGGGCCGCCAAAACGGTTGGCGTGTTAAACACCGGATAGTGGCTTGCGGCCCCCATTGAGAAAAGGAGCGGGACTGACAAATAGGTGTTGATCCGGGAGGTGAAGAAGGCCCGTTTCGTCAGGGCCTCCGCCTGGGCCGGCGGCTGGCCGGTCTTCGTGCCGGTGATCAATTTCTTTTGAATGGGCCAGATGATGAACCAAACGTTGAACCACATGATCGTGCCGAGGCCGGCGCCCATCGTAATCCATTTTCCCCACGTGGAATTGAAAAGCCCGCCCGTCCCGTAAAGCCCGGCATCCGTGGCGATGAAAATCTTCCAGAGGATGTAGGCGTAGCCGGAGAGGATTGTGACCATCGCCCCCCACCGGAACCACCAGAGGGCCCGGGGCATGAGCTGGGGCACCACCTTCTTTTTCGTCTCAGCGTCCATCGTCTTGGCGAAAGGGCCGTTGACGAGATTGAAGAAGTAAAGGGCACCGATCCAGACGATCCCGGCCAGGAAGTGAATCCAGCGCAGGAGAAAAAGCGAAACCGTGTGAAGGTCCAATGTAAGCGCTTCTGACATTTTATCTCCCTCCTTGGGTTGACATTCTAAATTAGTCTATAATATCGCACCGAACATGGCAACTTCCGGGAAGGTGGGCGTCTTCAAGGACATCTTTACGCAATTCCTGGACCACGAGGAACGGCTCAAGGTCATCAGCGTCGCCTCCTGCGACAGACGGCTCACCCCCAACTCGGCCCCCAAGATGCTCGTAGACATGGTCAAACCAAACCGGGTCTTCTTCCTGGATTATAAATTCACGAGGACTTATTCGAATCTCTGCGAGAACCCGAAGATTTCAATCTCCTTTATGGATGATGACACCTTCACCGGATGCCGGCTGACCGGGACGGCCGAGGCATTGGAATCCGGGCGGGACTATGAGCGGGCGAAAAAAAGCTGGGAGAAGCGGTTGATTTCCTACGAGGCCGACCGGATCTTGAAAAGGATCACCGGGCAATATTCGACGAGAGAAGCTGAAAACACACTTCCGAAAGATTTCGTGATCGTGAAATTCATGGGCGAAGAAGCGTCGATGGTAAAACCGGACCGGGTTTTACGGGCCCAACACAGGCACTAGTCGTATTTTTCGAAGAAGATCCGGTCTTTCGTGAAGCCCATCCGGAGGGCGGTCTCCTGGACTTCGTTGATCATCTTGGTGAGGCCGCAGATGTAGAGATGACCGTCTTTGGACGGCCGGAAATTTTTTTCCAGGACCCGCTGAACATACTCCTTTTCCCCCGTCCAGATCTTTGGGCGGGAGACGGTGGGAAGATAGTGGAAATTGGAGTGCCCGGCCGCTAACTTTTTCCACTCCTCGTCGTAAAGGATGTCTGTGTCGTAGCGGTTTCCGAAGATGAGCCAGACCTGGCGGTCCGTGCCGTCTTTGAAAAGCTGGAAGATCATCGAGCGGAACGGCGCAATGCCCGTCCCGGTGGCGACAAAGACAATGTGCGGAGGCAGGGGCTTCTTCAAATTAAACCGTCCCAGCGGGCCCTGGATCTGGAGCGAATCCCCCTCTTTTAATTTCCAGAGATAGTTGGTCATAAAACCGCCCTCGACCCGTTTCCAAACAAGGTCAATGGCGCCCTTCTCATAAGGAGGGGAATCGATCGAATAGGGGCGCTTGATGATTTTTGTCGGGTCCTCGGCGGAGGGCGCCAGGGCATTGACGAACTGGCCCGGCTCAAAATCAAATTGCGTCCCCGGCGGGAAAACGAGCCTGAAATGGCGGGTCTCCTGGACCCCCATCTCCGTGAGCTTTTCAATCCGGGTGGTGAAGATTCCGGCTTTCATCTTGTGGAATTATACACGATTGACGCCTTTCCAGGCCCCCATTAAGATTGGCACGTGGCTCCCTTTGAAACCTTTGATCACACGGCCGATATGGGTCTCCGGGTGACCGGCCGGGATCTCAGAGAACTTTTTACAGATTCGGCGCTCGGGATGTTTAACTTGATCACCCCCCTCGATCAGTTCAAGGCCCGGGACACGCTGGAAGTTCTTCTCGAAGCCGGGAACGAGGAGGAACTTCTCTGGAAGTGGCTCCGGGAACTCCACTACCTTTTTTCCACGCAGAAGCTTGTTTTTACGGAATTCGAGTATAAGGAGCTGACCGGGAAAAAGGTCTGGGCCGCCTGTTCGGGCGAATACTTTGATCCCAAGCGGCACACCTCGGAGCGGGAGGTGAAGGCTGTGACGCACCACGGCTTCAAGGTGGAGAAGACCGGTGGCGGCTGGCAGGCCGAAATCATCTTCGACATCTAAGAGCATCTAAGAGGGGACAGTCCCCTAAAAGGGGACAGGCAAACTGATGAGCGAAGAAATCAAGCTGAGAAAGATTGACGATTACCGATGGGAAATTCCGAAGGGAACTTTTCCCGGGATGCGGGTTCCCGGAATGATTTTTGCCGACGAGAAGCTTCTCAGCAAAATCAAAACCGATCAATCCTTGAAGCAAGTCGCCAATGTCGCCCACCTTCCCGGGATCGTCAAATATTCTTTGGCGATGCCCGACATTCACTGGGGCTACGGCTTCCCGATCGGCGGGGTCGCCGCCACCGACCCCGATGAAAGCGGTGTGATTTCACCCGGCGGAATCGGTTTCGACGTGAACTGCGGAATCCGGCTCGTGAGGACAAATTTAACGGAGCAAGATATTCGTCCAAAATTGCGGGAGCTGGTCCGGCAGCTTTTCAATCACATTCCCTGCGGTGTGGGGCAGTCGGGGGCGATCCGGGTCGGAAAGGAAGACGGGCGAAAACTTTTAGTGCAGGGGGCACGCTGGGCGGTCCAGCACGGGCATGGGGCGCCTGAGGATTTAGCACACACCGAAGCTGGCGGCGTTCTCGAGGACGCCGATCCGGATGCGGTTTCGAAACGGGCCTACGAACGGGGGAGCGACCAGCTCGGAACCCTGGGTTCCGGTAATCATTTCGTCGAAGTCCAGGCGGTCGACACGATTTTTGACGAGGAAGCGGCGAGAATCTTCGGTCTTGAGAAAGGCCAAATTACGGTGATGATTCACTCGGGCTCCCGGGGCTTCGGTTATCAAATTTGTGACGATTTTCTGGAGCTGACCCGCCGGGCGCTTTCCAAATACCATATCGAGGTTCCCGATGTGCAGCTGGCGTGTGCCCCCGTCAATTCGCCGGAGGGGCGCCAATACCTCGGGGCCATGCGCTGTGCGGCCAACTACGCCTGGAATAACCGCCAATGCCTGATGTCTCTCGCCCGGGAGGTCTTTGAGAAATTTTTCGGCCGCTCGTGGCAGGATTTGGGAATGGATCTCGTTTATGATGTAGCGCACAATATCGCCAAGTTTGAAAAATACCGGGTGAATGGAAAAGAAAAGATGCTTTGCATTCACCGCAAAGGCGCCACCCGGGCCTTTGGTCCCGGCCATCCGGAACTTCCGAAGGATTATCAGTCAGTCGGCCAGCCGGTCATTATCCCCGGTGATATGGGAAGAAATTCTTATGTGCTGGTTGGAACGGCTCAAGCCGCCGAAGAAACCTTTGGCACCACTTGCCACGGGGCCGGCCGGGCGATGTCCCGCTCGCAGGCGGTGCGGGAAGCGAGAGGCCGGTCGATCGAAAGAGAGCTCGAGGCCAAAGGGATCATTGCCATTGCCCGTGGCCGAAAGGGGCTCGACGAAGAACAGCCGGCGGCTTATAAGGATGTGAATGACGTGGTTGAGGTCGTGCACCAAGCTGGCCTCGCAAAAAAAGTCGTCCGTATGCAACCCCTCGGCGTGATCAAAGGATAAGGAGGAAATGTGAGTAGACCGACTCGTGTAGCGATTCTTATTGAAGAACAGTATCAGGATCTGGAGGTCTGGTATCCCTTGCTTCGATTAAAGGAAGAGGGGTTTGAGGTGGTGACGGTCGAGCCGAACGGACGGAAAGAATATAAAGGGAAGTTTGGCTATCCGATCACGGTCGACAAATCCATTGATGAGGTCAGCGCCAAAGATTTCGACGGCGTCATAATCCCGGGCGGCTGGGCGCCGGACAAACTCCGGCTTTCCAGGAAAGTTCTCGAATTTGTCAAAGAGCTTTTTGATCAAGGCAAAGTCGTCGCCTCGATCTGTCACGGCGGCTGGGTGTTGGCCTCGGCCGGCCTCTGCAAAGGGAAGACCCTTACTTCCTACATTGCAATTAAAGATGATCTCACGAATGCCGGCGCAAAGTTTGTCGACCGTGAAGTGGTCCGGGACGGGAACCTGATTACCTCCCGGACGCCTTCCGACCTTCCCGCCTTTTGCCGTGAGATCGTTCACCAGTTGAGCCAGTGGGTGGAGAGATAGCAGGCCGTTGGAAACAGAAAACGGCCTGCCCGGGGTGACCTTGTGAGCGCCAAACAAAAAATTCTGATTGTCGAAGATGAAAAGGACATCTCGAACCTTGTCCAACTCCATCTCCAGAAGGCGGGATTTGAAACCCTCACGGCCCGGGACGGCCAGGAGGCCTTTCGAAAAATTCAATCCTCCAAACCCGATTTGATTGTGCTCGACCTGATGCTTCCCGAAATGGACGGCAAGGAACTCACCAAACTCCTCAAGGCCCGGGAGGACACAAAGGAAATTCCGATCGTGATGCTTACGGCCAAGACCGAGGAGGTGGACCGCATTGTCGGCTTCGAGCTTGGCGCTGATGATTACATCCCGAAGCCTTTCAGTCCGAGGGAACTCGTGCTTCGGGTGAAGGTCGTGCTGAAACGGACGGGAAAAGATCCTGGACAAACTGTAGGGGCGGGGTCTCCCCACCCCGGGTCGCAGGGCGGGGGAACCCCGCCCCTTCATGTCGGAGATTTGGTGATTGACGAATCAAACTTTGAGGCCCGTCTGAAGGGAAAAAAGCTCGAACTGACCAAGACCGAATTCTCTCTTTTGGTCGAACTCATCAAGGCGAAAGGAAGGCTCCAGACCCGGGAGGCGCTCCTGGAAAAGGTCTGGGGTTTTGACTCCTACGGCGACAGCCGCACGGTCGACACCCATTTTTCAAGGCTCCGCCAGAAACTCGGGAAGCTGGGCGAGCGGATTGAAACGGTTCGGGGCGTCGGCTACCGATTTCAATGAATTTTCTCTGGCCTCTTCTCCTGCTTCTCGTGATTGCCGGAGCCGCCTTTCTTTTACGGAGGGAGCGCCGGCTTCGAAACGGTTTTGAGCGTCAGATTTCGGAACTCAATCAAAAATTTAAACGCGCCACCGAGCGTCTTGACGAAGAGCGGGCCCGGCTTGAGACCACTTTTTCGGGAATGGTGGAGGGGGTGCTCCTGACGGATGCACGGGGAGACATCCTTCACGTCAATCCTCCGTTTCGGGAGATGTTCGGTTTGAAAGGAAAGGCAGAAGGTCGTTCCGCCCTTGAGGTTCTCACCAGCGTTGCGGCGGACGACGCAATTCGTCAGGTCATTCAAAACGGAGAACCGGTTGAGCGGGAGATCCATTTCGAGAAGCCGAGGCCCCGGGTGTTCCAGGTCCATTTTTCGCCCGTCCGTCGAGACGGGAAACTTTCCGGCGTCGTTTCGGTTTTTCACGACCTCACTGAAATCCGCCGTCTCGAAGAAGTGCGGCGTGATTTTATCGCCAATCTTTCGCACGAGCTCAAGACGCCGCTTACAGCGATCCGGGGTTACAGCGAAACTCTTTTGGAAGTTTCCGATTTGTCTTCGGAGGAATTTCGAAGGCACCTCGAAACTATTTTTCGTAATGCTGTCGAGCTCAGTCACCTGACAGAGAATCTTCTCAATCTCTCCCGGATCGAATCCGGGAGAGAGGAAGTCTTGCTGGAATTGATTCCGCTCCGGCCTTTTGTGGACCGTTTGCTGGAGCGTTTCCAAAGTCAGGCCGAAGCGAAACGGATCGAAATTGAAAATGAAGTTCCCCAAGAGGCAGTCCCCCTTCAGGCGGATTCCACCAAGCTCAACCAAATTCTCGCCAACCTGGTGGACAATGCCCTGAAATACACATCCGAAGGCGGAAGGATTTGGGTTCGTTCGGAGGTGAGTGGAAAAGAATTCCGGATTTCGGTGGAAGACAACGGGGCCGGGATCCCGAAGGCGGACCAGGAAAGGATCTTTGAGAAATTTTACCGGGTGGACAAGGCCCGGTCCCGGGATTCAGGAGGGGCCGGCCTCGGCCTCGCCATTGTCAAACACCTCACCGAGCTCCACGGCGGCCGGGTCCGTGTTTTTTCGGGACCGGGTCACGGTTCAAGATTCCAGATCTCCTTGCCGCAACCGTAACACAAACGTAACGTTTCCTCTGTTTCTTCGTAACACCCTTCCCGTAGAGTGCAACCGCTCGTAACTGATTTTGTCCCAACCCCAAGGAGGGCGTTTATGAAGAAACTTCGCTCAAACTGGATCCTTGCCGGAACTTCTATTCTCACTTTTTTTCTTATTCCAACCTTCGCCGAGGCCGATGCCGGCGCCGGTCCTGCGAACCTGGCGGACCGGTTTGACCGGATCGAGGCCCGCATCTCCGAACTCCAGAATCAATTGACCGCACAGAATCAAAAACATCAAGAAGAGATGGATTCCTTAAAGCGGCGGATTGAGATCAAGGGTCCGGAAGAGAAGTCGGTCTATCTTCCCGGGGCGGCGGAGAAGGGCCCCCAATGGCTTGAGGGCCTCTCCATGGGGGGAGATATCCGGCTTCGCTATGAAGGCTTCAATCAGAATGAAGCGACCCGGGACCGGAACCGCTTCCGCTACCGGCTCCGGTGGAAGGTGACGAAGCAGGTGACCGACAATCTTGAGCTTGGTTTTCGTTTCAATACCGGCGCCTCGAATGACCCGACCGGAAGCAATCAGACTTTCACGGGAGATTTCAATTTCAAGAATATCTTCATCGACCAGGCCTATGTGAAATATCGCCCGATGTTCCTTCAAGATTATATCCCGGCGCTTTCGAGTGCGGCAGTTGCCGGCGGCAAGTTTGAGAATCCCTTCCTTGCAAACTCCTCAACCATGGTGTGGGATTCCGATGTCATGCCGGAAGGATTTTATGAATCGTTCGAGTGGAGTCTTGGCGAGGGAAGGGTCAAGCCCTATGCGGTGTTTGGGCAATACATCCTTCAGGAAAATGCCGCCTCGCCTGATGCCGAGGTCTACGGTTTTCAGAGCGGCGTTCGGTGGACTCCGCCCGGCTTCGAGAAGGACTCCGGAATTCAACTCACCCACGGATTTGCTTATTATGACTTTTCTGATTATGCCAGGGGCTCCAACTTTATCATCGATACCACTTCGCTCGCCCGGGGGAATACAAGAGTCGGTTCTTCCACCGCCCTGGCGGCCGGCGACTTTGACATCCTTCAGGTTTATAACGCCCTTGAATTCAAGGTGCGGGAGCTTCCGGTCAAACTTTTCGGCGACTTTGCGGTCAACCTGGCGGACCGGACCCCGGACCCCCTCGACCGGAACAATGCCTATGAATATGGGTTGAAGGTCGGGAATGCAAAGAAGAAAGGGGATTGGGAGACGGGGTATTACTATGCCTATGTGGAACCCAATGCCGTCGTCGGCGCCTTCGCAGAAAGCGATTTCGGAGCCGGTCATGCGGACAAACGTGGCAGTGTGACCTATCTGCGTTATGGATTGACCGATTTCCTCAAGCTTCAGCTGAAGGCCTACTTTGCGAACAACATTACCGGGGCGGACGACGAAACCCGCCGCTTTCAAACGGATTTGGAATGGGTATTCTGATGAAAAAACTTTCCTTTTCTCTGCTTCTCTGCTTCTCTGCCTCTTGCCTCTTCACTCCAAACGTCCTCGCCAAGCACGACGTCATCCAGATCAAGGGTTCCGACACGATGGTGAATCTCGGCCAAGCGTGGGCGGAAGAGTTTATGAATCAAAATCCGGAGGTGAGCATTGCGGTCACCGGCGGCGGTTCCGGCACCGGCATTGCGGCCTTGATCAACGGAACTGCCGGCATTGCCCAGTGTTCCCGGGGAATGAAGCCTGAAGAAAAAGAAGCAGTTCTCAAGACGGCCGGCAAAGAAGTGAAGGAATTTGTGGTCGGCCTGGATGCGTTGGCCGTCATTTTGAATCCGGCCAACCCCGTTTCCGAACTTTCCATCGATGAGCTTTCGGATATCTTTACGGGGAAAATCACAAATTGGTCCGAGGTGGGCGGACTCGATGAATCGATGCTGGTCCTTTCCCGGGAAAGAAATTCGGGGACCCATGTTTACTTTTTGGAGGAGGTCGTCCGGAAGGGAAATGCCAGGGGGCCGGAGGAATTTGCCTCCTCAATTTTAATGATGCCCTCTTCCCAGGCGATCTCCCAGGAAGTGGCCCGGAGCCGGGCGGCTATCGGCTATTTGGGTCTCGGCTATGTGACCAGTGGCCACAAGACGCTGGCGGTGAGCAAAAAGAAAGGGACAGCGGCCGTGGTCCCCTCGGTCGAAACCGGTCAAAACGGAACTTATCCGATCTCCCGGCCGCTTTACATTTACACGGCGGGGGAGCCCCAAGGGGACACGAAGCGGCTGCTCGATTTTGCCCGAAGCCCCGAGGGCCAGGAAATCGTCCAGGCGATGGACTTTGTTCCCTTGAAATAAAGAAACAGGGGACAGGCAAACCAAATGGACTTTGTTGGTTTGCCTGTCCCCTACACAATGAAACCAAGACGGATTTCTGAATTCCTGATCGAGTCGGCCATTTTCCTGGCCGGCACGATTTCCATTCTCTTTGTGGTCCTGATTTTTATTTTTCTGGCCAAAGAGGGGTTTGCCCTTTTCAGAACGGTTTCCCTTTGGGATTTTCTGGCCGGAAAAGACTGGTATCCCATTTCTTATCCGCCCCGGTTCGGCGCCCTGCCTTTGATTCTGGGCTCGGTCTGGGTCACGCTGGGGGCCATCTTGATTTCAGTGCCCATCGGTGTGGCCTGCGCCGTTTACATTGCGGAGGTCGCCCCGCACTGGCTTCGGGAAATTTTAAAGGCGAGCGTGGAATTTCTGGCGGCGATCCCGAGCATTGTGCTGGGCTTTATCGGCCTCGTCACCCTCGTGCCGCTCGTGCAAAGCCTTTTCAATATTTCTACCGGGCTCACGGCACTGGCCGGTTCCCTCATGCTGGGTTTTATGGCCATGCCGACAATCGTTAGCATTATGGAAGATGCCTTGACGGCCGTGCCCCGCTCCTACCGGGAAGGGGCGCTGGCGCTCGGGGCCACGCACTGGCAGGCGATTTGGCGGGTGGTGATGCCGGCGGCTTCCTCGGGGGTCATTGCGGCGGTCATGCTTGGGATTGGCCGGGTGATCGGGGAGACGATGGCCGTGATGATGATCACGGGCAATGCCGCCCGGATTCCCACGACGCTCCTCCAGCCGGTGCGAACGATGACGGCCACGATTGCAGCCGAGATGGGAGAGGCGGTGCAGGGGAGTCCGCACTACGCCTCCCTTTTTGCGATCGGGATCGTTTTGTTTGTCATTACCTTTATCATTAATCTCACCGCCGACTTCTTCCTTCACAGAGAAAAATGATCCGGATCAACCCCCGCATTACGGAAAAGCTTGCCTTCGCCTTTCTTTTCTTCTCGACGCTTTTAATTCTGGTCCCCGTCTTTTTGATTTTGGTGCTGATCTTTAAAGACGGCCTCCCGGCTCTCAGTTGGGAGTTTCTGGCGTCCTACCCCCGGCTCGGGATGCGGGCCGGGGGGATTTTTCCGGCGCTCCTCGGGACCGTTTATCTGGCGGCCGGAACTCTCGTCTTTTCGCTCCCCATCGGGATCCTGGGCGCAATTTATCTTTCTGAATATGCGAAGGACCATGGGTTCAAGCGGGTCGTTGAGGTTGCCATCATCAACCTGGCCGGCGTCCCCTCCGTCGTTTACGGACTGTTCGGGCTCGGGCTTTTTGTGATCTTTCTCAAATTCGGCGCTTCCCTCCTGGCCGGCTCCCTCACCCTGGGGATCATGAGCCTTCCTGTGATTATTACCTCAACCCGGGAGGCGCTCGGGACGGTTCCGAAATCATTCCGGGAAGTCAGTCTCGCCCTCGGCGCCACAAAATGGCAGACGATCCGGCGTGCGGTGCTGCCGAATGCCCTGCCGGGAATCCTGACGGGGACGATCCTTGCCCTGAGCCGGGCGGCGGGCGAGACGGCGCCGATTTTATTCACGGTCGCCGCTTTTTATCTTCCCAAACTCCCCCAATCCATTTTCGATCAGGCGATGGCCCTTCCCTATCACCTTTACGTGATCTCGACCCAGGTCCCCAACGTGAAACTTTCTATTCAATACGGGACGGCGCTGGTTTTGATCCTGCTGGTTCTGGCGATGAATATCGTGGCCATTGTGATCCGGGCCCGGTTTCGAAAGCGGAAATTATGGTAACCCCGGAGATGAAGATTTGCCGGCCCAAGGTCACGGTCAAAGACCTTTCTGTCTCCTACGGGCGGCTCGAGTCGCTCCGCCACGTCTCGTTTGAAGTGAACGAGTTTGAAATCCTGGGCGTCATTGGACCGGCGGCGAGCGGGAAGACCTCGCTTCTCCGGACCTTTAACCGGTTAAATGACGAGAACCCGGCTTTCCAAAAAACGGGAAAGATCCTTTTGGACGGCGTGGACATCTATGAAAAAATGGACCTGCCCACGCTCCGGAAAAAAATCGGGATGATCTTCGCCCTGCCGGCGCCGCTCCCGCTTTCCATCTTTGACAATATCGCCTACGGCCCCCGGCTCCACAACGTCTGGAAAACGAGCGAACTGGAAGCCATTGTGGAGAAAAGCCTCCGGGCCGCCTTTTTGTGGGAGGAAGTGAAAGACCGGCTGAAGACTCCGGCCATGAAACTCTCGGGCGGCCAGCAGCAGCGGCTTTGCATTGCGAGGAGTCTTGCCGTCGAGCCGGAGGTGATTTTGTTTGATGAGCCCTGTTCGGGTCTGGACCCGATTGCGACGGCCCACGTGGAAGAGGCCATGCAGGAGCTCAAGGCGAAATACACAATCATCCTTGTGACCAACAATACCAAGCAGGCCGCCCGGGTGAGCGACCGGACCGCCTTCTTCCTGATGGGGGAGCTGGTCGAAATCGACCGGACACAGAAAATTTTCACGGTCCCCCAGGACAAACGGACGGAAGACTATATTTCAGGGCGGTTCGGATGAACCCTAAAATTTCAGTGAAAAATCTTCACCTCCATTACGGGGATTTCCACGCCCTGAAAGGGGTTTCGATCGAGATCCGGCCCTGCCGGGTCACGGCCATCATTGGTCCTTCGGGCTGCGGGAAATCCACCTTTCTTCGGTGCCTCAACCGGATGAACGACACGATTGAGGGCGTCAAGACCGAAGGCCTGATCACGATCGACGGTGAGGAAATTCTTCACACCGGGGCGGACCTGATTCGTTTGAGAAAAAAAGTGGGAATGGTTTTTCAGCGGCCGAACCCCTTCCCTTTGTCGATCTTTGAGAATGTGGCCTTTGGGCCAAAGCTTCACGGAGTCTCTGGGCCGAAAAAAGGGGGCCGGGCACCGTCCTTGGAGGAAATCGTGGAAAAGAGTTTGAGGGCGGTCAACCTCTGGGACGAATTGAAGGATCTTCTGAAAGATTCGGCGCTCCGGCTTTCCCTCGAGCAGCAACAACGTTTGTGCATTGCCCGGCTCCTGGCGGTGAATCCCGAAGTCCTTCTGATGGACGAGCCCTGTTCGGCGCTGGACCCCGTGGCGACTTTGAGGATCGAGGAATTGATTCACGAAATGAAGAAAGACTATACTATCGTTATTGTCACGCACAACATGCAGCAGGCCGCCCGCATTTCCGGCGAGACGGCCTATTTTTATTTGGGCGAACTGATTGAATTTGGCCGGACGGACCGGATTTTCACGAGTCCGGAGAAAAAAGAGACCGAGGATTACATCACAGGGAGGTTTGGATGAAAAGGCACTTTGATGACGAACTAAAGCAGCTCAAGGAAAAGGTCTTCCGGATGGGCTTGAAAGTGGAGGAGGCCGTGGCGAAGGCCTCCGGGGCCCTGATCGAAAGAGATTCCAAAAAAGCGGAGGCGGTCCTCAGGGGCGACCAGGAAATCAATCTCTCGGAGATCGAGATTGACGAACTGGGCCATGAGCTGATTGCGCTTTACCAGCCGGCGGCCGTCGACCTTCGGTTTGTTACGATGGTCCTCAAGATGACGAGCGACCTGGAACGGATGGGGGACCAGGCCGTGAACATTGCCGAAAAGGTGATTCAAATCAACCAGGAGCCCCCCCTAACACCCTCGGTGGACCTCCCCAAAATTGCCCAGACGGCACGGGCCATGGTGAGGGAGGCGCTGGACGCCTTTATGGAGAAGGACGCCAAGCGGGCGAAGGAGATCCTCGAGAAGGATGACGTGATGGACACGATCAATGACCAGGTTTATGACGAGCTCCAGAAGGTGATGCAGGAGAAGCCTGAAACCGTCCCGCAAGGGGTGGCTCTGATTATGGTTTCCCACAATCTGGAGCGGATCGCCGACCTCGCTACCAATATTGCCGAAGACGTCATTTACCTCGCCCGGGGAATCGACGTCCGCCACCATATCCGGGAGCGGCGGGAGGAAACCACTCTCTAAGCCAAAATGACAAAAAAGAACAGCGGCTTCACACTTCTCGAAATCATGATCGTCGTGGCCGTGATTGGAGTGCTGGCCGCCATTGCCATTCCCAATCTGATGCGGGCGAGAAATAACGCCCACGAGGCGGCGGTCAAGTCGGACCTTAAAACGTTCAGCGCAGCGAGTGAAAGTTTTCGCTCGGCCTCCAACCCTCCTCTGTATGCCCGGACGGTGACGGTTTTAACAAGGGCGAATCCCCCGTATCTGGACGCCTCCTGGAACAATGCCCGCTCCACTTTTCGTGGCGGGAAGCACGGCTACACGTTTACCTATCTGGGCAGCAGGCTCGGCGCCACCTATTCGATGTTGGCACGGCCCATCCGGAATCAGGGGACCAATCTTTATTGCGTGGATCAAACAGGCGTAATTGTGCAGAATTCAGCCGGGGCCGGTTCTGCAGGATGCTTGGGAGGCACCCCCATCTCGGGCTAGCCCCCCTTGCCAAGTCAAACGGCCGGTAGTAAAATAGCTTCTTTCCTAAGCCGAAATAACTCATGGTTTCTCAAGCAGTTCACCACAGCGGGAACCCTATTATTCCCCAAAGGAAAGGTGCAGGAAATGCCGGCTGACAGGGCCTCATCGAACGGCAAAAAATCCATGCGGGAAGTCCGGACGGACTGGGTGTCCAGGCGCCAAGGCCATTCCAATGTCTCCCAGATGCATTATGCCCGCCAAGGGATTCTCACGGAAGAGATGCAATTTGTGGCCCGGAGGGAAAAGCTTGAGCCCGGGTTTGTCCGTGAAGAGGTGGCCCGGGGGCGGATGATCATCCCGGCCAACATCAACCATCTTTCCCTCGAACCGATGGCGATCGGGATTCATTCTCTTTGCAAGATCAACGCCAATATCGGCAATTCCGCCGTCACTTCCAATATTGATCAAGAGCTTGAAAAGCTCCACATGTCAGTCCACTACGGGGCCGACACGGTGATGGACCTTTCCACGGGCGGAAACCTGAACGAAATTCGTCAGGCCATTGTGGACTCGAGCCCGGTCCCGATCGGGACGGTGCCGATCTATCAGGCGCTGGAGGAGGTGAAGGGCAAAGTCGAAGACCTCTCCATCGACGTGATGCTCGAGGTCATTGAGACGCAAGCCAGACAGGGCGTGGATTATATGACGATCCATGCCGGCGTGCTGCGGGAATTTCTGCCGCTCGTCAAAAACCGGATCACAGGGATCGTGAGCCGGGGCGGATCGATGCTGGCCCGCTGGTGCGCCTACCACCACAAACAGAATTTTCTCTACACCCATTTCGACAAGATTTGCGAAATCTTCCGGAAATATGATGTCTCCTTCAGCCTGGGCGACGGTCTTCGGCCGGGTTGTTTGGCGGATGCCAGTGACGAAGCGCAATTTGCCGAACTCAAGGTCCTGGGCGAGCTCACGAAAAAGGCGTGGGAACAGGACGTGCAGGTTATGATCGAAGGCCCGGGTCACGTGCCGATGGACCAGATCAAGATGAATGTCGAAAGAGAAATCGAGTGGTGCCACGAGGCGCCGTTTTATGTCCTGGGCCCCTTGACCACGGACATTGCCCCTGGCTATGACCACGTCACTTCGGCGATCGGGGCGGCCCTCGCAGGGTGGGCGGGCGCTGCGATGCTTTGCTACGTCACCCCCCGGGAACACCTGGGGCTCCCGACGGCCGACGATGTCCGGCAGGGAGTCATTGCCTATAAAATTGCGGCGCACGCCGCCGACATTGCCCGGCACCGGCCGGGCGTCCGGGACCGGGACGACGAACTTTCGAAGGCCCGTTTTACTTTCGACTGGAAGCGCCAATTCGAACTCTCGCTTGACCCCGAGACGGCCCGTAAAATGCACGACGAGACCCTGCCGGATGATTATTTCAAGGAGGCGCCGTTTTGCTCCATGTGCGGCCCCCGGTTTTGTTCGATGAATATTTCCCACGACCTGACCTCGCTTGGGCAGGCGGACCTCCGGCAGAAGCAATCCAAAAAGGAAGAGCGGAAGCAGCAATTGCTGCAGGCCTGACACATGGCAAAGGCGATTTACGACAATATTCAGGAAGAGGTCCTGGCGCTGAAGCGGGAGCGCCGGGCGGTCCTGGTAGCCCACAATTATCAAATTGGGGAGATCCAGGAAGCGGCCGATTTCGTGGGGGATTCCCTGAATCTGGCCCGCTGGGCCCGGAAGAGCGACGCCGAGGTGGTGGTTTTTTGCGGGGTCCACTTTATGGCCGAGACCGCCTCGATCCTTTCGCCCGAAAAAAAAATCCTTGTCCCTGATCTGGAGGCCGGATGCTCCCTGGCCGACATGATCCGCCCGGAAGACGTCCGCCGCTGGAAAATCGAACATCCCCGGGGTGTCGTGGTGGCCTATGTCAATACCTCGGCTGTGGTCAAGGCCGAGGCGGATTATTGCTGCACTTCAGCCAATGCCGAGAAAGTGGTGCGGGCGATCCCTGAAGACAGGGAAATCTTTTTCATTCCGGATTTCTATCTGGGTTCCTACGTGAAGGCGAAGACAGGACGGGAGAATCTTTATCTTTGGCGGGGCTATTGCCCGAGCCACGTCTTGATTCAAACCGAGGAAATCCGCCGTTTACGGTCCGAGCACCCCCGGGCGGAATTCATCATGCACCCCGAATGCGGGTGCCTCACCAAATCCATTCAATTTGCGGACC
Source organism: Candidatus Omnitrophota bacterium (assembly GCA_016179745.1). Lineage (GTDB taxonomy): Bacteria > Omnitrophota > Omnitrophia > Omnitrophales > JACQLI01 > JACPCP01. The sequence goes on from JACPCP010000024.1 coordinate 46,166, forward strand.
AGGTGCTTTCGACTGAGGGGATGATCCGTTATGCCAAGGAATCGCCGTCTGAGGAATTCATCGTGGCGACGGAGACCGGCGTTCTTTACCGGATGAGAAAGGACAACCCTTCAAAAAGATTCTATCCGGCCAGCGAGCAGGCGCACTGCAATTATATGAAGATGAACACCCTGGAGAAGGTGGTGGAGTCGCTTGAGAACCTCCAGTATGAGGTCCGGGTCCCGAAGGAGATTGCCGAACGGGCGCTTCAGCCGATCGAAAGGATGATCGCCATTTCATGAGCCAGGGCGCCCGGGAACTTCCTCCCATTCCCCGCCGAAAAACCCGCCCGCTTTCAATCGGCGGTGTCACCGTCGGCGGCGATGCACCCATTCGGATTCAATCAATGTGTGTGACGCCCACTCACGACGTGGAGGCCACGGTGGACCAAATTCAGAAACTCACCGAGGCCGGCTGTGAAATTGTCCGGGTCGCCTGCCCCAAAGAAGAGGACGCCCGCTCCCTCGGAAAGATCCGGAGCCGGATCAAAATCCCGCTCGTGGCCGACATTCATTTTCATTACAAACTGGCCCTGATTGCGCTCGACGAAGGGATTGATAAGCTCCGGCTCAATCCCGGCAATATCGGCGCCCGGGACCGGATCGAGGAAGTGGTGAAAAAGGCAAAGGGGCGGAAAGTTCCGATCCGGATTGGCGTCAACGCCGGTTCGCTCGAAAAAGATTTACGGGAAAAATACGGCCGTCCCACGCCGGAGGCGCTTGTGGAGAGCGCAAAACGGCACGTTTCGATTCTTGAAGAACTTGATTTCCACGACATTGTGATTTCCCTCAAGGCCTCGGACGTGCCCACGATGGTGGCCGCCTACCGGCTGGCGAGCCGGACCTTTGATTACCCTCTTCACCTGGGGGTGACGGAGGCGGGCACCCTGCTTCGAGGGTCGGTTTACAATGCGATCGGCGTCGGGACGCTGCTTCAGGAAGGGATCGGCGACACGATCCGGATTTCACTCACGGCCGACCCCGTCGAGGAAGTCAAGGTCGGGCGGTTCATTCTAGAATCCCTCGGCCTCCGCCGCCTCGGTCCCCGGGTGGTTTCCTGCCCGAGCTGCGGCCGGGCCGAAGTCGATGTGTTTAAACTGGCGGAAGCCGTGGAGGACCGGGCCATGAAATTAAAGGACCCCTTGACGATTTCGGTTTTGGGCTGTGTGGTGAACGGCCCCGGCGAGGCGCACGAATCGGATTTCGGCATCACCGGCGGAAAAGACAAGGGCATGATTTATATCAATGGCGAGCAGCGCCGGGTGGTCGATGAGAAGAATCTGGTCGACGAATTATTTAAAGACATCGAGAAAAAGAAGAAGTCGTGATTTCTGGCTGCAGGCCCCTTTCTGACATTCACGAAAAAGTCGAAGCGGGCGTTCGCCTCTCCTTCGAAGACGGTGTCCGGCTCTACCAATCCAATGACCTCGCTACGCTCGGCACTCTTGCTTCCATCGTCCGCCGCCGCTTGAACGGCCACCGGGTTTACTATTCCATTAATCTGCACTTGAATCACACCAATGTCTGCACGGCCCGCTGCCTTTTTTGCGCCTTTGCGAGGCGCCCGGGCGAGGCGGGCGGCTACACGTTTTCACTGGAGGAAATTCAGGAGCGGGTCCGCCAGGCGATTGAAAAGTGGCACATCAATGAAGTCCACATTGTGGGCGGACACAACCCCAACCTTGGGATGGATTATTACCTCGAGATGATTCAGAAGATCCGGGAGATCAACCCTGCGATTTATATCAAAGCGTTGACGGCCGCCGAGATTCAGGACCTTGCGGTCCGCTCGGAATTGACGCCCCGGGAGGTGCTGGGGATGCTGAAGCGGGCGGGGCTCGACGGGATGCCGGGCGGAGGGGCAGAGATTTTTTCGGAAAGGGTCCGGCGAAAAGTTTGTCCCGATAAGGTGACGGCGGAGGAATGGCTTGAAATTCACCGGATCGCTCACGAACTCGGGCTTCGCACCAATGCCACGATGCTTTATGGCCACATCGAAACCGAAGAGGAACGGGTCGACCACGTCTTGAGGCTCCGGTCGCTCCAGGACGAGACTCACGGCTTTTTTAGTTTTATCCCGCTTTCCTACAACGCCGAGAATACGCCGATGGGAAAGATTGGCGAGCCCGGCGGTTTCACGGACTTGAAAGTCTACGCCGTCTCCCGGCTCCTTTTGGACAACGTGCCTCATTTGAAGGCGCACTGGACGACGATCGGGCTGAAGCTGGCGCAAGTCGCTCTCTCCTTTGGCGTGGACGATTTGGGCGGCACGAACCTCAATGAGAAGATTATTCACGATGCCGGCTCAGACACTCCGACGGACCTTTCCCAGGAGGAGCTCGAACGGCTCATCCGTGACGCCGGCTCGGAACCCTGTCTCGTGGACAGTTCCTACCGGCACGCTGCCGTGACGGCTTAATGGAACACGACCCTTCCTTGAAATCGAGCTGATACAGTTCCTTCTGCCATGAAAGATCTTTCCCGCTACCAGCGTCAGTTCCTTCTTCCTGAGATCGGCCCGGAGGGGCAGGCGAAGATTTCGTCCGCTTCCGTGGCGATTGTGGGACTCGGGGCCCTGGGGTCGGTCTCGGCCAATTTACTGGCCCGGGCCGGGGTCGGCCGGCTTCGTTTGATTGACCGGGATGTGGTTGAGCTCGGAAACCTCCAGCGCCAGGTCCTCTATGACGAGACGGACGCCCGGGAAAATTTTCCGAAGGCGGCCGCCGCCGAGCGAAAGCTCCGGCAGATCAATTCTGAAATTGTTGTCGAAGGGGAAGCGGCCGATCTGAATCCGGAGACGATTGAGGAGCTTTTTAAGGGCATCGACCTCGTGGTGGACGGCACGGACAATTTCGAGACCCGGTATTTGATCAATGATTATTGCCTCCGTGAAAAACTTCCCTGGATTTACGGCGGGGCGGTGGCTGTCGAGGGGCTGACCTACGTGATTCTCCCCGGCGAGGGCCCGTGCCTTCGCTGCCTTTTTGAAGAAGCGCCCCGTCCCGGGGAATTTCAAACCTGCGACCGGGCCGGGATTTTGGCTCCCGTGGCTCACTGGGTTGCTTCATTCCAGTCGATCGAGGCCTTGAAAATTTTGGCCGGGAGAAAGGAAACGGTGGACCGCCGCCTTTGGAAAGGGGATTTGTGGAAGAAGGAATTCCGGGCCGTTGATGCGGGGGGCGCCCCCCGGTCCGGTTGTTCGGGATGCCGGAAAGGCGAATACCCTTACCTTGATCGAGAGCGGGGTTCCCGCACCGTGACGCTCTGCGGCCGGAACGCCGTTCAGATTTTTTCAAGCGCCTCCGTCCCAATCAATTTCAAAAATTTGGCGGACAAATTGAGCCCCTTCGGCGCTGTCCATTACAATGACTACCTGCTTCAGGCGTCTGTCCCGCCCTTCGAGATTACGATTTTCTTGAACGGCCGGGCCATCGTGAAGGGCACCGAAGACGCCTCCGAGGCGAGGGGTGTCTACGCCAAGTATATCGGGAGCTGAAAACGTTATGACCGACAAAATCGTCCTGACCCGGGAAGGCTACGAAAAACTGATTGAAGAGTTGAACCACCTCAAGACGAAGAAGCGCCGGGAGGTGGCGAATCAATTGGAACACGCCCGGGCCTTCGGGGACCTTCGGGAGAATGCCGAGTATGAAACGGCCAAGGAGGCGAAGCGCCAGCTTGAAACCCGGATCCACGAAATGGAAGAGCGGCTGGGTCGGGCCCGGGTGGTCGATCAAAGCGATATTCCCAGCGGCAAGGTTTATCTGGGGGCCCGGGTCCGGCTCAAGAATCTGGACACGAACGAGACCCTGCAATATACGCTCGTCAGCCAGGACGAGGCAGATTTTAATCAGGGCAAGATCTCCGTCACCTCTCCGATCGGTAAAGGACTTCTGGGGAAGGCCGAAAAAGAGAAGGCCGAAATTCAGGTGCCGGCTGGGAAACTCAGGTATCAGGTCCTTAAAATCACACGAGAGGGAGGGACAAAATGAAATTACCGGAATGGAAAGACGAAGCGCTTTTTCTCCTGCGCCTTGCGATCGGCGTCATTTTCTTGATGCACGGCTCTCAGAAAGTCCTGGGTCTTTTCGGGGGCGGCGGCCTACAGGCCACGGTTCAGGGCTTCGAATCGCACCTCGGCATTCCGCCGGCGTGGGGTTATGTGGCGGCCTTCACGGAGTTTCTGGGGGGTCTGGGTCTGATTGGCGGGCTCTTCACCCGGCTCTCGGCTTTGGGGATTGCCTCTGTGATGGGAGTGGCCGTTTGGAAGGTTCACGGGGCAAACGGTTTTTTCCTCAATATTTCCTGTGAGGCCGGAAAAGCCCACGGGATCGAATACAATGTGGCGATTTTGGGCGGTGCGCTGGCCCTCCTTCTGATGGGCGCTGGAAGGTATTCCCTCGACCGCAAGATCTGGCAATAGGTCTCATTCCTAATTTTCTACCCGGGTAGAAAATCTCCCGACTCCTGGTTTAAACCGTCTGGGCGGGGAGTTTTTTGCCCTGCCGGGCCTCAAAAAGAGAAATCAAAGTCCCCCCCAGGATAATCAAAAGGACCCCCACGAGATTTCCGGTGCCCAGGGTGTCCTTCCAGAAGACAAGCCCGTAAAGGAAAGAGAGCACGGGCGTGAGGTAAGAAAAAGGGGCGACCAAAGAGGCCGGGGCCCTCCGGTAGGCGATGGTCATCCAAAGCTGCCCGTAGAAGGAGCCGACGCCGATGACGAGGAGCGCCAGCCAATCCCTGAGGTTTGGCCAGACAAATCCGAAGGGGAGGAAAAAGGCGGAACCCAGCACCGAAATTCCGGTGAAAGAGAAGATGACCGTGAGCGGCGACTCCCGGAAGCCCACCCACCGGATCGTGAGGACCGCCGCCGCCGCAAAGATCGCCGAGAGGATCCCCCAAAAAACGGCCCATCCCGTGTGCGGCACGAGAAAGAACCGGGGATCCACGAGGAGGTAGACACCCACGAAGGAAGTCAGGATCATCGAGATCAGGAAAACGCCCGGTTTTTCCCCCAGAAAGAGGATGGAGAGCACGGCCAGAAAAATAATGGCGGTGTAATTCAGCATCACCGCCGTCCCGACCGGAAGCTGGGCAATGGTGTAAAAGTGAAGCATCACGGCCAGAAACCCTGTGATGCCCCTGAAGAGGAGCAGTTTTCGGTGTTCCGGTTTTCCGAGGAAGGAAACATTCTTTCGGACCATCAGGGCGCCGATCATCAGGCTGCCGAGAAGGCTCCGGAAGAAGACTACTTCGAAGGCCGGGAGCGTGGCCGTGGCCATTTTGACCGCCAGCACCATGACGGAGAAGGCGAGGGAGGCCTGGCACATCAGGCGGATCCCCGAAAGGCGGAAGGAGGAGCCGGGCAAGGCCCGCCGGCTAGGGGACGAGGACGATCTTGCCAAAATTCTTCCGCTCCAGCATCCGGGCCTGGGCCTCCCGGGCCTCTTTCAGCGGGAACACTTTATCGACGACCGCCTTGAACCTTCCCCGCTCGACCCGGCGAATCACCCGCTGGAATTCTTTGAATCCCCCCATGTAAGACCCGAAAATGGAAAGCTGGCGGACAAAAACAAAACGAAGGTCAAGATTGACGAGAGGCCCGCTCGTGACCCCGCAGGTGACGACCCGGCCTTTTTTGGAAAGCGCCGCCAGGCTCTTCGAAAAAGTTTCGGGGCCGATGTGCTCAAAGACAACGTCCACCCCACGGTTTTTCGTGAGGCGTTTCACCTCGGCCACGAAGTCCTTTTCCCGGTAATTGATGACCTCGTCGGCCCCGAGCGCCTTGGCCGGCCTGATTTTTTCGGGGCTCCCGACCGTCGTAAAAACCCGGGCACCAAGGTATTTTGCGATCTGAAGGGCGGCGCTGCCGACCCCGCTTCCGGCGGCGTGGATCAAAACCGTTTCACCCTTTTTTAATTGGGCCCGGGTGTGGAGCATGTGCCAGGCCGTCAGGAAAACAAGCGGGATCGAGGCCCATTCCTCAAAGGTCAGTTTTTTTGAAACGGGGATCAGGTTGCGGGCCGGGACCTTGACGTATTCGGCGTAGCCGCCATTTGTCTGGAGGCCGAGGATTTTATAGTCGTCACAGAGACTGTCCCATCCCTGGCGGCAGAAACGGCACCGGCCGCAGCTGATCCCCGGGGCCACGACCACCCTTTGCCCCTCCTTCGCCCCACGGACGCCGTGTCCGAGCTTGGCCACCTCACCGGCGACGTCACAACCGAGGATATGGGGAAGGGGGATTTTGATGCCGGGCAT
>JACPCP010000025.1 GCA_016179745.1 Candidatus Omnitrophota bacterium
CGGGCGATTGGGAACCGGCCGCCTCCGTCATCGCAGAGGCGATTTCAGAACACTACACGAGCGCCCGACAAATGAAAGACGCTCTCAGCAAACTCTTCCCCTCCCGCTCCGAGGCGCGGAAGGAGGTCACGGGAGAAAAGGGTGCGGCAGAAGAAGCCTCACCGGTTCCATTCGCAGATTTCGGCCGGGAGCTGAAGGAATTTTTGGATCGTGACGGAAAAATTGCGTGGCAGGCCGGCCGTGATCGAGTGGAGGCCGATTTGAAATTCGTGAATCTCACGGAAATAAAAGTCGAGATTCGGCCGACCCCAGAGTGGCTTGAGCGCTACCCGGATGTTCGAGAGATGCTCAAGGCGAATCAGAGTGAAGAGGGATTAAGACCGGGGAGGCGGGCTTTCGGACAGTTCGTTCTTGGCCGCTACCGTTTCGAGGATGGGCGGGAGGCTTTGATGATTGACGAAATTCAGCCGGGGGATGGGTATCGAAGACTGAGCCAGAAGCGGAGAAGACGTTTGAACCCGTGGCGGCGTCTTGCTCTGAGGAAGATGGCCGAGTGGGCCAAGTCACGAAATCTCGTTCTGCTGGCGATGTCGGACGAAGTAATCAAGACCGTGAAGCGAAGTATGGACGAATATGAGATCGAGACAAACTATCGTGAACCCTTCAAAGATTCAAATCAGTGGGAGAAACACCCGCTTCGATTAAACCGTCCTTTCGGACCCGAGGGAGTGCGTTCCTGGTATGTGCATCGGTCTTCCCCGGCTCCGATCGAGATGGATCGGGTATCGTCTCTTTCACAGACGGAACGACCCGCCCTTTGGGTTGGATTGTGGAATATCGTCAAGAGCCGCATTACCTCCGGCCGTTCGGAGCTGAGAAAGAAAAAGACGGGTGAATTTGAAGAGCTCGGCGCCTTTGACGGTCAGAGGCGAAGGATCCACCCGGCGAATCTCACGAGACTCTTTCAGAAAACCGAGAGGTTCTTTAAAGAGGAGTGGGCCAAAACGCCGATGTCGATCGAATTTAACTCAGAAGGTTCAATTTTGGTTCGGGGTCCTATAAGAGAAGAAGATTTCAGATTCGTCTTGGACGAAATTGTTGACAATGCTCGTGAGAGAAACCTCGGGAAGGGTCCGGTCAGGGTTCGCCTTATTTCGGACCGGCAGTCAGCAAAAATCTTGATCACCAACCGGGGAAATATTCCCTGGAGAGAGTTGAGAAGGCGTGCACTTTCCGGCGGAATCTTTCGCCACAAAGGGAGCGGCTTACTCCTGGCGGGTTCTATTCCGGCCGGGTGGGAAGCCCGTTTTAAATCTTTGCGGCCAAGTGAAATTAAAAAACTCCAAAGGCAAAGACTACTCGGCGTATCAGGATTAACCACGAACAACCTAAGGAATAACGGCCAAGGGCTTTACTTGACGAGACGCATCTTGAGAAAATGGGGCGCTCGTCTTAAGGCATCATCCCGAAAAGGTCAAACGACTTTTTCCATTCTCTTTCCATTGCCGTCGGATACCCATTCCCATTCTGATCATCTTCGGTCGGCAAACGCTGCCTCCTCCCCCCGCTCCGAGGTGCGGTCTGCTCCGCCCAGAGGGCTTCGCAGAACCGGTGCCAGGGCCGAGGTGCGGAATGCGGTGACGCACCGGGCGGTCGTGATGGATCCAAATGAGGACATTTCCGGACCGGCGGGGGGAACTCTTGAGCTTTCCGAAGCCCTCAAAGGGGAACCGAGCCTGATGCTTCAGCTCAGTCCGGACACGGCCCTGAGAAAGGGGTCTTTGGAGGCGCTGAAAAAGGCGTTTCCCCAGATTGAATCGGTCCGTTTCACCGTCTTTGTCAGCGATAAAGAAACAGGAAGAATGGACCCTCTGGCTCGAGTCATCGAGGCCCAGGCAAAGAGGGCCCACGCTTCGAATCTCAAATTTTTTGTCGAGGTCCTGCCGGCCCGCCAGATTCAAGGAAAGGACCCCAAAACCTGGTTTCCCTCCGGCGGAACTTTCAGGAATATGGCGATTGCAAATTGGGAGGCCCGTTCGGTGATTCATTTCATCGAGATTTTGGTCCAGAACTTCAAGATTAATGTCGACGGCCTCATCTTGCCGTTTCCTTTCAACGTCACGGAGCATCTGCATACTCGGGGGGATGCAAAAAAGTTGATGCGGAAGCTCCTTCAAAATGCAGGCGAGACGCCCCTGATTTGGCTCCAGGGGAGAAATCCCGATCTCGTCGTGGCACTCGAATTAGCAGAGAATCTCGCATTAGAAATTAAGCAGGAATCAAAATCGAAACCCGTCCTCCTCGGCTACGTTACCGAGGTCGAGGGGCGAGACCACGTTCATTTTACCGGAGAGATTCCCTTCCCCCGTTCCGAGGTGAGGATGATGGAGTCAAAGGTAAGTCATTCTGTTGAGGAAGCGATGCGGCTCGACGCAGAACAGTTTTACTTGGCCGATAAGGAGCCGGGGATGAAACCGTTCATTTGGCCCGAGGATGAGAAGATACAGGAAGACATTTTGAATGCCGCCAAGGGAGTGCCACCGGGTCTTCCGGCGATCGGGCTCGGAACGAGCGAGCTCAACCATTTTGCACCGAGCCTGATTTCCTCGGTTAAGTTTCCTCGATTCGACTTGGTCGATCTTTACCCTGAGGCGACCGAGGAAGCGCTCAGGAAGAGGAAGCAAGATGATTTAATCCGGCAGGGCAAGGTCCATGTGATTGGAACCGACCTTTCAATGATTGCTCCGGAGTTTTACGCCAAAATCAATAAGGCGATCGACTCATCCTCCGGAGCATTTGCGGCTATCAAGGAGCTTGCCGATCTCTTCGAATCGGAAACCGAAGATGGGAAAGTGATCCGCCCTGATCTTCCGGATCCCTTAAAGGAGCGGGAGGGGAGTTATGGATTGGTGGTCTCCGGGATGCTTCTCCACCACATGAGCGCGACATTTCGCCAGGCGATTCTCCGAAGACTCCGGGATCGCTTTCGGATACCTGAAAAAGTTATCCTGAGTTTGCTCGCAGAAAATCCGAAATTCGATCACGCTGTGATGAACATTCAAATTCAAATGATGAAGGCCCACGCTGAGCTGGTCAAAAAGTTACTCCATCCAAGCGGAGTCGGATACGTGTCAAGTTTCATCGTGAGATGGGATGATAAGAGTCGCCTCCCAATGGCGGAAAGGGAAGGTAAGACCAGGCAGGTAACGCCGGAATGGCTCGCATTTGATTTTGGGATTATTGCAAGAATTTATCAAGGGGCGCCTTCCCCCGCCATAGGAAAGGAAGAGGCAGAAAGACGACCGAGTCTTCTGGCGCAGCTGAGTTCTGCTGACGCCGCCTCCCCGGGGACCACAGGGGTGCGATGGTCTATTCCCTGGTCTCTTCTCAATACCTCCGATAGTCCTTGGTCACAGGGGACCGAACAGCTTCACACGAGTATCCGGTCGTCTCAAGGCGATCGTGGTTTGGCCCAGTCCCTGACTTTTCGTTTGAGGCCTCCCCGCTCCGAAGTGCGGGAGAATGATAGAAAAGTTTCGAGTTCCGGGTTACGAGTTACGGGTTTGACTCGAGGTGACAACTTGGAACACGTAACTTCAAGCTCGGAACTTCCTTATTCCCAACGGGCCGAGGTGAGGACTGAAGGACGGAAGGTTCTTGACTTCATCGAGAGGCAGTTGCGGGGGGGTCAAGGGGCTGAGCGATTTTTAAGGAAACGAGGATTCGTTTTCGGATGGAGAGAGATTGACGAATTGTTGGACCGTCTCGGGATGGGCACGCTCGAGGCGCCGTTCGAAATCCAGCACCGACGGGAAACGTTCCAAGTGATGACGGAAAAGGACCTGATCAATCGAATTCTCTTTGAATTGGACAAAAATCACCGGGACCACGTTTATCCGGCTCCAGCGGCGAAGGCGTCGCTTTTGGCCCGAAAGATTCGGGAAAAAGGAAAAGGAGCGCTCGAGGTGATTGCTGTGAATGACGGCCCCGAAATAAACCCGATTCAGGCGAGAGTTTCCGGGGCGAGCCGTTCGGGAGAGCCCGGGAGGGGGAAGGGGTTCCCCTGGATTTCGACGCTCGTCCTTTCCGACGAACTGGGTTACTTCGAGGTGATCACATCCCGGGAGGGCCTCCGCTTTCTCCCCGGCGCCTTAGAACCCGAACCTGTTTCCTCAAGGGTCCAACAAGGGACCTTTATTCGAGTGGTCAGATTTTTATCTCGAGAAAGGGCCCGGAGACCGCTCGAGACCCAGATCGGAGATTGGAAGGGAAAAAAGCGCCGGATGAAATCGGTTTTACTCGTAGGCCGGGAGAATCATGTTGAGCCGCTCGATCTTGATGTGCTTGTCTTGGGAAGCCCCCCTTCCAAAACCTTGGTCACAGAGGTCCCAGAGGCGAAGGAGGCGTCTGGGAAGCTTGCCGGCGCCTCGTTTGATCTGATTGTCCTGGACGGCCTTTCTCAGGGAGAAAATCACGACTTGCTGGCGGGGCTGAGAACGGCTCGGGAGACACGGCCCCCGCCCGTTATTTTGATCGGTTCCCCCTACAGCGTCCCCGAGAAATTTGCCGATGACCCGGAGACCTTCTTTATCGTGGGCAGTATGCTGACGGGGGTCACTCAGAATGTCGGAAAGGTGATCGAAGCCCTTCAAGCGAAACCCCTCCGCTCCGAGGCCCGGGCAGGGAAAGTGATCCAACCGCTCAAGATGACCCCTGTCAGTCACCGGCGGTTTGTGAGAAACATCTTAAAGGAACATCCGTTCGAAAAGCATCGGTTGCAGGTAGACATGAGTCCGGATCTTGATCATTGGGACGGACGTTTGGTGGCCTTGTGGAATTACCCTGAGAATGCGGATCGGCGTTGGCCGAATAGTTTGCTGAGTCTTTATTGGCTTCGGGGCCGAAAAATCCTGCAAATCCCGATCCCGGGGAAAGATCAAGGTTCGATCCCGGTGGGGTGGACGTCAACCGTGCCCCGGGCCTGGTATCGGGTCTATTCGACTCCGAACGGACTCCGGCTCGTCACGATGAATGAAGCAAACCGAGTCTCTCTATTCAAAATTAATTTCTCATCGGACGTTCCGGCGGCCGTGCGGATTCCTCTGGCGGGAAAGCTGTTCTTCCAGGCCCGGGTCAGCATCGGGGATGAGGAATATCGAGTAGAGACGGAAGGAGCGGGAGAGACCTTGGTTGTGGCAAGAGAGGTTTCACGCAAGGGGGAGGAATCGGAAAACAGGTTCGATTTCTCAAACGGCTCGCTCATCGAGAACAGTTCCAGTTCGTCCCGTTCCGAGCCCCGGGCCGAGGTGCGGGGGGAGGAGAAACGGGCTGAAGTTTTGAAGGAATTGGTGCGTCAATCGAAGCAATTGGTCGAGACAAAAAAGATGCTTTATGACGGTCCCGAGCTCCTGGAATTTTACCGAACTCTAGTGAGACTTTTGAAGGCGGCGGGACTGTTTCGGGACCACACGATCATTTCTCCTGCCGGGGGGATCGACGGTGTGTTTGCGGCGGAGGGGGTCGATACGGTGCTGCTCAATGATGGCGACAAAAGCGGTCTCGCCCGCAAACTTGTCAAAGAGCATTGGAAGTCCCCGGAGCCCCTCAACGACCACCTTCGTTATGTTTCCGGGACGGATGTCAGGAAGGTTCGCCGCTATGACGAGTGGACGGGAACGATCCGGACCTCCCACAGGACGCTTCTCTTCAAGGGGATTCGCAATTATGTCTTTCGGGCGGAACCCCAGGAATTCGAAAGATATTTGCAGGCCATCGATCAATACTTGAAACCAGGCGATCGAATCCTCTTTCTCAACTACCTGGATATTCAAGATTCACGGCATTTCTTCCTGGGGACCCACGACGGCCGGTATCGGCTGGTTGAGGACTGGCTTCCAGGCGGCGGGATGACCGAGCTCAAAAGGGCGGTTCAGCGGATGCACGAACATTTTCTCGTCCCCTCGATGGATTACAAACACAACCTGCTGATTCCGAACGGCTTCCTTCTGATTGAAAAAATGGGAAGCGATCGAGCTTGGCTGGCCGGTCCCGAGGTCCGCAAGGCGGAGATGCAATCTGATGTCCGCCGGTCCGAGACTCGGACGGTTGAAAATCCGGATCGAGTCAATTCGGATCTGGTGAGGTTTTTCCTGGAGGAACTGATGAAGAATGAAGAAATGCGGGCCCTGTTTGAGAAACTCAAGGCAGGACTTGAAAATTCAACGGAGGCGGCGAAACCGCCCGATGCCAAGCAGCACTTCAATTATTTGAAGCGTTATTTCGTCGACCGTCAATCCTATCAGGCCATTCAGCCGGAAAATCCGGCACAGGTTAAGGAATATGTGTCCCGGGACATAAAGCGGCTGGGGAGATTGAGCGAGATGCACGCCTTTAGGGAAAGAGTCCTTCAGGCGGTTGAGAAATTGGCGAGGGACCAGGCCCTTTCCCGTGAGCAGGCCGATCTGTTTAAGACCCGTTTCAATGTGGGCGCCCCCGAGTCAAGGACGGAAAATGAAACCCTTGATCTTGTCAATCGGGGGAGAGGTTCCGTCGTCAGCCGGGCCCGCCTTCAGAATTCTGTTGATTTCGTGGCCCGCAAGTTGAAGGAGGCCTTCGGAATCCCGGAAGTCCGGCCCGTCCTCAGCTTGGAAGCCGAACAGGAAATCAAGGGGCTCCTCCTGGAACTTCGCCCTGAGGAAGTGAGAATCGTAGTGGAAAGGCTCAAGGGGATTGATTCGAAAAGGTTGCTTTCCGGCTATCCGGTGTCGCAGGAAGACTTAAAACTATTTTGGATGTGGTTCGGGCCTAAACAGAAAGGGCCGGTCCAGATGAAAGAGCAAAAGCTCGTTCGGAACATTGAAGAGGCTCAGCAGAGGATAAGAAACCTGCTCTATTACCTTGAAAAGCACCTCCTGGAGAGGACCGCCGAAGGGCATTTCAAGTGGAAAGAGCCGCTGCCTGCTCGTGTGGACGGTTCTATTTCAACGGCGGCGGTCAAATCCCTGCTCAAATACAGATTGATCAGCGTGCTTGAGCTTGAGATCCTCTTACGCTCACAAGAGGGATATCAAGCGGTTCCCACACTTGAAAGGGATTTGCTCATTCTGAAGACGTATTTTTACGGTGTCCCGAGCGATATCCGGGCCGCAACGAAGAAAAGCACGTTTCACGCAATCATCCAAAGTTGGCTCGGGAGATTGGCGGAGGATCCGTTTGTCCGGGGGCGTTTCAAAAGAATCCAACAAGCCCTCAAGGAACTGGCTCAGGAAGATAGCGTTTCTGGCGAAATCCTGCGGCAACTTTTGGAAGGGAGGACTCAACCAGATGCGAAAAATCGAAAGGCCCTGGAAAAGGCACTGACTCGTCTGAAAGAGATCGTCCAAAGGGACAACCCCCGCAGGGTGCGGATTATGTTTAAGACGTTGGCGCTTCTGGCGGGTGGCCGGACGGACCGGTTCCTTCAAATTGCAGAACGGCTGGTGGAGCAGGCCCGGGAGAAGCGGGGACAGGCCTGGACCCGTGGGAGGAAACCGGAGTGGGAAAAAGCATTGTCACGGGCGTTTCAAAAATTCTTGAAGGGAAGGGAATTTACAAGAGAAGAACGGGGAAGACTCTATGAGCTCGAAACCCGCTTCGCCGAAATCAAACTTGAGGTGAAGCCGTTGAAGGCGGCCACGGCTGCCTGGGAGCGTCCGGTCGATGGTGACGAGCCGCCGGGGCCGGGGCGGGGGAAGTTGGAACTGACGGATGAGGAAGAGGATCTGAAAGAGGAGGAGGATGACCCAGAGTGGCGAGAAAAATTTCTTGAAGACATTGCCGAAGAGGGGGACCGCTCGGAAGTGCGGCAGGGCGGAATTTCCTTTTTGCGGCTCGGGCCGGAGGAGGTGGAAGCGCTCCGGGACCCTGAGAAGGCCGAGACCCGGCAGCTTTTCGATGCGCTCGTGATACTTGCCGGGAAAGGCGAAAGGGTTGTCCTTGCGGTCTCAACCGGAGAAGAGGCGCGTTTCCTGAACCAGCAGATCAACGAATTCTTTTTGAGGACGGACACGGGGCTCGATCGTTCTGCGAGAGGCCGGATTCAGGCGAGACACGATGTGTCCAACCCGGGCTATAAGGCGATCCTCGACGCTGAGAAAATCTGGAATGAGGTAAAGGTTATTACGGATCGTAAAGAGGCTGAGTCCCTGGCCGTCTGGCTCGAATCCAGAGGAGACACGGGCATTCAACTGATCGTCTCCGAGGGACGGGTCATTGGCATCCAGGCCGAGGAGATCCGGGCGTCTCTTCTCATGAAGGCCGGACTTCTTGTGATCAGTGGCTTGGAGGCTTCCCATCGATACCTGCGCCCGGACGGAAATCCGCAAATTTTTATTCCCACCGAAGAAGGCTCGCTTGTGGCCCGCCAGATGCTGGATGAAGTATTTCTTCACAATCTGAAATCGCAGGCGTAAAATCATCTTTCGCCTTCAAAAGGAGGTTCGAATGTCCGAAATCTCCGAGGTGGGCGAGACCCGCACCCTCCCGGACAGCCTGTCCGGTGTTAAATATGTCACCCCTCTCGCTGCTTTGGCGACCGCCTCCATCGGGCTTCTCGTTCTGATAGGCTGGAAGTTTGATAATAGCGCCCTTGCTTTCCTGTTATCAGGCGTTTCGCTCTGGCTCCTCAGGAAAGAAAAGGTAAGCCTCGGGAAGAAGATAATTGCTTCGGGATTGGCCTTGGGGGTCGTTGTCCTCGGAGGCCTAACGATTGGTGAAGTCCTTTTCGGGATGCCGCCCCTTTCGGCGTATAGTTTTGTGCTCCTGGGAATTGCGCTTCTTTGCTTTAATCTCAGGCGGAGCGGACCCCTCATCGCCCAGTTCCTGGCCCTTTTCGTTGCGCCGGTTTCGCTTTTTACGTTTTTAGGGTATGTCTACGGCCTGAAACCGCAGTTTCCGCTCGCCGCCTTTACACAAATGCCGCTTTCCACCTCGGTGGCGTTTGGAATTCTCTCGGTCGGCATCCTGACCGCCCGTCCCACCCGGGGTTTCATGAAAATTTTTGCCAGCGACAGCGTGGCCGGAATCACGGCCCGGCGCCTGCTGCCGGCCGTCCTTCTCATTCCCTGTGTCATGGGATGGCTCAGACTGATGGGCCAGCGGGCCGGTTTTTACGGAACGGAGTTTGGACTGGCGCTTTTCGTAGTGCTCATCATCATGATTTTCGGGATCGTTGTCTTCCTGAACGCAGCCTCGCTCTATGAAGTGGACCGGAAACGCAAATGGGCGGAGGCAATGATGCGGCATTCTTATGAAGATCTCGAGCGGCGGGTGGAGGATCGGACGCTGGATCTTCGGCAGGCGAATGAACGGCTGAAGAAACTCGATGAGATGAAATCCAATTTCGTGGCGCTCGCCTCCCACGAACTCAAAACACCCTTGACGGCGATGAAAGGGTGCCTGAGTCTGATTTCGCAGGGAAAGGCCGGGGTCTTGACGAGGAAACAGCATGAGTTGATGAATGTGGTGGAGGAGGCCTCCGGGCGGCTCCACCGCCTGGTGGACGACCTCCTGGACATTTCAGGCATCGATCTGGGGCAAATCAAAATGAATTTCGAGCCGGCCTCCCTCAAGACATTGCTTCGGGAAGAGTTGATGGTGGTCCGGGCCCAGGCGAGGGAAAAGGGAATTGATTTGGAGGAGAGACTCGAGGATCCGATCAAGGACATCCATTGTGACCGGGACCGGATCCGGGAAGTGATCGACAACCTTTTGTCGAATGCATTAAAATACACCCCGCCCGGCGGCCGGGTGCAGGTGGAGTTGAGAAGCGAGAGGCAGGGCGCCCGGCTCGAAGTCCGGGACACGGGCATCGGAATTCCCAGCGAGGAGCAGGAAAGGATCTTTGAGCCCTTTCAGCACATCAAGAAGGCGGGGCTCAGCGGGGAGAAGAGCACGGGACTCGGTTTGGCCCTTGTCAGAAAAATCATCGATGCCCACGGCGGGGCGATCCGGGTCCAAAGCGGGGAGGGGCAGGGCGCAACCTTTTCCGTCTTCCTCCCCCAGAATCACGGAGAGAAAGGGGGGCGGCCGTGAAGAAGAGAGGGACCCGCAAAAAGATTTTGGTGGTGGATGATGATTGGGCAATCCTTGAGCTTTTAAAATTTACTTTTTCTTCTTCCGGCTTCGAAGTGGCCCTGTCGCAGAGTGCAGAGGAGTTTCGAGAAAAAGCCCTGAGCGAGAAGCCGGACGCCATCGTCCTCGACATCATGCTGGGCTCAAGCGACGGGACCAAGGTCTACCACGAGCTTCTGGAGGCGGGGTTGAGCCGCAGGGTCCCCGTGGTTTTCTTGTCCGTTCTTGCCCAGAATATTTCGACGACTCCGCCCCAGTCGGGCCGGACCTACGCCCTGGTGGCGAAACCCTTTGATCCCGAGAAACTCGTTCGGGAGGTCGCCCGGGTCCTCGAAGGGTAAAGCCCTTCTCAGCCTCCTTCTTTTTTGCTAGAATCCCGCCTCCCTTCACCGGGCGCTTAGCTCAGCTGGTTAGAGCGCTACCTTGACATGGTAGAGGTCAGAGGTTCGATCCCTCTAGCGCCCAGATTCGTTCTTGATTGAAGATTCCCACAATCTTGAGCAGGATTTTCCAGAATTTCTCCCAAGCCTTCACGGCGCGAGTCGCGGAGGCTTTGAGCAAAACTTGCCGGGCTCGGGCGGAGGAAACCGGCGACCGCCGGGAAGCTCCCGGCCCGGGCCTCAGTCGGATTCCTCGGGAGAAAATCTAAGCGATCCGTCGTGGGAAGGCCCTTCCGCCGTTCCCCCGGACGTGGGCCGCCGGCTTTCCCACGCCGTCTCGCATGATTTTCTAGACCCGGGAATCCGATTCGGCCCGTTGGCCGGGACTTCCCCGGCGGGACGACGGAGGTGTTCCTCGCCAGAGACCGGCTTAGTTTTTGCCAAAGCCGGAGCGACTGAGCGCCGGAAGGCCTTGGGAGAAATTCTGCCAACTGACTTCCAGAAAAGCGGGAATCTTCAGAGAGATTCGTTCTTGACTTTAAGCGGGGTTCCAATAACAATTGACGTCCCGATGAGCCGAGACTGGGACAAGAAAAAGAAAAGACAGAGGCGAAAGGCCTATCTGAAGAGGCAAAAAGTCAGTCGCAAGAAGCAGGTCAAACCTGCCCGGCCCCAACCCCAAGCCGTTTGAAGCGCTCCGACCTTCCTTTTAATCCCCGTGCCTAAAATTTCCAAGACCCAAGCTGAGGAACTTGTGCGTCTGCGCCATTCGGCCGCTCACGTGCTGGCCCAGGCCGTTCAGACACTTTACCCCGGAACAAAACTCGCCATTGGGCCTGCGATCGAAACCGGCTTCTATTATGACCTTGATCGTGACGAGCCTTTTACGGAAGACGACTTGGCCCGGATTGAATCGAAGATGAAGGAGATTGTCGAAGCCGGTCAGGAATTCAGCCGGGAGGAAGTTTCCAAAAAAGAGGCCGCCGAATTTTTCAAAAAACGGGGAGAGATCTACAAGATTCAAATCTTGGAAGATATTCCCGAGCCCACGGTTTCGCTTTATCGAAACGGACCTTTTGTGGATCTTTGCCGGGGCAATCACATCAAGAATACCCGGGAGATCAAGGCGCTGAAACTCCTTTCCGTGGCCGGCGCCTATTGGCGGGGGGATGAGCGGAACAAAATGCTGCAGCGGATTTACGGCACGGCCTTCTTTTCAAAGGAAGACCTCGAAAGTCATCTGAAACAGATCGAGGAGGCCAAAAAGCGGGACCACCGGAAACTCGGCAAGGAACTCGATCTTTTCAGCTTTCATCCCGAAGCGCCCGGCGTTCCTTTTTATCACCCCAAGGGCCAGCGGCTTTATGAGACACTCGTCGACTATTGGCGCAAGGAGCATTTGCGGGAGGGGTATCAGGAGATCCGAACCCCGATGCTCCTTCGGGAAGACCTCTGGAAGCAAAGCGGCCATTACGAACATTATCGGGACAACATGTTTTTCTCCAAGACCGAGGAAGGCATGATGGCCGTCAAGCCCATGAATTGCCCGGGCAGCACGCTGGTCTATGGAAACACGCTCCGCTCTTACCGTGATCTTCCGTTGAGGCTCTCTGAGCTTGGGCTCGTCCACCGCTACGAGCGCTCGGGGGTGGTCCACGGCCTTTTCCGGGTCAAGGCCTTTACGATTGATGATGCGCACATCTTTTGCCGGGAGGATCAAATCGAGGCCGAAGTCACCCAGGTGATACGGTTGATACTCCGCTCTTACAAGACGTTTGGGTTTGAAGAGGTGTCGCTGGCCCTTTCGACCCGCCCGAAGGACTCGATGGGCTCGGACGAACTCTGGGAACGGGCCACGGCGGGCCTGAAGCGGGCCCTCGAGGAGAATAAAATTGAGTTTGAAATTCATCCGGGCGGCGGCGCCTTTTACGGCCCCAAGATTGATTTTGAAATTACGGATTCTCTCGGCCGCCAGTGGCAGTGTGGGACGATCCAGCTTGACTTCCAAATGCCCGAACGTTTCCAGTTGACTTATGTCGATCGAGACGGTAAAGAGAAAAGACCCGTGATGGTCCACCGGGCGGTTTTTGGTTCCGTCGAGCGGTTCCTGGGAATTTTAATCGAGCATTACGGGGGCGCCTTCCCGCTGTGGCTGGCGCCGGTGCAGGTCCGGGTCGCCTCCATCTCCGAAAAACACTCGGAAGGGGCCCAAAAGATTTTTCAAAAGCTGTCGGCCGAGGGTTTCCGGGTGGAGCTTGATATCCGGCCTGAAAAAATAGGCTATAAAATTCGAGAGGCAGAAGTCGAAAAGATACCGTATACTTGTGTGGTTGGTGACCGGGAAGTCCAGTCCGAACGAGTTTCAGTAAGAGCACGGGGAAGAAAAGAGATCGGTGATCAGTCCCTTCCAGATTTCGTGAAGATGCTTCGCCAAGACATCCCGGGGTCTCGTTGAATCTGAGCGCCTCGCTTCCTCGTGTCAATCAAGGCATCCGGGTCCCCCAGATTCGGCTGATTGGCGCGAAGGGGGAGCAGGTCGGGATTGTGGACGCCGCCGAGGGCCTTCGCCGGGCACGGGAGGAAGGGCTCGATCTGGTAGAAGTGGCGCCTTTAGCCAAACCGCCCGTCTGCCGGATCCTCGATTACGGCAAGTTTCTCTATGCGCTGAGCAAGAAGGAAAAAGAGGCGCGCAGGAAACACAAGATAATCGAGGTCAAAGAAGTCAAACTGACGAGTAAGATTGGGGAGCACGATTACCAGACCAAGCTTCGAAACGCCCGCCGTTTCCTGGAAAAAGGGGATCGTGTCAAACTGACGCTTTTTTTCCGGGGCCGGGAGATCACGCACCTTGAGATCGGCTTGAAGATGATCGAGCGGTTCACGCAGGACCTGGCGGACTGGGCTGCGGTGGAAAGAAACACGGGGCTGGAAGGAAAGGCGATTCAAGTTTACTTTGCCCCCAAGGCCGGCGGAAAAAAGTCAGCGCCGGCCCGGCCGGCGATGATTCCCGGCAAGAACGAAAAGGGACAAACGAATTCAAGCCATGCCGAAATTAAAGACGAACAAAGCAGCAAAAAAACGGTTTAAGATCACCGGGAGAAGAAAGGTGATGAAGTCAAAGACTTCAAGGCGCCACCTTCTCACGGACAAGAAATCCGGGCACAAGCGGAAACTGCGCCGCTGGCAGGAGGCCAGCCAGGTCCAGTCGAGAATGATCCGGACCCTCCTTCCCTACGGATAAATTCATTCGATAAGAGAGAAAAATGCCACGAGCCACCAACGTTCCCGCCACCCGAAAACGACGAAAGAAGTGGCTCACCCGGGCCAAGGGTTTTTTCAGCGGCCGGCGCCGTCTTTACCGGACCGCCCGAGAGACGGTTCAGCGGGCGCTTCGGTTTGCGACCGCCCACCGCCGCCGGAAGAAAGGGGATTTCCGCCGTCTCTGGACCGTTCGAATCAATGCCGCCTGCCGTCAAGAAGGAGTTTCCTACTCCCGGTTCATTTCCGGTCTCAAGAAGGCAAAGATCCAGCTGGACCGAAGATCGCTCGCCGATCTGGCGGTGCGGGACGGAGAAGGTTTCAAAAAGCTGGTCGCATTGTCCCGTAAGGCCCGGTGAACCCCGAAGAGCTTCAGAACCTGGCCCGTGAGGCCCAGTCCCGCTTAGAGTCCCTTCAGACACCCGCCCAGCTCGAAGAATTCAGAATTGCCTATCTTGGCCGCAAGGGAAAGGTCACCTGTCTTTTTGAGGCCTTAAAGACCGCCCCCTCCGAGGAACGCCGGACCCTCGGCCAGAAGCTGAATGAATTAAAGAATTCCCTCGAAGAGAAATTAAAAGGCAGGCAGTCCGGCCTTTCCGCCTCAGGCGGCCGGGAGAAAGAATTTTTGGACCCGACCCTCCCCGGGATTCGTCCGGCCTCGGGAAGAATTCACCCCCTGACCCAGACCATTCGCCGGATTACGGGAATTTTCGAGCGTCTTGGCTTTGAGGTGGCCGAGGGGCCCGAAATCGAGACGGAGTTCTACAACTTCACGGCGCTCAACATTCCTCTCGATCACCCTTCCCGGGACGCCTTTGCCACGTTTTACACCCAGGTCGATTCTCCCAGGGAATCCCCTTTTCTTTTGCGTTCCCAGACTTCGACCGTGCAGATCCGGGTGATGCAGAAGCGAAAGCCCCCGCTTCGGATCATTGCGCCGGGGCGGGTCTACCGGCCGGACCGGGTCGATGCCAGCCATGCCTTCATGTTTCATCAAATCGAGGGGCTGATGGTGGACGAGCGGACGACCTTCAGCGAATTAAAAGGGGTGCTCCACCTTTTTCTGAGACAACTCCTCGGCCCGGAAACCAAAATCCGTTTTCGGCCTCATTTTTTTCCTTTCACGGAGCCGAGCGCCGAAGTGGATGTGAATTGTTTCCTGTGCGACGGGCGGGGCTGCAGCGTTTGCGGGGGGAAGGGTTGGCTGGAGCTTTTGGGGGCCGGCAGTGTGGACCCGGCTGTTTTTGAACAGGTGGGCTACGACCCCAAACGGGTGCAGGGTTTTGCCTTTGGGTTGGGCGTGGAGCGGATTGCGATGTTGATGCACGGGATTTCCGACATCCGGATGTTTTTGGAAAATGACCTCCGTTTTCTCCGGCAGTTTTAAAATTTGCCATGAAAATCAGCACAAACTGGCTTAAAGATTTTGTCACCCTGGCGCCGCCCCTGGAAAGGATTGCGGAGAAGCTGACGCTGGCGGGGCTGGAGGTCAAACGGATCGAACCCCGTCCTGAATGGAAGGACACGGTCTTTGAAGTCGAGATTACGACCAACCGGCCTGACTGGCTTTCCCATCTCGGGGTCGCCCGGGAAATTCACGCCATCGAAAATACCGGCCTCAAGCTTCCCTCTGTGGAAACGGTCCCGGACCGGCTTCCTCCTTCCGGATGGAAGCTTGATTTGAAAGAGGCCGAAGGCTGTCCTTATTACACGGCCTGCCTCCTCGAGGGCGTTCAAAACGGCCCCACCCCTGACGGGATGCAAAACCGTTTGGCGGCCTGCGGTCTTCGTTCGATCAATCTCGTCGTTGACATTACCAATTACGTTCTCCTTGAAACGGGACAGCCGCTCCACGCTTTTGATGCGGATCTGGTGCGGGGCCGGGAGGTGATCGTCCGCCGGGCAAAATCCCAGGAAGTTCTGGCGGCCCTTGACGGCAAACGCTACGAGTTGTCTTCCGGCGATCTTGTCATTGCCGATCACGACCGGGCCATCGCCCTGGCCGGGGTGATGGGAGGTCAAGAAACAGAGGTCAGCGTAAGGACCCGCAATCTTCTTCTGGAGTCCGCCTTCTTTGATCCCCGCTGGGTTCGGAAGACCTCGATTCGTGTGGGACTCTCCAGTGAATCTTCTTACCGGTTCGAGCGGCGGGTGGATCCCGAAGGGGTGGATTTTGGGCGGGAGCGGGCCGTGACGCTTTTCCGTGAGCTGGCCGGTGTGCGCCGGGTGAGCCATGTTCTCAAAGCCGGGCGCAAGCCCACGCCCTCAAAATTAAAAATCCATTTGTCCCTGGCGGAGGTTGAGAAAATCCTGGGGGTTGCCATGAAACCCCATCAGGTGCACTCCGTCCTGGCCCGTCTCGGCCTGGAGCCCCGGAACGAAAATCCGGAGAACTGGGTCGTGACGATTCCCTCTTACCGGGCCGATTTGGAGCGTTCCGTGGATTTGGTGGAGGAAGTGGCACGGGTCTCGGGTTACGATAAAATTCCGGAGACGCTTCCCGAGCGGCCTCCGGTCGAAGTTCATCCCAGCCCGATTCGGGACCTCGAGGAAAGGACAAGAGACTTTTTGGCCGGCGCCGGATTTTTTGAAACGGTGACTTCGAGTCTCATCAATCCGGTCTCCTTCGAGCGTGCCGGTTTTGAGCTGAAGGACACGGTCCGGATCCATAATCCCATCCACGAAGAACTTACCCTCTTGCGCCCTTCTTTTCTGGCGAGCCTGGCGGAGGTCTTGGCCGGAAACGAGAGGGCGGGGGAGCGCTCGGCGGCGATTTTTGAGATCGCCAGTCTTTATCGCCGAAAGTCCAAAACCGAAGCGCCCGAAGAAGAAAAATCGCTCGGCCTTCTGGCGAGCGGGGAGCGGCGGACCGGCTGGAAGGGCCCCCACCGCAATCTGGACTATTACGACTTGAAGGGGGTGCTTGAGTCCTATTTTGAAATCCTGGGGATCAAAGGCTCCGCCTTTTCTCCGCAGCCCTTTTCTTTTTTGGAGGGGAGCGCCCGAATCTGTGTCGGAAAGGAAGCCGTGGGCTTTTTGGGAGTCGTGGCGCCGTCTGTGACGTCCGAATGGGACCTTCGGGGTCGGGCGGCCTTTGCGGAAATTTCTCTGGCCCGGCTGGTTCGTCTTCTTCCGTCAGAAAAGAAATTTGAGGCCCTGCCCCGGTTCCCGGCGGCGGAACGGGACCTCTCGCTTGTGGTGGCGGAGGGGCTCCAGATCGGGGAGATTCTCGAGGAAATTAAGCGCCTCGGAAGGGGACAGGTCCGGAACGTGGAACTCTTTGATCTCTTTCGGGGCGGACGGGTTCCCAAAGGCCAAAAGGGCGTCGCCTTTCGCATGACCTATCAATCCCTGGAACGGACACTCTTGTCGGAAGAAGTTCAGCTGCTCCACGAGACGGTGGCCCGGGAAGTCTCCGAAAAATTCGGGGCCTCTTTCCAGAACATCAAGTAAGGCTGCCTGCGTTTGATTTGAAATGAAACAACCAGCCCCACGGATCGAAAACACGAAGGATCTTTTCGGACCGGACCCCCGCCCTGAGGAATCGGTTTCCAAAAATGCCCCTCTGGCCGTCCGAATGCGGCCGAGGTCGCTTGAGGAAGTTTTGGGTCAGGGTCATCTGCTGGGCGAAGGAAAACTTCTGAGGCGGACCATCCTGGCCGACCGCCTGACCTCCCTGATTCTTTACGGCCCTCCGGGAAGCGGGAAGACCTCCCTGGCGAGAATTATCTCCCGGGTCACGAAATCCCATTTTGTCCCGATGAATGCGGTCACCTCGAATGTAGCGGAGATTCGTCAGGCCATCGAAGGGGCCGAAAAGTTGCGCCAGAGCCAGGGCCGGCGCACCATTCTCTTCATTGATGAAATTCACCGTTTCAACAAGGCCCAACAGGATGTCCTGATGCCGGACGTGGAAGAAGGGAACCTCCTCTTGGTCGGAGCCACTACCCACAATCCTTCCTTTGCGCTGACCGGCCCGCTTTTGTCCCGCTCGCTCGTTTTTGAGCTGCGTCCGCTCGAAATCGGCGATATTTTACTCCTTCTCAAAGGAGCGATTTCGGACGCTGAGCGGGGCTTCGGGAAGCTTGCTATTGAAATGACGACAGGCGCCCTGGAGCACCTGGCGAAGACCGCTTCGGGAGATGCCCGGCGAGCGCTCAATTCGCTTGAAGTGGCGGTGCTGACGACCCCTCCGGATTCCGCAGGGGCGATTTGCATCGACGAGAAGGTCGCCGAGGAATCCTGTCAAAGAAGAATTGTCTATTACGATCGGGATGAGGATTACCATTACGACACGGCGAGCGCTTTCATCAAGAGTATGCGGGGCTCGGACCCGGATGCAGCGATTTACTGGCTCGCCAAGATGATCTATGCCGGCGAGGACCCCCGGTTCATCGTCCGGCGGATTGCGATCCTGGCGGCGGAGGACATTGGGAACGCAGACCCGCAAGCGCTCATTTTGGCCTCGGCGGGAATTCAAGTCATTGAGTTTGTGGGGATGCCCGAGGCCCGCATCATCCTGGGACAACTTGTGACTTATATGGCCCTCGCCCCGAAAAGTAACACCAGCTACGTGGCGCTTGAAGAGGCGTCCGCTGACGTTAAAAAGGAAGCGACACAGGAAGTCCCGAGCCACTTGCGGGATGCAAGCTACCGGGGCGCCAAGCGTTTAGGGCACGGGGTCGGCTACAAGTATGCGCACCAATATGAAGGTCATTATGTTGAGCAAGAATATGTCCCTTCCAGGAAGCCCTATTACCGCCCGAGCTTGTCCGGTTTCGAAAAGACCCTTCTTGAGCGCTTGGAAAAGCTTCGGGATTCACAGGCAGCGTAACGCCCCGTCGTCCCTTTAGCCATACTCCAAAGCTAGAGGCATTCCAGAGATTCTCCTAACCTATTTCTTTCATATATGCCTTGAATCTGTCACTGTTACTATGTATTGATTGTTTTACTATTAAATATATCCTTAAAAGATGTCATTAACTTACGCAGTTATATATTGATTTGACTTTTTATAGTTGTAAGGTAAACTTCGTTGCAGGAGCGAATAAAGAGAAAGTGATACCAAAGGTCCTTTTCAGAAAAGTCGGAGAGGTGGATGTGGTCGAGCTCAAGGGGTTTGTTTGTGAGCCGTGGGCAAGGAGAACCGGGGAACAAATAACCGAAATCTTGGACGGGAACCCTGCCCAAGGGCTGCTCCTGAATATGCGGGAGGTTGCCAGGGTGGATGACGAGGGAGCCGGCAAAATTCTCGAAGCCGCACGTAAAAGCAAAAAGAGCGGGATCCTCGGACGCAATCTGCCTGTTCATTATATTGTCGAAAGAATGGAGGCGGGGGATTCCGTGAGGATTTTGGACAGAAGTGCGGATGCCGTGAACTATTTCAGCCGGGAGCTTGCGTGGGCCGGCGAAGGGATTCGGGAGGAAAGAAGGCGCTTCCCACGGATTCAAACGGCCCTGCCGGTCGAATTCGAACTCAAGGATTTAGAAGCGCCGTTCTTTTTTGAGGCGGTGGTCACGAATTTAAGCGAAGGCGGTCTTTATGCGCACTTTTTGGATTCGGAGATGGAAGAGCTTGCCGGGCGGACCCTGAATCCGTTTGATCTCAAGCTGCTTGAGATCCGGCTGAGTCTGCCTGGGGGGGACTCGGTGACCACCGAGGGGAAGGTGCTGAGGGAGACAGAGGAGAAGGCTGGGATGAGGGGAGCGGCGCTTGAGTTCTATCAGCTCAAGGCGTCGGATTTGGGGTTGATTCGAAGTTTTCTGAAACAAGCCGGGGAGAGACAAGCCGGGGAGGAGAAGAAATGACTCATGTTCTCGGGTTTTTGAACCGATTAAAGAGCATCAAGAAAGGGGGCGCAGGGCTGCCGCCACGCAGGATGCGGGATTCCCTTTTGGCGGAGCATATGGGGCCGGCCATGCATGCGAAACTGAATTTGGTCTATCGGGCCCGGAAAAAGCCCGGCGGAGGGTTATGAGCCGATTACGTGTCAGCACTCGAGAGATCGGAAACGTCAAGGTCTTTGATCTTCAGGGAGACCCGGATCAGGAGGGGCTGCAGGACGTCGCCTGGAAAATTCAAAAGAGCATTCGCCGGCACCGCCTGCAGCGGGTCATCCTGAACGTCCAAAAGATCAGGACCTTGGACGAAATGGGGATCCGAAAACTCGTTGCCGCCTTTCTGAGGCCGCAGAGGAGCGTTATTTTCGGTGCTTCCGAAACTCTGAGCGATCAATTGAAAGACACTTATCTTCCGAGCAATGTGAAGCTCTGCCCGACGGAGAAGGAAGTGGCTGAGGATTTTGGCCCTTTTCTTTTTCATAAGGAAGAAATCGGGCGGGTGTTGGGCAATAAAAAGGACCGTGTCCATGGCGGAAACGGCTTCGGAAAGAATTTGGAGCGGCGGCGTTCAAAACGGATGCACGTGGCGATCCCTCTGGAAATGACCCTTCATCCCAAGGGGCAGGACCCTCTTCAAGGGAAGGCCATCTCAACGAATATCAGCGAGGGGGGGATCTTTGTTGAATTCCTGGACCTGGACGTGCTGAAGGCCGTTGAGGCCACGAACCCCATTGAGAATCTGCCGGTATCGATCTCGATCCATCCCAGCGGGAACTTTCCGGAAGAGTATCATTTAGAAGGAGTTGTGCGCAGAAAAGAAGAGCGCAAACAGGGTTTGGGCCTGGCCGTCCAGTTCAAACCCGCCCCCTGAAGAATCCTCACTCGCCGGTCGCCTGACCGGGTAACAAAATTGTTGACACTCGCTTAAGGCTTGTGGTATACGTTCTCTTTGCATTGGAGGCCGTCAGGTCTCCACTCACCCTATAGAGGTTCTTGGCTTAACTTCTCTCCCCACTCGGGCCAAGAACCTCTTTTTTTTGAAGGAGCATCGACATCACACGATGACCGAAAAAGAAGTCCGGTTCACCGAAAAGAAAATTGACGAATCCTGGAAAGAAGGTGCGGCCCGGGAAAAAGGGGCTGTTCCGCCTCCCTCCGAAGAAAAAGCGGCGCTGACCTTTTCTGTCTTTTTAACCTCTTTGGGCTATCAAGCCTTGATCCATCTGGGTGAGATTCCGAATCCGGAAAATAAGGCGGTTCAACTGGATCTAAGAGCGGCCAAAGAAACCATTGATTTGCTGGTCCTGCTGGAAGCAAAAACCCGAGGTAATCGGACTCCTGAGGAAGACCGGCTGTTGAAGACGTTGCTTCCGGAACTTCAGATGAAATTTGTGGCGAAAGTCGGAGGTTCATGAAGATTGACCGGGGCTGGGTGCTGCGGGCCGGAATCAGCCTCCTGGCCCTCGGGGGGCTGGGTTACTTCCTGCGTGACAAACTCGAAGCCGCTCTTCTGATCTTAAGACACGGGCTTCAATGGGAATGGTTTCTCGCCGCCATCGGCGCCTATGGGCTGGCCATTGCGATCACTTCCAAGCGGCTCCAAATGATCTTTCACGTTCAAAAAGTGAAGGTCAGTTTTCTTCAAACGGTCCACCTGACCTTTTTGGGTCTCTTTTTTACCCTCTTCCTGCCGTCGGCCTTGGGCGGGGACATCGCCAAGGGGTATTTTGCCTTCCAGTATTCGGGCAAGAAACTGGGTTCCTTTACGGGAGTTGTTTTGGACCGGATGGTGGGTTTCATTTCCCTCTTTCCCATTGTGCTGACGGCCCTGGCGGTTTACGGGAAAACCCTGGCCACTCCGGCGGTGGAGCGTTCGGTGATTGGGGCCCTGGCCGTTTTTCTCTTTGCGGGTTTATTCTTTTCCAGCCGGCGGTTTGCGAAGAAATTTGGAGTTCTCTCATTTTTGATTCCCTCCAAGGAATGGCGTCAAAAACTTTCCGATCTTTACCACGCCATTCGGGGATACCGGAACCACAAGGGGATTTTCGCCGGATGCTTTGTCATCTCGATTGTGTCACAGCTCATTTTTATCTGGGATGTCTATCTTCTGGCCCGGAGCCTGGGGATCGAGGCCTCCCCGTGGCCCTTTTTTGTGATGGTGCCGCTGGTTGGATTTGTGAGTTTGGCCCCCAGCGTGAGCGGCCTCGGCGTGCGTGAGGCAGGCTTCGTCTTTTTTTTCAAATCCATCATGCCGGCAGAAAAAGCCCTTGCGCTTTCCATCCTTTATGACATTCTTTTCTATGGCGTGGCCCTCGCAGCCGGACTTCTCTTTGCCTTTAAAGGCGGACTCAGGAAAAATGTCATTCATGATTTGGAAGCCGCAGCGAAACTACAGGAGGCCTGAATGATCGACGCAGAGCTTTTAAAAATTTTGGCGTGCCCGGCCTGCAAGGCCGAGGTGAGGCTGGAGGGCGAGCGGTTGATTTGTCAGAACCCCGGATGCGGTCTTCGTTATCCGATCCGGGACGGGATCCCTGTGATGCTCATTGACGAGGCCGAGAAGCCATGACGATCAAGGAACTCAAGGAAATGATCAACCTGATGGAGGAACACGGGCTGAGTGAGCTCGAGGTGGAAAAGGAGGGGCTCAAGATCCGTTTGAAACGGGGGCCGAC
Organism: Candidatus Omnitrophota bacterium; assembly: GCA_016179745.1. GTDB lineage: Bacteria > Omnitrophota > Omnitrophia > Omnitrophales > JACQLI01 > JACPCP01. The sequence goes on from JACPCP010000025.1 coordinate 22,265, forward strand.
GGGGAAGATTGTTCCCGAAGGCGGCGCCTTTGGCCCCTCTGTCTTACCGTCCGGGAACCGTGAGAGCGGAATGATTCCCCCGGTCGGACAACAAACCGCCCGGGAGACTGCCGAAGACGCCAATCACGTGATCATCCGTTCGCCGATGGTCGGGACTTTTTATCTTGCGCCGGCGCCGGACGCCGTCCCCTACGTGACCCCAGGCAAAAAGGTCGCCGAGGGGGACGTCCTCTGCATCATTGAGGCGATGAAATTAATGAATGAAATCAAATCCGATCTCCACGGCACGGTCCTCACTATCCTCGTCGAAAACGGCCAGCCGGTGGAGTTCGACCAACCTCTTTTTAAAATTCAAAAGGCCTGATCCCCCGTCAGGTTCGTCACCCCACCTTTATGTTTAGCCGCATTTTAATTGCGAATCGGGGAGAGGTTGCCGTTCGAATCATCCGGGCCTGCCGGGAGCTTGGGATCCATTCCGTGGCTGTTTACTCCAAGGCGGACCGGGAGTCCCTCCATGTCAAGTTGGCGGATGACGCCATCTGCATCGGGGAGGCGCCGTCCAGTGAAAGCTACCTGAACATCCCCGCCATCATCAGCGCTGCGGAAGTGGCCGATGTCGAGGCCATTCACCCGGGTTGGGGTTTTCTTTCGGAGAACCCCCATTTTGCCGAAATTTGCGAATCCTGTCAGATCAAATTTATCGGGCCGAAACCGGAAAGTGTCCGGCTTGCCGGCGACAAATCTCTTGCGCGCGAGACCATGCGCAAGGCCAAAGTCCCCATTATTCCCGGCAGCAAAGGCATTATCAGCGATCAAGCAGAAGCGCTCAGGACCGCAAAAAAATTTGGCTATCCCATTATCATCAAAGCGAAAGCCGGCGGCGGCGG